>DATMNV010000190.1:0-35419 GCA_035568535.1 Bradyrhizobium sp.
GAGAGAGAGAGAGAGAGAGAGAGAGAGAGAGAGAGAGAGAGAGAGACGACTTCTCTCGAATCGTCGTCCCGCTCTAACTTTGATAGAGGTCGCCTCGGCAAACCGGCGCCGGTTTCCCGGATCATGCTCTACGCGGCGCGAACGTACCCGTAGCGCAGGTTCGAGGGTTCGTTGGCCGCCAGTGTGTACTGATTTTTGAGCGCCGCGAGGCGGTCCTGGGAAAAGGCTGGCATCTTGCTGTTGTCCGCCGCCTTCAGCTTGATCTTGTAGAACCTGGTCGCGTTGCCGGCGAAGATCTGCTGCTTGACGGCGCTGTTGGCGTCGCCGAGCGGCGCAAACCCGTACTTCTTCTGCATGTCCTCCGGGATTTCGAGCCGGCGCAGCGCCTCGATCTGCCACTGCGGTGAGCCGTACCAGACAGAGTCGGTGCCCCACATGACATGATCCACCCCCATGCCCTTGATCAGCGTGCCGACCAGCGCGGCGCAGAACTTCGGATGCGCGACCGCTGAGTTGGCAAAGGACGTGCCGAGCTCGGCATAGACATTGGTGACGCCGAACTTCTGCGGGATTTCCGCGAGATCCGAGGCCCACTGGATGCGGCCGGTCTGCTCGAACTCCGCCCACGCCTTGTCCGGTAGCTCGAAGGCCGGCCGCAACGCCGAGTGATAGATCACGAAGTTCATCTGTGGCCAATCCTTCGCGGCCTTCCCGATGTCCCACGCCGTTGCGTATTCCCACACGCCGGCGAACGACTTCTCGTAATCGGGCGGCAGCAGCCCCTTGTGGATGCAGAGCGTGTTGATGCCGGCTTTCACCGCTTTCTCGTAGAACGGATACATCAGCTGCTCGTCGTCGAGCCGCCATGGGAACTTCGAAGGCGCCAGCGGGTCGCCGATCGTATAGGACTTCCAGGAATCCGGCTTGTAGACCTCGATCGCCTTGTCGACCTCATCCATCCAGCCGGGCTGCTTGGGGGTGATGACGCTGTGCGCCAGCAGACGCCGCGAACCAGCGAAGTCGTTGATCAGCTCGCGCGCCTTGACGATCTGCTCGTTGGACAGAAGCCACCAGCTCGGGTCGTCGAACGGCGCGCCGCTCAAGAGCGCCATGTTGGTGTCGCTGTCGTAATAGACCTCTTTCACGTAGTTCTGGAACTTGTAGCGGGCGAGCGAGGAGACGCCTTCCTCCTTCATCTTCGGGTTCCAGTGCTCGCTCGCGAACTTGCCCAGGTCCAAGAGTTCCTTGTGGTCGAAGTCATCACGCACGAAATGGGTCTGAACGTCGAAGATGAACTGGTCAGCGAGGCTTTGCGCGCGGGCCAGCATCAGCTCAGGCTCGCGGGCCTCGGCGGGCGCGACCTGGAAAACATTGCCGTAGATGTCGTTCATGCCGAGGAATGCCGCCGCCATGCCACAGCTCGTGTGCAGGAACTGCCTGCGGCTCAAGCCGAGGTGCTTGCCGTTCACATCGGCGAGCTCGTTGATCCGTGCCTCGACCTTCTTCTGCGTCGCGCTCTGTGGGGGCGGGAGATACTCGCCGTTGGAAACGATCTGGGTGGGAATCGGCGTTGTTGCCGATGCCGCTTCGGCGCCTGCGACGAGACGCTGTTCTCGCTCACTAAGCCAACTGCTCATCGTTCTCCTCCCTGGTTTTGCGCGTATGCTCCAGTGCCGGTTGTTGCGCGCATTGGGCCGCGCGCTTGGCCACTTCCGATCCGGCTAAGGTGGGTCCGCTCTGCGTACGGCGTACTGTCCCCACCCCGCGATGAGAACAGAAAGATTGCTTGAGAATTTTGGTAGGACTAGCGGCACCCGCTTACAGTCGTGGACTCAACGCCCAAACTTGTACCGGCGCAAGCGATGTAATTCGGCAGCCTCGCTGTCTCAACGCTTCTGGGATAGACCGGAAGTAGCGGACTGGCTGTCAAACCGACGCGATTGACCCGTAGCAAACCTATGCAAGGTTCTGCTCGCGCATCAGATGGGCGGCGAGTCGAGGTAAACATAAGAGCCGCGATCTTGCCGTCCCGTGCGATGATGAAATCCACACCGGTTTACGCGGGCCTTTCGCCTTTCGGCCCGGAGCGCGCCTGAACGGTTTGCAATGTCCTCTCAGGGTATCACTGGCGGATGGTACTCAAGCGTGTATGCCAAGGCCCACAGGAGAAACAGCACGATTGGCAGATGCAGCAATAATTGCAGGAACGAGAAGCCAACGATGTCACGGGCGCGCAGACCCAAGACCCCGAGGAGCGGCAGCATCCAGAACGGATTGATGAGATTGGGCAATGCTTCCGCGGCGTTGTACACCTGCACGGCCCAGCCGAGATGCACTTTGAGATCGTTCGCCGCCTGCATGACGTAGGGAGCTTCGAGCAGCCACTTTCCGCCACCTGAAGGTATGAAGAAACCCAGGATCGCCGAATAGATCCCTATCACCAGCGGAAAGAGATGCTGGGTCGACATGCTGACGAAGGCATGGGTGATTTGATCGGAAACAGTGACCCCCGCACCATTTTTTGCCTGGGTCAAAATCGAGGCTATGGCCCCATAGAAGGGAAACTGGATCAGGACACCTGATGTCGCTGGCACCGACTTGACGACCGCCGCCAAAAATCGCTTCGGGCGCCAATGCAGAAGCAGCCCGAGCATGATGAATATGAAATTGTAGGTATTGAGGTTGGAAATCGCGATCATCCAGTCCTGGCGCGAAAATTCGTAGATCACCCAACCAATTGCCAGTAGCGCGAGCAGGACCGTAAGAATGGGAGAATGTTCAAGCCATTCCCCGGGTTGCCGGGGCGGCGGCACTTCGATTGAATCGTCGTGGGAGGCTTTGATCCCCATCGCTTCGGCGGTTACAGCGGTGTTGGGTCCCGGCGCCGACCAGATCGCGATGACTCCCGAAACCACAAGAAGGACCGCGGTGATCACGAAGGATTGCCAAAGAAAAATGGTCTCGGAGAAGGGAATAACACCCGTGATGGGCAAGAGAGTCTTTGGCAGGCTCGCGGCATTTGCCTGCAGCTGCGCTGCCGACGAAGAAAGCCCCATTGCCCACGTAGCACCCAGCCCCAAATATGCCGCTGCAGCCCCCGCCCGGTAGTCCATTCGCAATTCCCGCCGCGCCGCGAGCGCGAGCACCAGGAGCCCGCCAAGGATCAAGCTGAGTCCCCAGTTGAGCAATGAGGCCAACATGCTGACGACGGCAACCAGGCCAACTGCGCTTCTTCCGTTGTTGGGCAAATCGGCAAGCCGGCCAATCAGCCAGCGCGCCGGCGCGGACGTCGCGACCACGTATCCCCCTATGGCCACGAAGGCCATCTGCATGGTGAACGTGATCAAGCTCCAGAAGCCGTTCCCAAACGCCACGCTGACGGCGACAGGCGAAGCGCCATTGGCGAGCGAAGCAACCGCGACCACGACCACGGCGATGGCGACGAAAATAAAGGCGTCGGGAAACCAGCGCTCCGCCCACGACGTGAAGCCGATCGCGATCCGCACCAATACACCTTCTCGCTGTATCGGCTGGCCTGAAGTTGCCGCTGTAACCGTGCTTGACATCGCCGATCCTCCGCAGCCCTTGTACTGGCAATTTCGATCCCGCGAGGCACATCCGTGGTTGAGATAGATCAATGAAAAAGCAAGCCCGTCGCCGCGTGGCGCATTCGAAAGGGTCAATAGACCTAACGCTGCGGCTGGTTTCGCATTGCGGCGGAAATGGACCTGTGGAGGATCCAGGCGGATGGAAGAACTGGATCTACGTCGATGGGTATCCGCCGTTGAGCGTTAAAGCAGCCGTGTGGCCTGGCCGCGCCGACCAGGTCATCGAACAGGTGCGCATGCCGTTGATCACTTGATGTGCCTCAAAGCCGTTTCCTGATTTCGCCGTCATACTGGCATCCGAGAACACAATCTTCGGGCATTCCCCATGCCGAGATTCGGTATAAAGGCGCTGTTGACGGCGCTGAGCTTGAACAAATCGCGCAGCCAGCGACCCAATTGGGATCGCACGATCCTCGTGCTCTCGACCACGGTGACCCTTGGGCTCATCGCATTGTTCATCTACGGCAAGGCCACCTCGCGGTGGTAGTTCACAGCGGAGATTCGGCGGTCGGATGAAGCGATTTTGCATCGCATTGCTGCTCGTCTGCGCCGCCAACGCAACCGGCCGCGCCACCGAAAGCGGGCAGCAACGCGGCAAAGCCCTGCTCGAGGCGATGTGCGCGCGCTGCCACGCCATCGGCAAGACAGGCCAAAGTCCGCACCAGGATGCGCCGCCGTTCCGGACCTTTGGCGACGACAAGCTCTACGACAATGATTTTGGCCAGCGCCTGCAGGGCCGATTGAGCACCATCCATCCGGACATGCCGACCTTCCATTTCAGCCGCGAGGACGCGGACGCTGCAGTGAACTATCTCCGATCGATCCAGGTGCGCAGCAAGCCGAATACGCGTCGTTAACACTTGTCGACATCCCGCTGAGATGTACATGCAAGATGGCCGCGCAAGGCTGATGGAACCCCCGCTGCCGTGCCCGGTTTGACCTGTTCCGGCTGTTTGTCGGACCCAATCACTTCAAGGTTTTCAACGGATGTCGCCTCCCATGGTCGAGCACGCCGACGGCCTGCCGCTGCCGCAGCGCTACTGGGCCATCCTGACGATTGCACTCGGCATCACCATGTCGGTGATCGACGGGGCCATTGCCAATGTGGCGCTGCCGACCATTGCGATCGATCTCAAGGCGAGCCCCTCCTTCTCGATCTGGATCGTCAACGGCTACCAGCTCGCGATCACGATTTCGCTGTTGCCGCTGGCCTCGCTCGGCGAAATCATCGGCTATCGGCGCGTTTATCTCGCGGGACTGTTGTTGTTCACGCTGGCCTCCGCCTTCTGCGCACTGTCGCACACGCTGTTGTGGCTCACGGTGGCGCGCATCGTCCAGGGATTTGGCGCGGCCGGCATCATGAGTGTCAACGCGGCGCTGGTGCGCTTCACCTATCCGCAAGCGCAGCTCGGCCGCGGCATCGGCATCAACGCGATGGTGGTCGCGATCTCCGCTGCGATCGGTCCAACGGTGGCAGCCGGCATCCTGGCCGTTGCAACCTGGCCATTTCTGTTCGCGGTGAACGTGCCGCTCGGCATTGTCGCGCTGGCGCTCGGCTGGCGCTGCCTGCCGCATACAAGACCTGCGGCTCACGCCTTCGACTGGCAAAGCGCCGGCTTGAGCGCGGTGATGTTTGGCGTCGGCATCGCCGCCGTCGACAGCCTCGGCCATGGCGAGCCGGTCGCAACCTGCCTGCTGGAGTTCGCGGTCGCAGCCATTGCGGGTGCCACGCTGCTCTGGCGCGAGACTCATATGAAGGGGCCGCCCCTGCTGCCGGTGGACCTGCTGCGGATTCCGATCTTTGCGCTGTCGATCGCGACCTCGATTGCGTCATTTTGCGCCCAGATGCTCGCCTTCGTCGCCCTTCCCTTCTATCTGCAACACCGCTTTGGCTATTCGGCCGTCGAGACCGGGCTCTTGATCACGCCCTGGCCGCTTGCGGTAGCCGTCGCTGCGCCCATTGCAGGGCGGCTGGTCGAGCGCCACCCTGCAGGCCTGCTCGGTGGTGTCGGACTGCTGTCGTTCGCGCTGGGGCTGGGATCGCTGGCGCTGTTGCCCGAGAGCCCTTCGCTGGCGGACGTCATCTGGCGCATGGCGCTGGCCGGCGCGGGATTTGGCCTGTTCCAGACCCCCAACAATCGCACCATGATCGCAGCCGCGCCGCGCGAGCGCGCCGGCGGCGCCAGCGGCATGCTGGGAACGGCACGGCTGTTGGGTCAGACCATGGGCGCCGCACTCGTCGCTCTCTTCCTGGCGCGCTATCCCGCGGATGGCGCCCGGCTGTCGCTGCTGGCGGGCGTCGGCTTTGCCCTGGCCGGCGGCTGCCTCAGCATGTTGCGATTGTCGGAGGCCGGCCGCCGCGGCGCCGAGCGCGTGCAGGTGCATGACAGCCAGCGGTTGAAGGGAGATTGATTTCCACCGGATGCGGGATTCGATATTCGAAAGATCCCCGGGTATCGCTCCGCTCACCCGGGCTACGCCCGCCAACAAAAAGGCCGGCTCAACAGCCGGCCCTTTGCATTTCGTTCTTGCGGTCGCTCAAGCCTTGACCAGCGGCCCCTTCGAGGGCGGGGCTTTCGAGCCGCCGCCACCGCCGCCATTCGGACCGTTCGGCTTCGGCGGCTTGCGCTTGCGCGCCACCGGCAGCTTTTCCGGCTTCGGCGTGACCGGGCCTTCGACGAACTCGAAGCCGATCTTGTCCAGAGCGGTCGCCTCGTCCTTGACCACGACGACGCGCACATGTCCGCCGCCCTTGAGCCTGCCGAACAGCACTTCGTCGGCGAGCGGCTTCTTGATGTGCTCCTGGATCACGCGGGCCATCGGCCGCGCACCCATCTGCTCGTCATAGCCGTACTGGATCAGCCAGGCCTTGGCGGGCTCGGACAGCTCGATCGTGACATCGCGATCGGCGAGCTGGGCTTCGAGCTGCAGCACGAACTTCTCGACCACCATGCCGATCACGTCGGCGTTGAGATGCGCGAACGAGACGATGGCATCGAGACGGTTGCGGAACTCCGGCGCGAACTGCCGGTTGATCGCCTCGTGATCGTCGCCTTCCCGCTTCGAGCGGGTGAAGCCGAACGCCTGCTTGGCGAGATCGGCCGCACCGGCATTGGTGGTCATGATCAGGATGACGTTGCGGAAGTTGACCTGCTTGCCGTTGTGGTCGGTGAGCCGGCCGTGATCCATGATCTGCAGCAGCACGTTGTAGAGATCGGGATGCGCCTTCTCGATTTCATCGAGCAGCACCACGCAATGCGGATGCTGGTCGACGCCGTCGGTCAACAGGCCGCCCTGGTCGAAGCCGACATAGCCGGGAGGCGCGCCGATCAGGCGCGACACCGTGTGCCGCTCCATGTATTCGGACATGTCGAAGCGCAACAGCTCGACGCCGAGCGACGCCGCCAACTGCTTTGCGACCTCGGTCTTGCCGACGCCGGTCGGCCCCGAGAATAGGTAGCAGCCGATCGGCTTTTCCGGCTCGCGCAGGCCGGCGCGCGCCAGCTTGATCGAGGCCGAAAGCGATTCGATCGCCTTGTCCTGGCCGAACACCACGCGCTTCAGGGTCTGCTCGAGATGCTTGAGAACCTCGGCGTCGTCCTTCGACACGCTCTTGGGCGGAATCCGCGCCATGGTGGCGATCGTCGTTTCGATCTCCTTGATGCCGATCGTCTTCTTGCGCTTGTTCTCCGAGACCAGCATCTGCGCCGCGCCCGACTCGTCGATCACGTCGATCGCCTTGTCCGGCAGCTTGCGGTCGTGGATGTAGCGCGAGGAGAGCTGCACCGCGGCCTCGATCGCCTCATTGGTGTATTTCAGGCGGTGATAATCCTCGAAGTAGGGTTTCAGGCCCTTGAGGATCGCAATAGCGTCTTCGACGGTGGGCTCGTTGATGTCGATTTTCTGGAAGCGCCGCACCAGCGCGCGGTCCTTCTCGAAGTGCTGACGATATTCCTTGTAGGTGGTCGAGCCCATGCAGCGGATCGTGCCCGAGGCGAGCGCGGGCTTGAGCAGGTTGGACGCGTCCATCGCGCCGCCGGAAGTGGCGCCGGCGCCGATCACGGTATGGATCTCGTCGATGAACAGGATGGCGTTCGGATGCGCCTCCAGTTCCTTCAACACCTGCTTCAAGCGCTCCTCGAAGTCGCCGCGATAGCGCGTGCCCGCGAGCAGCGTGCCCATGTCGAGCGAGAACACGGTGGCGGCCGCCAGCACTTCCGGCACCTCGGAGTCGACGATGCGCTTGGCAAGCCCTTCCGCGATCGCGGTCTTGCCGACGCCGGCTTCACCGACGAACAGCGGATTGTTCTTCTGGCGGCGGCACAGGACCTGGATCGCGCGGTTGATCTCGGAATTGCGTCCGATCACCGGATCGATCTTGCCGTCGCGCGCCTTCTTGTTGAGGTTGACGCAATAGGTCTCGAGCGCCTCGCCCTTTTTCTTGGAGTCCTCGTTGCCCTTGGTCTCGGTCTCCTCGTCGACGCCGCGCACGGGGCGCGCTTCGGAAACGCCGGGACGCTTGGCAATGCCGTGGCTAATGTAGTTGACCGCGTCGTAGCGCGTCATATCCTGCTCCTGCAGGAAGTACGCGGCATGGCTTTCGCGCTCGGCGAAGATCGCGATCAGGACGTTGGCGCCGGTCACTTCCTCGCGGCCGGACGACTGCACATGGATGACGGCGCGCTGGATCACGCGCTGGAAGCCCGCGGTCGGCTTGGCATCGTCCGCCCCGTCCGTGACCAGATTTTCGAATTCGGTCTCGAGATAGTTGACCAGGCTGGTGCGCAGCTTGTCGAGATCGACGCTGCAGGCCCGCATCACGGCCGCTGCATCGGAGTCGTCGATCAGCGACAGCAACAGATGTTCGAGCGTCGCATATTGGTGATGACGCTCATTCGCAATCGCCAGCGCACGATGCAGGGATTGTTCAAGACTCTGGGAAAAAGTCGGCATTCTGTCCTCTTGGCCTCGGGGCCATCATGATCGCCGTTGCCGCCTCAGGCAACAACAACCTTTTTCACATATAGTTATACCCAGCCGCGGCAAAAGACCGGTTCCGCGACAAGGGATAACGCGTCACCCGGCATTTTCGATGCAAAACCCGTTCCGATTTGGGCGGGAGAAGGCAGGCCCCGTAATTTTCCGACGCGCTGTTACTTCTTTTCCATCACGCACTGCAGGGGGTGCTGGTGCTTGCGCGCGAAATCCATCACCTGCGTCACCTTGGTCTCGGCGATCTCGTAGGTGAACACGCCGCACTCCCCGATACCGTGATGATGCACGTGCAGCATGATCTTGGTCGCGGCCTCCACGTCCTTCTGGAAGAACTTCTCCAAAACGTGGACGACGAATTCCATGGGCGTGTAGTCGTCGTTCAGAATCAGCACCCGGTACAGATTCGGCCGCTTGGTCTTCGGCTTGACCTTGGTGATGACGGAAGTGGTGGGTCCACCTGGACCGGCGGGACGATTTTCATCGTTGCCCATCCGCGGGTGCGACGACAGCGTCGCGGCAGGCCGATCGGTGCTCAAAGTTAATTGCGACATGGCAAAGGCGTTCAATTTCCCCACGGGAAACCAGACGGCGGCCAGTGGATGCTCTCCTCGCTGGAGCCACCGTGGCATCCCATCATTCCAGATCGCATAATCCAGCCGGACCGACCCCGTCCGGATCGATCACCGAAATATGGGTCAGTCCCCGGGCTTCCGCAAGCGCGGCGTTGGCCAAAGCCAACGCGACCGGCGGCAGTCCGATTCCCGACCCGGCGATCCCACCCCAGAATAATCAATTCTGGCGGATTTGACAAAACAATGCAGCGGCCCATTCAGCGCCTGTTGACGACCGTGGTGGCTTCGTCGGCCAAAATGGCGGCGGAAAACGGATTACGATGCCGCGCTCTATCGCGCCTCCTCAAGGAACCACTTTTTCACCGAAGCGTTGCCGCACTCTTCCCACGCCATCAACATCATCTCGCAGAAAAGCCGCCGCCGATCCGGCTCTCTCATCGGCGCGACCGAGGCGATCGAGCGATTTTTCCATGCACACGAATATGCAAACAAAAAGCCCGGCTGAGACAGCCGGGCTTTTCGATTTGAAAGGGAGAGATGCCCGCGCCTAGTGCGCCGGCGTGAACTTCGCGACCACGCCTTCGAGCGGCTTGAATGCCTGCTTGGCGAGATCGCCGTAGAGGCTCGCGATTTTCTGCGAGTCGGCGACGAAGGTTTCGTATGCGGCCTTGGCGTATTCGGTCTGCGCCTCGAGCGCCTTGTCGAGCGACTTCACGCCCGAGAGCTTCTCGGCGAAGGACTTGCTGTCCTCGTAGGACTTCTTGGCGTAGTCGCCATAGGCGCTGGCGATCGCCGAGAGGCCATTCTGCATGGAGGTGGCGTGAGACATTGCGGTCTCATACTGCTCCTTGCCGTAGGTTTGAATGTCTTCAACTTTGAACATCGATGGTATCCCTTTCCCTGACTGCGCTTCCGCCGGCCGAATCCCGGCTCCCTTGACCCTGCTCACGTATAGTGCAACGCACAATAACAGTCAAGATTCTTGTGCGGCGCACAAAACGAAAATTTGCCGAGAAAACTGAGGATCAGCGCAACGGTTGCTTAAGGTTTTGGCAACTTACGGCACCTAACCTGATTCCCGGACTTGTTCAGCTTCCCGCAAATGGGAAAAAGACGTTTGCGAACATAACCTTAGCTAGAATGGCAGTGTGAACCCTCAAGGCCCCATGCCAAGGCAAGGGCGGCGACGGGGTTCAAGCAGGGAACGATCACGGGAACGCGGGCACAATTTTGCCTCACGAACCGGTGATTTAGTCAGAAACTGGGACGGGGATCTCATGCTTCGTAACAAATCGGCTTCCTCGCGCCGAGTGCGAGTTAGCGTTTTCGGGTTGATCACAATCGCCGCGGTTGTCATCGCGTCCACCGACAGCGCCGAGGCACGCCGCTACACCCGCCATCGTCATGTCGCGCATCACTCCAGCGATGACGACGACCGCGGCAGCTACAGCCCGCAGTTCTCTTCGATCATCGTCGACGGCAATTCCGGCGCCGTGCTGACGTCGAACAGCCCCGACGGCATCCGCCATCCGGCTTCGCTCACCAAGATCATGACGCTCTATCTGCTGTTCGAGCGTCTCGACTCCGGAAAGATCAAGCTCGACACCGAGATGCCGGTGTCGCAGCACGCCGCCGATCAGGATCCGACCAAGCTCGACCTTCGTCCCGGGCAGACCATCAAGGTCGAGGACGCGATCAAGGGACTTGTCACGCGTTCCGCCAATGACGCCGCGGTCGTCATCGCCGAATATATCGGCGGCAGCGAAGACGATTTCGCGAAAATGATGACCCGCAAGGCGCGCACGCTCGGCATGAGCCGCACCACCTATCGCAACGCCTCCGGCCTGCCGAACGACGAACAGGTCACCACCGCGCGCGATCAATCGACGCTCGGCCGCGCGATTCAGGATCGCTTCCCGCGCTACTATCGCTACTTCTCGACCACCGTGTTCAATTATCACGGCCAGTCGATCCGCAACCACAATCACCTGCTCGGCGACGTCGAGGGCGTGGACGGCATCAAGACCGGCTACACCCGCGCCTCGGGCTTCAATCTCGTGACCTCGATCCATCGCGGCAACCGCTTCCTGGTCGGCGTCGTCATGGGCGGCC
Organism: Bradyrhizobium sp.; assembly: GCA_035568535.1. GTDB lineage: Bacteria > Pseudomonadota > Alphaproteobacteria > Rhizobiales > Xanthobacteraceae > Bradyrhizobium. The sequence continues at coordinate 11,288 of DATMNV010000190.1, forward strand.
GCAGCGGAGGTTCGCGCGACGCCATCATGCGCAACCTGCTCGCCGAAAACCTCGGCAAAGCCGCGACCACGCGTAGCGTTGCCGCGATCGGCGAACGCAGCGGTTCCGACGCCGTTGAGGTCGCCGACTCCGGTCCGGATTCAGCGGCGCCGCAGATGGTGCAGGCTCAGGCCGCACCACAGCCGGCGCCCGCAGCGCCCAGCGTGGCCGATGCGCAGGACCCGATGGCGCCGCCCGCGATGCGCACGCCGGTCTCGAAGATGACCGCGGCATTCGCGCAAGCGACCGCGGCCCTGCCACCCGCCCAGCCGGCTTCGAAGACGCAGGCCCGCGTCGAGCCCGCCCCGATGACCTCGGGCGTGATCCAGACCCAGCCGCTCGCTTTGGTACCCGGCTCGTCAGAGCCGATGAAGCCGGTCCGGGTGAAGACGGTGCAGATCAAGGCCGGCAACTTGAAGCTTGCTTCCGCGGGCCCGGCCCAGCCCGCGCCCCCCATCACCAGCGCGCTTCCGCCGGCCGCGCCGAGCGTTCCGGAGACCTCGAACGCGGTCGTGGCCAGGGCAGCCGAAACCAGGGTCGAGCCGGTCAAGCCCGACTCTGCACCGCCAGCCACGCGCACCGAACTGCCGCCGCAGCCGCCCGGCCACGGAACAGGCAACGGCATCCTCGGCGTGTTGCCGGCGTCCAGCGTGTCCAACGCTACTCCGCCCGCTCCGGCGCCGCAGGTGGTCGTCAATGCCGCCCCCGCCCCGCAGCCGCCGGCCCAGCCACAAATCGTACAGCAGAATACCGCCGATAAGCCCGCAGCCGTGCACACCGGATGGATCGTGCAGGTGGGCGCGCTCGAAAGCGAAGACGAGGCACAGAAGCGCCTCGAAGCCGCCCGCAATGGCGCCCGCGGCCTGCTCAGCAAGGCCGATCCGTTCACCGAGCCTGTGATCGCCAAGGATAACCGCAAGCTCTACCGCGCACGCTTCGCCGGTCTCGAGCGCGATCAGGCGGAAGCCGTCTGCCGGACGCTGCGCCGCTCCGACATTCCCTGCATGACCGCTCACAACTAGCTGAACGCGCATAGAGAAACTGAAAAGCCCGCGCCGGAAGCGCGGGTTTTTTGTTTTCGGCGACGATCCGATGCGGTCATCCTGCAAACCTCTCGTCAAGAATTTGCGGTTAAAACTTTTCATCAGTGAAAGTTCGACCACGCCGGACAACGGCGGGCCATGGCAGGCGTTGCACAGAGAGGCGGCTGAAACGGCCTTCGGTCAGTAGCGTTGTTGGCGTTGCCGGAGTCAGTCCTTATGCGTGCGAAGCAGAGTATCCTTGGCCTCGTTTACCCGCGCAGCGAGGTACGTCGACCCCCCCTGGTCGGGATGCAGTTTCTTCATGAGGGCTCGGTGCGCGCGGCCGATCTCGTCTCTGCTCGCTCCCGGCTGCAGGCCAAGGATCTGATAGGCTTCCTCTTCCGTCATTTTGCCGCTCGCCGCCGGGCGGCGCTGCCCCCCTGCCGTATTGCGCTGCGCGTTCTCACGCCAGGTGGGAAACCGGCGGTCCAGATAGCTTTCAAGTAAGGCAACGCTTTCAGCATCGAAATTCGGGATCATCGCAGCGAGCTGCGGCAGATCGAACGCGTCGAGCGGCTGACCGGCATGGGGCCCGGCGATGAAGCGACCGGCGAGCTGGCCGGTATCGTGATCGAGCATCATCTCGAGGAACTGCGAACGAACCTGCGAGGTCTGCCCGGCCGAGCGCTGGGTGTTGAGCCCTGAGAACAGGCCGCCGAAATTGCCAAAGCCGGCCCCGCCGAACGGCGCCCAGCCGAGCAGGCCTGCGCCGAAAAGGCCAAGCGGGATTGCTACCGCGAGCTCACCCCTCAGGCCTACGAAGGCGGCGACCGCGAGCGAGACCACGCCGCCAACGATCTTGATGGCGCGCGCGAGCACGGCGGGATTGGCCGCGCGAAACATCTGCAGCAGCAAATAGAGAAGGACGACGGCGACGGCGCCCGCGATCAGGGTCGGCATGGCGTCAATATAAGCGGGCGCGCGTCAAAAGAGCAGCGATCACTTGATCTGGCCGAGCAATTTCGCGGCACCGCTCTCGCGCGCCGACAGCCGCTTCAAGGCTTCACGCCCGCCGGCGGCATAGGCCGCCGCGGCCCGCAAGAGCTCGCGCAATTGCGCCGCTGCACCCGGATCGAATTTGCACCACGCCCCGCCCGTCAGCCGCGCGATCTCGCGGAACGCCTGCTCGGCGGTCTCGTCATGTCCCTCCTGGAACATGAAGACCGGCACCTTCAAGAGCCCGAGCTCGCCGGCCTTGGCGCAGAGATCGTCGACATTCTCTTCCATGGCGTCGCCGACGAACACCACCGCACGAACGCCGGAGGCAACCGCCTCGCGGCGCGATTCCGACAGCACCTTTCCGATCTGCGTGTTGCCGCCGCGGCAATCGATCTTCGACATCAGCTTGGCAAGCTGGGCGCTGTCGGAAACCCACCCACTCGCGCGGCATTCGTTCAAACCGCGATAATAGACCAGGCGGATGTCGAGGCTGCCAAGGGAAGCCGCCTCGCGGAACATGTCGGCCTGCAGCGCGCAGGCCATGTCCCAGGTCGGCTGCCGGCTCATCGTGGCATCGAGCGCAAACACGAGCCGGCCGCGCGCGCCCTCTGCAAGCGGCGACATCGCGCGCGCTTTCGCAACGAAGGCCGCGATATCATCGGAGGTGGAAGTATTGGTGTCCGGCAGCGATCCGGTTTTGCCGTCGGCATGCGCCGACGTCACGTCGCTGGTTTTGGATTTGGTCGGTTCACCCGACATCGGCGCTCGCGTCTGGCTGCCAGTGATCCAGCCGCCGGCACGGAACGCTCAGTGCGTCAGCGCCTTCGCCGGCTTGGCTTGCTTACCCGTCGGTACATAGGGTGCCACCGGCCCGGGGTCGAGTAGCTTCTGTGCACTGGCTTCGACCGGCGCGACATCGCTCGACTCGTCGGTATCGGCCAGGAATTTGTCCAGCATGCTCTGGATCGAGGTCTTGGCCTCTTCCGATCCGGTATCGCGCATGTCGTTATGCTGGAAGTTGGTGTTCACGACGGTAATACCGTCCTTGTCGCATTCGTCCGAGCTTGGGACCACGCCGGGATCAGCCTTGAACACCGGATCCTTCGAGCGGAAACTCAGGATTTTGAACTTGCCCCCGGTGACGAACGGCACGCGCAGGTTGTCGAGGGTCACCAGCTTCTTCACGCGGTCGGGATATTGCTTGGCGAAATACATGGTGATGTCGCCGCCCATGGAATGCCCAACCACGGTGAGGTGATCGTAGTCGGCGTTGGGCTCGCGATCCTTCATTTGCGCCACGGCGAATTTGATGTTGGCGACGCCACGCTCGATCTGTTTCAGCCGTCCGACATAGATCTCGCCGACCTTGGTCACCATCGGCGCATCGGTCGGCAGGTCATGCTGGATCGAGATGACGAGGTAACCACGTGCCGCAAACACGTTCGCAAGGAAGGAGTATTCGGTGAACTTCACGGTGTTGCCGTGGTTGAGGACCGTCACCGGCAGCTTCAGCATGCCGGCATCCGCCTGCGCTTCCTTGTCGCGGCGGACGGCGATGTCTACGGCAACCGGGCGATTGTCGCGCTCGGCGTCATAGAACGTGATCGTCTCGTGGCGGATCGCCAATTTGCTCGCTGTGAAGTAAGCGAGCGTGAAAAGCGCGCCAACCGAAAAGAAAACCGCAATTCCACGTTTCATGGTGGTCCTCGGAAATGGGCGTTCTGCCCCTGATCCAGTCTTCCGGACTCTGTGGCCGTCTTATTCCCTTAATATACGTCACGGCCGCGTGACAGGAAGACCAAAAATTGTGAATTGACCGCCTTTATCATTGTGCGCCGCAGCTAGTTGTTGCGCAGACACGCAAAAACCAAAGCCGTGGCTGCCGGTTCCGCACCGTTTGCCGCGACCAATCAAGGTCTGGTTCAAATCTTGAGTAAAATCGGGGTAAAACCCGACATTCAGCCGGCTTATATGTGCCTTGCTGAACCGTACATTAACACGGATCAAACCCGCGGAAGATTTTGCTACCGCAGGTTGGCCAGGATTCCCTGAGGTTCAGCCCCTCTGCCGAAGTTTCCTCGGCTTTTCCGCGGCTTCTGAGCCGAATTCGAGCGGCGCGCCGTCGAGCGAACGGCGCACCTCGATGGCGTCGTGGACCGCGGCGAGACCCGGCGGCAGCGCGAAGGTAAAGCTATGGCAACCACTGCCGAGGCCCGCACGCGCGAGGTCTTCGCGATAGACGTTCGCTAGTACCTGCCCGAGCAGCTGGCCGCCGGCAAGGATGTCCAGGCAGACCGGCGCTTCCGGATGATCCTCATTCTGCGCCCAGCCGGCAACGCAATGGGCGCTGACGAGGTCGAGATAGCCGCGGAGCTTGCCGATCGTCTCGCAGGCAGCGAGACCTGCGCGCAGCGCGATGCGTCGCCGCACGGCCTCCACCTCGTAGCCGCCTTCCAAGCGCTGCGCGTAATAACGCGCCGGCTCCCTGACCGCGTCCGGATAGAGCTCGTCGAACTCGTGCACGTTGTGGAACATGCCGCGGCTGTCGTCGTCGACGAAGGTCTCCGACAACGCGCCCTCGGCTATGATCACATCGTGCGTTTCGAGTTCGATGTGGAAGTAGTCGACCTGCTCGACCTTCTCCGCCTGCACGATCGAGACGCCGTTGACGAGGTCTTTGGCCTCGATCAGCACGCCATCGATGAACATCGCGTGGTGCGGCGAAATCCAGAGATCGCGCGCGGGCAGATGGACGTCGAGCGCGCCGGCCTTGATGCAGACCGGCAGGATGTCTGTGCAGAACGTGAAGACCTGGGCGTTCAGCTCGATCAGATGCGGCGAAGCATTGGCCATACGCCGGGTGTCGCCATAGCGGATGTTGATGATGTCACTCAAAATATCGAGCGCGTCACCCCCCGCCTCTCGTCGCTTGCGTCCGGCTTTAAACCCGGTCGTGAGCGCGAGCTCGTTGCGGAACCGCACGACCGCGCGAAAGGTCTCCTCCTTGCTGCTGAAATAAAAGTACAGTGCGCGCGTGGAAAAATCGCAGGACTTGGCGATCGCCCTCATGGTCAGGGCGCCATAGCCTTGCGTCATGAACGCCTGCTCGACCTGCAACATTAACGCGGGTGACGGATCAAATTTCTTCCTGGCCATTCCTCGGACCGTTGCCCTCGTCTCACGACGGCGCCGTAGCCCCCGCAAGCCTGCCTCGCCTGTCGAGGGAGGATACGCTTACGCGAGCTTGTCGAGGGAACTATACGCTTGCGCGAGGTTTCTGCCGACGGGAAATGAACGGGGCTAGGCGCCGATAATGTCGTGGACTTCCAGCGGTTTGTCGATCTGGTTGAACCACTCGGCCCGATTCGCTGCCCGCCTGCGTCCGCGTTCGTCCAGCGGCAGCTTGAGTTGGCGCAAGAGGCTCGTCACCTCTTCCCTCGCCGTCACATGGCCGAGATTCGGCCGCGTACCGAGGGTTGCTTCGTCGATATCGTCGAGCGCGGTCAGGCCGCGCGGGAAGAACTCGCGATAAACCACGCGCTCGGCGAAGCCGTCGATCGAACGGAAACCGAGCCGGAATGAAAGTTCCTTGAGACCGTCTGCAACCAGTTGCTTGTTGCGCGAGCCGATCATCGACAAACGGTTGCGCACCACGATCCAATCTGTAGTTGCACCGTCGAGCTGGCGGCGCTTGCGGCGGGTGTCCCGCACCATCTCGGCATAGTGGCTCTCGCCGGTCACGGCATAGGTCTGCGGATCGACGGTGCCGAGCACGTCGAAATCCAGGAAGCTGTCATTGATCGGCGTCACCAGCGTGTCCGCCATCGAATGTGCGAGCCGCATCAAGTAGCTGTCGGTGCCGGGCGTATCGATCACGATGAAGTCGAAGGTCCGTTCCACCGCGCTGACGGCGTCCGCGAACTGCTGCAGCTCGGTATTTTCGTTCTCGGCGATCTGCATGGTCTGGCCGAGCTTGATGCAGCTATGCACCGGCAGCTCGAGACCGATGCCGGTCCGTCGCGCCCAGGCGCTGCGGTTGTTGATGTAACGGGTGAAACTCTGCTGCCGGCAATCGAGATCGATGGTAGCGACCCGCTGGCCGGCCTTCATCAGCGCGACCGCGATATGCAGCGCCGTGGTGGATTTGCCGGATCCACCCTTCTCGTTGCCCAGCACCACAACGTGCGCCGAGCCTGATTGTCCTTGGCTAGCCTGCACCAGCATTTGTCGACCCCTGTAGATATCATCAAATCGCGCGCGCTCGCGGTCAAGCGAAATGCGCGCTAACGCACTCGAATTGCAGATCGACGGCTTTAATCATGAATTCATGGAAGCTCCGTTGCGATCTGTGAGCGACGCCACAATCGCCACGACGTTTTCTAAGCTGAGACCGTCTGCTATCGCATGCCGCCCGCGCTTGGCGCTGGCATAGCCTGATTGGTAGTGTCGGTCTTTCAGTATCGAACGCCTGCAACGCAGCAGGCTCGCCCCAACCGATCGAGACAAGATGTCACGCAACCCCATGATCGCCCGCACGGTCCCCGTCCTGCGTCGCACTATCGACGGCTTTCGCACCAGGAAAGCCACAATCGCGCTGGTGCCAACCATGGGTGCGCTCCATGACGGGCATGTGTCCTTGGTTCGGCTGGCAAAACGGCGCGCGAAACGTGTGATCGTCTCGATTTTCGTCAACCCGACTCAGTTCGCCCCGACAGAGGATTTTGGCTCCTACCCTCGCACATGGAAAGCCGATCTCGCCAAGCTCGCCGCTGAAAAGGTCGACGTGATCTGGCATCCCGACGTCAAGACGATGTACCCGGACGGCTTCGCCACGAGGATCGTGCCGGAAGGTCCGGCCACCGCAGGTTTGGAAGACCGCTTCCGGCCGCATTTCTTCGGCGGCGTCGCAACCGTGGTCGGCAAGCTGTTGACGCAATGCCGCCCGGATGTTGCGATCTTCGGCGAAAAAGACTTTCAGCAGCTGCGGGTTGTGGCCCAGATGGCGCGGGATTTGGACCTCGGCGTCCGCGTGATCGGTTCCAGAACCGTGCGCGAGCGCGACGGGCTCGCGATGTCATCCCGCAACGTCTACCTTTCGGCGCAGGAGCGGCGCGTGGCACCAGAATTGTTCCGCGCCATGAAGGAAAGTGCGGCGCGGCTGCGCGCCGGCGACGACGTTTCGGCCGTGCTTGCCGGTGGCGCCGAGATGATCAAAGCTGCGGGTTTTGCACTGGATTATTTTGAAGTGCGCCATGCCGAGAGCCTGGCGCCGGTCAGTTCGATCAAGGACGGACCGCTGCGCATCCTGGTCGCCGCGAAGATCGGCAACACCAGGCTGATCGACAATATGGCGGTGTAGGTGGTTCGTTCGACCTTACGTCGAGCTTACAGCAATCCGAGATCGCGCAACTCGCGCCGCATCGGCTCCGGCATCGCGGCGATGCTGCCGGCGGTTGCCTTGCCGAGATCCGGCGGCACGGAGTCGTCGGTGAAATAGCGCCAGCCCTGGAACGGGCGCATCGGCCGCGGCGACACCGCGATCACCTTGGGCTGCATCAGAAGGCGGCAGCGCCCGATCCCGTCCTTGTCGCGGAACGGCTCGATGCCGACGATTTTCTCGCGCGCGGCGATTTCGCCGCGGATCACCCAATAGAGCGAACCGCCCGACAGGATTTCTTCGGTCCGTTTCGGAACCATTCGGGTGACATGAACGTGGCGCTGCGGAAGACCCTTCTTCTTCGCGGTCTTCATCCGTTCGGCGACCCACTCCTTGAGTTCCTTGACGGAGTCGCAGCCAACGGCGAGCTTGAGGATGTGTAGCGGCATGCCCTTCAATTAGCTACCGCGCCGCCGCGGATCAATCGTTTGCACCGGGCTGCTCAGACGCCGTTGGGGATAGCGGGGTCGGCGCTGCAGGCGCAGTTGCCGTAGCCGGAGCCGGACGTTTCGGCGCAGGCTGCTTCTTCGCAGCCGCCGGTGGCGGCGACGGCGCCAGGGAAGTGGGAGGCCCCGCCGCCTGCGCCGGTTGGCGAGCAGTTGCAGGCGGGATCGCGGCGTTCGCGGCTCCGGGCGGTTTCGTCCCCGTCCCCGGCTCAGGCGTCATGATGCTGACAGGGGGCGTGTTGGCCGCGCTCGGAAATTCGGCGTTGGTAGGCCGGCCGGTCGGGAGCGACGGCGGCATCATGCCAAGCGGCCCGGTCGACGCGGTCGTGACCGGCGGTGCATTCCATGACGGCGCATAGCGCGCAACGAGGCCGTCATAGAGATGTTCGTCCATGTTGGTGATGATCTGGTGGTTGTCGGTCAGCGAGCGATAGGCCGCGCACTCCATCGGCGTGCATCGATCTCTCGCGAGCAGGACCTGTGCCACCAGTCCGTAGCGGTCGCGCTCGATCGCCCGGCGCAACGCCTGCGTCTCCGGTGTCATGGTGCGCTGGGCGGTCGTGGCATCGCCGAGCGCCGACAGGCGCGTGATCATCGCCGCCATGTAGTTCACCGCAGCAGCAGTCGATTCCGCCGAGCCGAACACGGCCTTCTCGCAGGCTTGCTGGACCACGTCGCCGGCAAGATCATCAATGCAGGACAGCGCCGCCAGGCCGGGGGGCGCCATGGGCAAAGGCCGCCCTTCATTCGGCGCGCCGCGGGCGACCGGACCATAGCCGCGCAGCGTCGACGCCACCGCGATGACGACCGCCAACAGCGTGATGACCGTCAACGCGCCGTTCGCGACCGATTTCCCGGCGCGCAACATCGTGAACAAGACGATGACCCCGAAGAATCCGGCCGCAGCCAGCGTCAGCAACATCGGAAAGGACGGCGAATGCCAGATGTGATCGAACGCCCAATTCATGCGCGATATCCCTCACGCAATTTGAAACAAATTCAGCAAAGCAAAATGCCGACTCTCAAGGCATTGTACTTACGCAGAACGTTTCTGCGAATGGAGGCCCGTCAACGGCGTGGAAAAGTCCCCTCATCCCAAGCCGTCCACACAATTCGCTCGACCGATCAGCCGGTTCCGCTCGCTTCCTTCAGGAAACTGCGAGCTGGCTTTCCTTGGCAACCCGCTCGAAAGCTTCGGTCGAGCTCTTGATCCGGTACTGGCAGTCGTCGCCTTCGGAGGGAAGCTGGCGGATCACCTCATAGGTACCGGTCGCGGCCGGGCGCGAGACGTTGCTCGCGGTAAAGTAGACGGTCGCTCCAACAGGAAATTTGTGCTTCAACGCCCTCTCCATCACACAGAGAGCCGGTCGCACTAACAGTCCCGCTGCACGGCCGGCTGAAAACCCGGTTGGGTCTATAGCACGCGCCCGCGAGCGTTGGCCAGTCACATCAGGACATGGCAAATCCGCTAATTTCGTTGGTATTTCATAACGATAGGCGATTGGTAGGGTTACAATCCTATTTCGTGAGCCCCTCAATCATGGTTTTTTTAAGGCATTCTGGTCTCAGGCTGTGTGCGGCAGTTTGCCGTCCGGGCTCGCCTTATCCACAGCCACCGGCAGCTGATGCGCAAGCACCTCGGCAACCTGGTCGATCGGGATGTTGTATTTCGCGGCAAGCTGCCGGACGACGTCGCTGCCAAGCACCTGCTTGAGCTGATCTGCCGTGATCGGAAGGTTCTGGCCGGTTCCGATCCAGGATTTAACCTGATCACCGAGGCCCGCCTGCTGCAGCTTGGCGACAATCGCATTCAGCGTCCCACCCTGGGTGCCGGTGCCCATCACCTCGCCCAGCACGACAGGAAGCACGGCCGCACCGAGCTGACCGAGGATGCCCGAACTTTCCAGTGAGTCGAGAATGCCCATGGCCGATTTCCTTTTCTGCTCTGATCTGTGCCTGACACGCGAGCGAATCGCGCGATTGAGACCCCTTTAGCAGGGTTGCGTCAAGCTGGGATGTCGGTCACATGCGCATCGAACATTTTCAAACTGTCTCGAATTTTTCGATGAGCAGCGTTTCTGCGAGCCCCGCCCTCGTCCATTCGGCAAACGCCGGCAGCGCCATCATGGTCTCCATATAGGCCTGCGCCTGCGGGGCGACCTTGATCGCGTAGGTGCGGAGGCGGTGCACGACCGGTGCGTACATCGCATCGGCCGCCGTGAAGGCGCCGAACAGGAACGGCCCGAGCTTGCCATAGCGCTCGCGGCACTCGGTCCAGATCTGCTCGACCCGCGCGACATTGGCCTGCGCGTCCGCCGTCAGCGTCACGGCGCGGATCGGACGATGCAGATTCATGCCGCATTCGTTGCGCAACGGCAGAAAGGACGAGTGCATCTCCGCCGAAATCGAGCGCGCATGCGCGCGCGCGGCGCGATCCTGCGGCCAGAGTTTTGCTTCGGGAAAACGCTCGGCGAGATATTCGATGATCGAAAGCGAATCCCACACCGTGACGTCGCCGTCGATCAGCGCCGGCACCTTGCCTGAACGGGTGAAGCTGAGGATGCGGTCCTTGTCGGCCTTGTTGTCGGTATAGAGCGGGATGAAGACTTCCTCGAACGGGATGCGGCTGGCGCGCATTGCAAGCCAAGGCCGCATCGACCAGGACGAATAGTTCTTGTTGCCGACCACGAGCGTTAGGGTCATCGCACAAATCCTCTTTGGCACATCAGGCTGCCATGTTAGGCGAGCGCTTTAGCACGCGCGGGCACGGAACGCAGCATGGGTTCATACACGGTCGATATCCTGGCGGTCGGATTCTTCATTCTCGAATGGAGTATCTATGCCTACACGCTGGAGCGCACGGCCTATGGGCAAGACAGCCTGTCGGCGCGCATGCACGCCTATCGCGAGACCTGGATCCGGCGCATGCTCGACCGCGACGCCCGCATGGTCGACATGCAGATCATGATCAGCTTGCAGAACGGCACCGCGTTCTTCGCGTCCACCAGCCTGATTGCGATCGGCGGGGCGCTGGCGCTGCTCCGTGCCACCAACGACGCCCTCGTCGTGCTGAGCAAGTTTCCGATCGATATCAGCCCCTCGCCCGCGCTATGGGAAATGAAATGCGTCGGGCTGATCCTGATCTTCGTCTACACCTTCTTCAAATTCGCCTGGGCCTACCGGCTGTTCAACTATGTCTGCATCCTGCTCGGCGCGATGCCGCCGCCCTCCCAGCGCGACACGCCCGAGGCGGAGGCGCATGTGATCCGCACCACCCGCATGTTCGAATCCGGCGGCCGCCATTTCAATCGAGGCCAGCGCGCGTTCTTCTTTGCGCTCGGTTATCTCGGCTGGTTCGCGAGCCCGTGGGTGCTGTTCGTCACGACCGCGCTGGTCGTGGTCGTGATCTGGCGCCGGCAGTTTGCTTCCAACGCCTGGCGCGCGATGGGGAGCTAGCGCATGATCCGGAAAAGTGGGAACCGGTTTTCCGAAAAGATCATGCGCAAAAAACAAAAGCTTCAGAAATTGAAATCATGCGGTGTAAAGGAGAGGTCGAGCACCTTCCACTCGCCATAGCGATCCGCCGGAAGCATCGCATAAGGCTGGCACGCCGCAAGCGCCGCGATCGCGCCCCGCATCAGCTCCACGCCCTTCATCGACGCGGAGCCCTCGATCAGGGCCGGCTCGCCGGCAAGCCTGCCGTCCGGCGTCATCTGCACCCGCAGCTTGACTGCGACGTTGTCGGACGGCGACAGCGCGGCCGGCAGTTTCGAGCAGGTCTTCAGATGACGCCGCAGCGGCTCGACCAGGCTCGAGGCGAGATTGCTGGTCGCGGGCGTCGCATCGCCGCCCTCCCCTGGCTGGGCACCGGACGCGGCGGGCGGCGGCAGCGCTTCGGGCAGGCCGAGCATCACATGATATTTGACGGTGAGATCGGGCTGCGGCGGCGTGTAACTGGGCGCAGCCGGTGACGCCGGCGCCGGCGGAGTTGGCGCTGCGGCCTGCGGCTGCGGCTGGGCCAACGCCTCGCGACGTTTGGGAACCGGGGCCTGAGTTGGTGGCGGCGGAGTTGCGGCCGGCGGCGAAACCGCGGGCGACGAAGAAGGTGTCGGCGCTTCCGGCTTGGCCAATTGGGAGAAGTCGGGTGATGGTTGCGGCGTCGGCAACGGATCGGGCTTCTTGGCTTCATCCGCAACGACGACGTCGACCGGCACCACCTTTTCGACCGCCGAATGAAACGGACGCACTTCGGTATAGATCACCACGAACGCCACCAGTGACAGGTGTACGAGCGCCGACACCATCACATCAGGCCGCAAGTATTGTCGAACTTCCATCGCCGCCGACCGAAGGTCGAAGCCGCTCCCTGATCGCTAGCATAGCGGCTCGCGGGATGGCCTCAATCCCATTTCGGCGCAAATCCGAAGTCGGTCAACCGGCCCTTGGGCGTCGCCAGACCGCCGATCCGGTCCATCTCGTCCCGGGAAAGCTCGAAATCGAAGATGTCGATATTCTCCGACAGCCGCTCGATGCGCGAGGTACGCGGGATCGCCGATACATTCTGCTGCACCAGCCAGCGCAGGCAGACCTGCGCCGGGCTCTTGCGATGATCCCGGCCGATCCGCATCAGCGTCTCGTCATTCTTGATCCGGCCCTTGGCAACCGGGCTATAGGCAACCACCGCCATGCCGTTGGTGGCGCAGGCGTCCCTCACCTTCGCCTGGTCGAGATAGGGATGGTATTCGACCTGGTCGCATACCAGCGGGTCCGGGCAGGCTTTGACCGCCTCCTCGATCAGCGCCACCGTGAAGTTGGAGACGCCGATATGCCGCGCGAGACCCATGCGCTTGGCATGCGCCAGCGCGCCCAGCGTCTCCGACAGCGGCACGTGCGGATTGGGCCAATGCAGCAGCAGCAGATCGACTTCCGGCATGCGCAGCCTGACCAGGCTCTCCTTGGTCGAGCGCTCCAGATCGTTCGGAGCAAAATGCGTGGTCCAGACCTTGGTGGTCACGAACACATCGTCGCGCCTGACGCCGGAAGCGCGCAGGCCGTCACCGACCTCGCGCTCGTTCTCATAGACCTGGGCGGTGTCGATGTGGCGATAACCCAACCTGAGCGCCTGCTCGACGATACGCGCGCAGGTTCGCCCGCGCAGTTCCCAGGTGCCGAGACCGATCGAGGGGATTTTGGCGCCGTTGGCTTCGACGAATTGCATGAGCGCGCCCTGTAGCCGATGAGAGCGCATTATGTCCTGCCCGCCACATGCTGCCAACGGCAGGCGCGATCAGGCGTGAGCGATCATCGCGTCTTGGTTAGCTTTTGGCGAGTGCGGCGAAGACGGTGTCCGGCGCATGCGCGATGACGGCGAGCAGCGCCCGTGCCGGTCCGCGCGGGGCACGCTTGCCCTGCTCCCAGTTCCGGATGGTTTCCACGGGAACGCCCAGCCTCGCCGCGAATTCCTGCTGCGTCAGTTGCGCACGGCGGCGCAGGTCGCGCACCTCGGGAGTTCCGCTTTCCGCCGGGTGCGCAAAGGCATCAGGCGCCAAAGGGAACTCCTGCCCGTCGCGCAATTCGACAATCCGTCCGTCCGCTTTCAGCCGCAAGCGCTGCATCGTGGCTACCCCTAACCCCGTGTGGCGCATCATCGTCGAAGCACGTTAAGGCTCGATTAACGATAAAGGCCGCGGTATGGCCAAAGCTAATTCAGGCCGAACCACAGCGTGGCGATGCCGAGAAAGGAGAAGAAGCCGACCACGTCGGTCACGGTCGTGACAAAGGTTCCGGAGGCCACGGCCGGATCGGCGCGCATCCTATCCAGCACGATCGGGATCAGGATGCCGCCAAGCGCGCCCGCCACCAGATTGCAAATGATCGCCAGCCCGATCACGATGCCGAGCCCGGGGATCTTGAACCAGAGCACCGCGGCGATGCCGGTGATGACGGCAAAGCCGACGCCATTGACGAGGCCGACCAGGAGTTCGCGCATGGTGACGCGCAGCGCATTGCTCGAGCCGAGCTCGCGGGTCGCGAGCGCCCGCACCGCGACCGTCATGGTCTGGGTGGCGGCATTGCCGCCCTGGCTCGCAACGATCGGCGCCAGCACGGCGAGCGCGACCATCTTTTCGAGCTGCCCCTCGAACAGGCCGAGCACCGAGGACGCCAGGAACGCGGTGGCAAGATTGATCAGCAGCCAGTTGAAGCGGCCCTTGGCAATGGTCCAGAAATTGTCGGACAACTCTTCGTCGCTGGTGACGCCGCCGAGCGCCTTGATCTCCTCGTCCGCCTCTTCCTCGATGACGTCGACCACGTCGTCGATGGTGATGACGCCGACCAGCCGGTCGGCGGCATCGACCACGGGTGCAGCGACCAGATTATATTTGCCGAACAGCCGCGCGACCTCTTGCTGGTCGTCCGTGACCGACACACGCCGGCGGTCCTCCTCGATCAATTCCTTCAGCGGCACCGGCCGGCGCGTGCGCAACAGCACGTCGAGCGGAACCGCGCCCTGCCAGCGCTTTTGGGCATCGAGCACATAGATTTCATAGAAACGGTCAGGCAGATCGGGCGTGTCGCGCATGTAGTCGATCGCCTGGCCGACCGTCCAATCCGGCCCCACAGTGATGAATTCGGTCTGCATCCGCCGTCCGGCGGAGCCTTCCGGATATTCCAGGCTGCGCTCGATCTCCTCGCGCTCTTGCGGCGGCAGCTTTTCGAGGATTTCCTCCTGGTCCTCCTCATCGAGCCCTTCCAGCAATTCGACGGCATCATCGGATTCCAGTTCGCGAACGCCCTCGGCGACTGTCTCCGGCTCGAGTTCTTCGAGGATTTCCTCACGGACGGTGGTGTCGACTTCGTTCAGCGCCGAGAAGTCGAAATCGGTGCCGGTCAGTTCCACCAGCCGGACACGGTCGTCCGCGTCGAGCGCCCCGATCAAATCGCCAAGGTCGGCCTCGTGCAGTTCGGCTACGACTTCGCGCAGGAACGGCGCATCATCGGCCTTGATACGGCGTGCGATTTCCTCGATGAACTCCGGGCGAATTTCGCCATCTTCATCGCGCATCGGGAAGCGCTCAAGCACGGGCACTTCAGTCGAGGGGGCAAGGTCCAGATGTTCGGCCATGGTCACCTCGCCGGTTTGACAGATGGGTTCAACTCGTCTGAGCTATGACCGAGGCAATACCCAATAGGCAACACCAAGCGCAATGCCAAAGATGCGCCTGCCAGAAACGGTCCGCTCTGTAACCCGCGCTGTGGGCACGGCAGCGCTGATCTCGCTTGCGTGGACCGGGCTCGCGCATGCCAAGGGCTGTCCACGCAAGGGGACGCTTGGCACCTCGCGCACGCTTTCCGTCGATGCCGTCGACTTTCCGCAGGTCGGTCTGAAAAACTTTCCGCAGACGCTGCCGCTGCGGGATCATGAGGTGGTGCTGACCTTCGATGACGGCCCCTGGCCGCCCACCACGCCGAAAGTGCTTGCAGCGCTGGCAAAGCAATGCGTGCTTGCGACCTTCTTCATGATCGGCAAGCCGGCGTCCGAGCACCCCACCATGGCGCGGCGGGTCGCGGCCGAAGGCCACAGCATCGGACACCACACCTGGACGCATTTTGACCTCCAGGCGATGCCGCAAAGCAACGCCTTCAAGGAAATCGACGACGGCATTGCGGCGGTCGAAAAGGCGCTGCATGGGGTGGCGACCACGACCCCGACCACGCCGTTCTTCCGCTTTCCCGGCTTCCTGACCACGCCGGCAACGCTCGATCTGTTGCGGTCGCGCGAAATTGTGGTGTTTGGGGCCGATTTTTGGGGCAATGATTGGGATCACTTGACGCCAAAGCGGGAACTATGGCTTTTGACTTGGCGCCTCAGGGTTGCGCGGAAGGGGATCATCCTGCTGCACGACACACAGCGCTCGACCGTGGCCATGCTGCCAACATTTTTGCGATATCTGCGTGACAATCATTATCATGTGGTTCACGTCGTGCCGACCGGCCCGGCCGTTGACTTTGACGGGGTACCCTGATCAGAACATAGGCGAAGGTCGGAGGATTAAGGCGGCGTTCAGGCGTGCCCGGCAATCGTTCGTCCTGTCGGGAAATGCAGACGGTGCATCATGGTTGGTAATCGTTTGACTGGCGTCCGGACCACGCGTTGGTTAGTTGTTTGCCTCGCGTTTCTTGCCTGTTCCGGAGCAAGGGCCGAGGAGACTGCGCCCGCCAATAATTGCCCCGGCCATCCCGACGCGATCGGCACGGAGCGGACCCTGGTGGTCGATCCCCGCGCCCATCCCCGGATCGGCTCGATGCAATATCCGGAAACCCTGCCGCTCCGGGATCACGAAGTGGTGCTGACCTTCGATGACGGTCCGCTGCCGCGCAACAGCAACCAGGTGCTGCAAATCCTCGCCGACAACTGCGTCAAGGCGACCTTCTTTGAAATCGGCGAGCAAGCCAGGGCAAGTCCCGAGGGCGTGCGCAAGCTGATCGCCGCCGGCCACACCGTTGGCAGCCACAGCCAGCGCCATCCGCTCACCTTCCACAAGATGTCGGAGGAGCAGGCCAAGCAGGAAATCGAAACGGGCATCGAGTCGATAAAGGCGGCGATGACCGATCCGAATGCGCTGGCGCCATTCTTCCGGATTCCCGGCTTGTTGCGTGCGCCGCCCGTCGAAGCCTATGCAGAGAAGCAGGGGCTCCAGATTTGGAGCACCGATTCCCTTGCCGACGACTGGCATCGTATTTCATCCGCGAAGGTTCATGATCTCGCGATGAAGCGGCTGGACGAGATGGGCAAGGGGATTCTGCTGCTGCACGACATTCAGGCGCGCACCGTCGGCGCGCTGCCGAAGATCCTGCATGACATGAAGGCGCGCGGCTATCGCATCGTCCATGTCGTGCCGGCAACGCCGGACCTGCCAGCGACGCCGACCGAGCCGGAGCAATGGCAGATGCATCCGCCGTCCGAGACGGTGCCGATTGCGCGCTGGCCGAAGCTGCCGAACTTCGTGTTCGCCGAGAACGAGATGCTGCCGGCGCCCGCTGCCCTGGACTTCGATCTGACCGAAGGCAGCCTTGCGCTGTCACTGGCTTCGGCGGATCGCGTTCGCGGGCGCGGCGTTCCGCTGCCGCGCGAAGCGCCATGGCCGCGACCGGCAGCCCCGCTGCAGGTCGCCAGCACCGACGTTTCGTTGCCGGTGCCTGCCGCGACCTTGTTCGAGATTCCGGAGCAGGCGCGCACGACGATCCAGCCTTTCCCGATCTCGATGCATCATTTTGCCGAAGGCGAGATTCCGGCAGGCGCCAAGGTCGCGACGGCGTCAAGCGAACCGCGGGGCCGACGCGGCCGTGGTGGCCGTCAAGTCAGGCGTATCGCGCACGCCGCTCCGGCGGCTCGTGCCACACCGGCCGCCGCCAGGCATCAGGCCCGCGCTGCAGCGACGCCCGCCAAGCGCTCCGTCCATGTCGCAAGCCTGAAGAAGCGCAGGACCTGACGCGAGCCGCGCCGGCCTACTCCGGCGTCAGCGCCTTGGCGTTGTCCTTGGCGAAGATCGGCGGCACGTCGAACTTGCCTTCCTGCAGATCATAGCGGCAGCGCCAGTCGCGCACCGTTCGCAACTGATGATGCTTGCCGTTGGGCTCGACCTCGCCCCACAGCCCGATCAGGAGATCGGGCCATTTCTCGCCGGTCCACTGGTAATTGTTCTCGGTGCCTTTCAACAGGCCCTCGTTGATATGGAAATCCGGCTTCATGACTTTTCGGGACTCCGGCCGGCTGTAGAAAAAAGCCCAGGCCAGATCGCCGAGCGGCTTCTTTGTCGCGGCGACAAAACCTTGCGCGCCGAGCTTGTACAGAAACAGGCTGCCCTCGCCCGATCCGGTCTTCTGCATGCGCACGAGCCAGCGGGAATCGCCGGTGAAGCGGAAGTCGGCGGGATAATCCTCCTGCTCGGGTCCGAGCAATGTCATGGAGTCGGAACGCCGCGCCCAAAACTGCCAGATATAGTTTTCGTCCTTGTCGATCTTGAAATACTGCTCGACGGTTGTGGCGCCGTCGGGCGATTTGGCGGCGTATTCCTCGTCGATCTTGTATTCAACGGTCGGCCCTGCCGGCTGCGCCGACATCGCCGGTGCTGCGCAGGCCAGCAGTATACCAATCGAGAATGCCAAAGAGATCATCTTCATGGGCCGTCGCTCCGTTGCCCATCCACGGCAACAAGCGGTTAGTAAGTCCAGACCCTAATCCAGTTCAAAGGCGGAGCTATAATCCTGCTTCAGATCAGGATTTTGCTCGGCCTTTCTCATCACGCATTGGCCTATGACGAGCAGGTCAAGCTCGTTGCCCATGAAGCAGCGGAAGGCATCCTCGGGCGTGCAGACGATCGGCTCGCCGCGCACATTGAAGCTGGTGTTGACCAGCATCGGGCAGCCGGTCAGCACCTTGAACCGCGTGAGCAGGCGATGGAACAGCGGGTTGGTCGCCGAGCTCACGGTCTGGACGCGCGCGGAATGATCGATATGGGTGACGGCCGGAATTTCGGAGCGCGAGATGTTGAGCTTGTCGATGCCGAACAGCGCCTGCTCGGCTTCCGTCATGGCGCGGCGCTTGTCCTTGCGGACATCGGCAACGATCAGCATGTAGGGGCTGTCGGAGTCGAGCTCGAACCAGTCCGCGACATCCTCCCGCAGCACTGCCGGCGCGAAGGGACGAAAGCTCTCGCGGTACTTGACCTTGAGATTGAGGTTCTTCTGCATGGTCGGCGAGCGGGGGTCGCCGAGGATCGAGCGCGCGCCGAGCGAGCGCGGCCCGAATTCCATCCGGCCCTGAAACCAGCCGACGGCGAGCTGATCGGAGAGCGCATTGGCCGCCGTCTCGACCATGGCGGCTTCATCGAGCACCGTGAAGCGCGCGCCGGCTGCCGTGAGCCGCTGCTCGATCTCGGCCTGCGAGAACTCAGGCCCGAGAAACGCACCCGACATGCCGTCTGTGTTGCCGACAGTGCGTGGCTGTCCCTTGAACTGGTGATAGGCGGCAAGGGCCGCTCCCACCGCGCCTCCGGCATCGCCTGCCGCCGGCTGGATCCAGATGGAATCGAATTTGCCGTCGCGCAGCACCTTGCCGTTCGCCACGCAATTCAGCGCCACGCCGCCCGCAAGACAGAGATTGCGCGCGCCGGTCTTTGCCGCGAGGCTGCGCGTCAGCCGCAGCACGGCTTCATCAAGCACGGCCTGAATGGACGCAGCGATGTCCATATGGAACGGCGTCAGCAATTTGTCCGGCGTGCGCACAGGCGCGCCGAACAGTTTTGCGAACCGCTCATTTGTCATGGTGAGCCCGGTGCAATAGTCGAAATAGGACATGTCGAGCCGGAACGAGCCGTCCGGCTTGAGGTCGATCAGATTGTCCAGGATCAGCTTGGCGTATTTCGGCTCGCCATAGGGCGCAAGCCCCATCACCTTGTACTCGCCGGAATTGACCTTGAAGCCGGTGTAATAGGTAGCCGCGGAATAGAGCAGCCCCAGCGAATGGGGGAAGTGAATCTCCTGGAAGATTTCGAGACGGTTGCCCTCGCCGATTGCCGCCGACGTCGTCGCCCATTCGCCGACGCCATCCATGGTGAGCACCACGGCCTTCTCGAACGGAGACGGAAAGAAGGCCGATGCCGCGTGGCTCAGATGGTGCTCGGTGAAGAGCAGCTTGTCGCCGGCGATCTCCTCGTCAAACTCCTTCAGTTTCTTCCGCAACAGGCTCTTCTGGAACAGCTTTTCCTTCAGCCACAGCGGGATCGCCATCTGGAAGGAGCGAAAGCCCTGCGGCGCGAGCGCAATGTAGGTCTCGAGCAGACGCTCGAACTTCAGGAACGGCTTGTCGTAGAAGGCGACGTGATCGATGTCGGCGAGTTTTGCGGAGGCCGCCTGCAGGCAATAGTTGACGGCGTTGCGCGGAAACGACGCGTCGTGCTTCTTGCGCGTAAAACGCTCCTCCTGCGCGGCCGCGACGATGCGGCCGTCCTCGACCAGCGCGGCTGCGCTGTCGTGATAGAACGCGGAGATGCCGAGGATGCGCATGAGTTCAGAACAGCGTGTAGATGAACGGCGCGAACACCGTGCCCTTGGTCAGCACGACAAGGCCGCCGAACACGACCATCATGATCAGGATCGGCAGCAGCCAGAATTTCTTGCGCACGCGCATGAAGCGCCAGAGCTCGGCGAGGAAGTCGATCATCAGAACTGGTCTCTCATGGTTTCGGGCTGCGGGCCCGGGGCCCGCGCGATCCAGTAGGTGTCGGAGGCCGGCTCGCGTTTCAACCGCAACAGGTCCCTGCCCCGCATCCGCATCACCAGGCCCGTCGGCCAGATCGTGCCGTAGAACAGCAGCCCCATAACGATCGGATTGACGATTTTGTGCAGCAGGAGACCGAGCTTCATCCATAACCGGTTGAGCGGATTGAGCGACGCCGGCTTGACCCAGGCGGCGAGCAGAAACAGCAGCGCCGCGCCAAGTTCCCACGGCCACAGGCGCCCGTGATGCCAGCCGTTGATGAGAGAAAGCAGCGCCAGCGCGCCCGCCATCACGAGGCCAAAGGTGCGGTCGGAAGAACCGGGCGAAGATGCCTCGTCCCGGCTGAAATTCTCGTGGGTTGACTGGTTCATCACAAGTGTCGACAAGACCCAAATCAGGCTGGGGTGCTTTATCAGGTGGGAAGGCCAAGGTCCCGCTTTTTTTGGCTTTTTTCCGACCCGGCTGGCCATGGTGCAAGAGCTTTTGGAATGCAGGAAACGGTACCGGATCAAGCAGCTTCGCCGCCGAACACCGGCTTCTGGAAGGCAGCCTTTGCGCCGCGGCGGGTCCTGCTCAATTCCCTCATGTTCCTTTATTGCCTCGCGCTGTTCCTGATCTTCGATTTTGCATATTCCAGCTTTACCCGCGGACAGGAGCAACAGCGCCTCGCGCGCATCTACGATCCCGTCTACGACCACGGGCTGGCGCCCAAATTCGACGGCTATGACGTCTGGGGCGAAGCCCGCTACCGGCTCATCACCAACAATCTCGGCTTCAAGGATTCTTCGACGCGCGACGTGCCGCTGCAATCGGACACGCGGCGCATCCTGCTGATCGGCGATTCCTTTGCCGAAGGCATTGGTCTGCCCTTCGACCGCACCTTCGCCGGCCTGCTCGAACAGGCCGGACAGGCGCGCCCCGACAAGGTCGAGTTCCTCGATGCCGGTGTCGCCTCCTATTCGCCCAGCATCTACTACAAGAAGATCAAATATCTCCTCGACCGCGGGCTCAAATTCGACGAGGTCGTGCTGCTATCGGACAGTTCCGATGTCGAGGACGAAGCGACCTCCTATTTCTGCATCGACGACGACCCGAACTATCACAAGTTCTGCAACACACCGGCCGGTGCCGTTCCTGAGCCCGCGATCAAGCGGGATTTCTTCATCGACCATTTCGTCATCACCAATCGCGTCCGCGTCACCGTCAAGCGCTGGATCCAGTTGCGGCTCGGCAACAAGCGCGCCGCGATCGACAGCGATCACGACCGGATCGGCTGGACCACCCAAAATCCCGATCCGATAAAATACCGGCCGCTCGGGGTCGATGGCGGCATCGCGCGCTCGCTGGAAAACATGGGCAAGCTGTCGGACCTGCTCGCGAGCCGCGGCATCCCGCTCACCATTGTGGTCTATCCGTGGGCGCAGCAGATCGCGCAGAACGACCGCGACAGCCGTCAGGTCAGGCTATGGCGGGAGTTCTGCCCCACCCGCTGCAAGGCGTTCATCGATCTGTTCCCGGTCTTCTTCGCCGCCGCCGATCGCGACAAGGACTGGTACGAACACCTCTACATCCTCGGCGACGACCATTTTTCGGCCGACGGCAACCGCATGCTGTTCGAGCAACTCTCGAAGCGCCTGCTTCCGTGAAGTGCGTCTAGTCGTGGATGATCTTGGCGACGCAGAACAACACCACGGCCGCCAGGAAGAACAGATCGATATAGGATTTGATCTCGCCGTCGCGGCGCAGCAGGGTGACGTCGGCGACGGTCTTGACCTTGATTGGCGATTGCGCGCCGCCCTGGGTGACGAGCGCGATGACCCGGCGGGATTCGATCTCGAGCTTCTCGATGCGCTGGAAGAAATAGAACGAGCGCAGCGAGGTCGCGCCGCGCATGCCGGCATAGACCAGGATCGCGATCGCGAGGATGGCGCGGTTGTTGTACTTCTCGATGTAGTTCAGGCTGAGATAGACCATCACCAGAAATCCGAAATTGGTGAGGAAGCGGTAGACATAGCTCATGAGTCTCATGCGTGTGCCCGTGTCGATGCCCTTCTCAGGCCCTATAGATCGAACGCATATGTCGGATTTCCGGCCGAATGACCGGACGCGCGCGGTTGGTCCCGCGCTGTCGGTGTACGCCAACGTTGTAACAGGAAGGCAACGGACGCGCTGATTCGCCGCGCGCGGATGGAGGATTGCCCAGCCCGTTTAGACGTGCCCGGCGCGCGTTTCAACCCCGATCTTTCTGCTTCCGCAGCGTTGTCCCTTCCGGCGAGGAGTCCTTGTCATTACGATGGCCGGCATTGAACCGCAGGGGCAAAACATGAAACGGCGCGAATTTCTCACATCCATCGCAGGCGTCGCGGGGCTGTCGGCGTTGCCGCATCTCGCATCGGCGCAAGGCGCTTATCCGAGCAGGCCGGTGCGGATCATCGCCGGCTTTGCCGCCGGCGGCGGCGTCGACATCACTGCGCGGCTGATGGGACAGTGGCTCAACGAGCGGCTCGGCCAGCCCTTCGTCACCGAGAATCGCACCGGCGCCGACGGCAACATCGCCACCGAAGCCGTGGTGAAAGCGCCGCCGGACGGCTACACGCTGTTGCTGGCGACGCTGCCCAACGCGGTCAACGCATCGCTCTATCCGAAACTGAGTTTCGTCTTCCTGCGCGACATCGCGCCGGTTGCCGGCGTGATCCGGGTACCAATGGTGGTGCTGGTGCATCCGGCCGTGCCGGCCAGGTCGATTCCCGAGCTGATCGCCTATGCCAAGGACAATCCGGGCAAGATTAACATGGCCTCGGCCGGCACCGGCAGCGCGCCCCACATGGCGGGCGAGTTGTTCAACTCCATGGCCGGGCTCGACATGCTCCACGTCCCCTATCGTGGCCAGGGCCCGGCTCTGTCCGACCTGCTCGGCGGGCAGGTGCAGATCCTGTTCGCAGCAGCGCCCGGAACCGTCGACTACATCAAGACGGAAAAGCTGCGCGCGCTGGCGGTGACGAGCGCGACGCAAGCCGAGGTGCTAAGGGAGCTGCCGACCGTGGGAAGCTCGCTGCCTGGTTATGAGGCAAGCCAATGGTACGGCCTCGCCGCCCCCGCCGGGACGCCCGCCGATATCGTCGAACGTCTCAACAGGGAAACCAACGCCGCCTTTGCCGATGCCGCAATGAAGGCGCGTTTTGCCGCCATCAGTGGCGAGTCGATCGAGGGGACGCCTGCCCAATTCGGGAAGTTGATTGCCGGCGAGACTGAGAAGTGGGCAAAGGTCGTGAAATTCGCCGGGCTCAAGGTAGAGTGAAAACGGCCAGCCAACCTCGATGGCGGTGGCCGCAAGACCGCGGTAGACTATGTCTCGCCACGGATGTGGGGTGAGCTGATGCCTAGGAAGGGAGTCACCGGCCACGACGCATGGGTTGTCACGGAAGCGTTGGCGACGGCGCTGGTCGCCCTCGAACAGCTTCCGCGAAAACACCAGCCGCGGGCCCATATGGACGACATCAGGAAGCTGCTCGCCGACGGTCGCGAGCCCGCTGCCGTCAGCCTGCATCTGGCACAGGCCAAATGCCGGCTGTTTCCCGATCTCGACCGGGTCGAGATCTACCGCGAATACGGCATCAGCAGCGACGAATATGGCTAGCGACCGCGCTCGCTGCCATGTCCTCCCTGTGTGTACCGACAACTTAAACACGGGCGTAGTGGTGATGAAGTCCACCCAGGATAGCGTGTGAGCTGATCCCACCGGATCGCTGAACCGGACGAGAAACGGGTGCATCCTTCTCCAAGGCCAAGTGCGTGCGCGTCTCATTATAGTAGCGAGCGTAGGATTTCAGAATCCGGCGCAGATGTGCCTCGCCTAAGACAATGATGTGGTCCAAACATTCACGCCGGATCGATCCGATCAACCGTTCG
>DATMNV010000191.1:0-3467 GCA_035568535.1 Bradyrhizobium sp.
CGGGCCATCGAGCCGGTGTTGCGGGAAACGATTGCCCATATGATAGGGGCTCGCGCCGGCAAGGCGCTCAAATATGCTTAAGCAGGCTGCCGAGATGTCTGGCGCGTTGGAAGGCGGCTGGATCGTCACCTGGCCGACCAAATTACTGGCGCTGATCTGGCTCGCATGGGTCGTGAGCTGGTTCGTCGCATCGTTTTGGTCCGGGCGAACCAGGTCTCATGTGCGAACGCGTGATTCCTGGGCATACCAGCTGCCCATTCTGCTGGGAGCGATCCTGCTGTTGCCCTGGAGCGCGAAGGCGCTGGGGGATACACCGCTCTACCATCCCGGCAATCCAGGCACCTATGCGCTGGCGGTCGTGGCGTTGCTGGGCATCTCATTTACATGGTGGGCGCGAATCCATCTCGGGCAGTTCTGGTCCAACGCCATCACGCACAAGGAAGACCATCGCATCATCGACACCGGTCCCTACGGGATGGTGCGCCATCCGATCTATACCGGCTTGATTGTCGCGATCCTCGCAACGGGCGTTGCCGTTGCGACCTGGACCGCGCTGCTGGGTGCGCTTTTGATTTCGCTCGGCCAATGGCAGAAAGCACGCATGGAGGAGAAGTTCCTCAGCGCCGAGCTGGGCGCGACCGCCTACGGTGCCTATTGCCGCCGCGTACCGATGATCGTGCCGTTGATGCGGCGCTTCAAGGCATGATCGGATGTTGACCTGGCTGACGCTGGCTCAGTGTCGTGACGTGACGGGCTTGGAAGCGGTCGTGAGCGGTGCCAAATGGCGCGGCATGACGACCCGCTGTCCGACGATGAGCGAAGCACTTTCGGGCATCTGGTTGATCTGGGTCAGGGACCACAATGGCAGGTGATCCTGCGCGGCGAGCGTTTGCAGCGTCCCGCCCGCGTTGGCGGCCACGAACGCGCCGCTGTCC
Organism: Bradyrhizobium sp.; assembly: GCA_035568535.1. Taxonomy (GTDB): domain Bacteria; phylum Pseudomonadota; class Alphaproteobacteria; order Rhizobiales; family Xanthobacteraceae; genus Bradyrhizobium. The sequence goes on from DATMNV010000191.1 coordinate 936, forward strand.
CACAGCTCGATCTCGGCATTTGGCGGCACGACATAGCGAATTGGGATATTCTCGCCTTCTGCTTTGGCAGGGGTCGCGGCGAGCTGCACAATCTTGGCAACGAGCTGTTGATGAATCGCATCCATCTTGTCGATGCTGATGTGCGAGACCTCGCCATGCTCTGCCAGATCGTAACTGGCATAATGGCCCTGAAAGCCCCGCGCCGGCTTGATATCACCGCCACCGAGCACGTCTTTCGACAGGAAGATGTTGATGAAGCGCTCGACGTTGGGCGGCACGTCGGGACTCAAATGCGCGGGATCGATGGTCACGACCAGGCTGGCCGGAATGCCCTCATCATTAAGCTTTTCAGCGAACTGGAGCGCGCAGCGTCCGCCCATCGAGTGGCCGATGAGGATGATCGGAGCGGGATCCTGCCGGTAGGTCTCGATCGCGGCGGCGGTGACGAGTTGGCAGAGCGTGAATTCGTAGACGTTGGCGGTGACGGCGACGCGCTCGAGCTTTTCTGCCAGCCGATCCATGCCGCGCGAGAAAATCAGGCCCATCGCGCCACGAAATAGATAGACGCGCCCGCGGGGATGGGCCGGTAACCGTTCGGTTGCCTGTGGTGCAGCGGCGGGGCCAGGAGGCATGCCGGGCGAAGCCCTGACTTGCGTGGCTGATCGATCGTTGGAAGTTTGTGCGACGGCTGTCGCGACCGGGTCGGCGATTGCAAGCTTCGCGCTGCAGACGAGCCCTGCCAACATCATTGCGGCCAGGAACGCCGCAGCCTGTCTCAGACAACTCTGCCTGCTTCTCACGGCCCACACATTCGTCGTTGGTGACGCCAAAATGCCGAAGCGCCGTCGATCGCGCATCCGCATTGGATGGCTAACGAATGGGTGGAATTTGAGGCGTTGACGACCGCCGGTCCGGCGATCGTCAGGCGGGTCAATTCGCAGCACGCTTCGCGCTGGAACCCGGTGGGACTGCGTCCGAGACAGGCTGCGGCTTCTTCGCCGCGCGCGGCTCGCTTCCGCCACTGAGCACGACTGCGTCGATGGCAGCGATCACCTTTCTCTGCATGAGCTCGTTCTTGTCGATAGTAAGGTGGGAGACACCCGGCACCGCCTCAACGTCGACATTCTCGAGCGTTCCACGGAAATTCCCAGTCTTTTCCACGCGCGTCCCGGCACCGTTTGCGACATAGAAGTTGATGTAGCGTCCGACGCGACCGGCCAGGCTGGTGTGGAAAACCGAGTCCAGTCCGATCGCGAGCTTCACAGGGACGCCTTGCCGATCCAGCCGGGCCACAATATCTGGCAGGGCCGTCGCGCCGGAGGAATGCCCAACCAGAATGATCGTCTTCACCCGGCCGCTTTTATACTCGGCCGCGGCGTCGTCCGCGATCGATGCCCATGCCAGGTGATTATGGACGGATGCGCTGATGCCTTGCCGCTGCAGTTTCGCAGCGATCTCGTCCATGCCGAGCGAAAAAATATTGAGAACGCCACGAACCAGATAAACGTGAGCGTCGGAGGCCGCAGGTGCCGCATGGGCTGCGTGCGGAACCAGCGGCAGGCCAAGCAGCAGTACGGCAATTGCCGCGGCTCTCAGCGACCATATCCACCGTGCGAATGGAACTCGAAGCCTGCTGAACACCACACCACCATTTCCCGACGTCATGAGTTCCCTCGACCAAGCGTTTGCTCACCGAGCTATAGCTGCCACATTTGCATCCGCAACAAGAGATGCCCGAGCCGGTCACTTTTCAGGGACGCGCGACTCTGTTGCAACATAATGCGCGGTGTCCCCGGCCAGATTTTGTCAGAGTTCCGCTGCGTCCACGTCTTTCGACCGGCGTTGTCGTTTTTGCGCCTCAATGCCGCCGCTTTGCGCTACCCTGGATTCGCCTTCAGCCCTGCCGCCTCGATGCCGGCGATCGCGCAAATCTCGTCATTGTCCGAGGTGTCGCCGGAAACACCGATCGCGCCGAGCAGCGTCGTTCCGTCCTGGATCAGGACGCCGCCGGGCACCGGCACGAGGCGGCCCTGCGCCAGCGCGTTGACGGCGTCCACGAAAAAGGCCTGCTCCTGCGCGCGCTGGAACAGCGCCCGCGAGCCCATGCCCATCGCAAGCGCGCCAAAAGCCTTGCCGTGCGCGATCTCCGCGCGCATCAGGCTGGTGCCGTCCTGCGCGGCAGTGGCCTTCACGGCGCCGCGCGCGTCGAGGATGGTGATGACCAGCGGCTTCAGCTTCTTCTCGACGCCCTTGGCGAGCGCGGCGTCGAGGATTTTTCGGGCAACTTCGAGAGTAAGTTCAGCCATGGATTTTTTCCTTCTGGAGTGAATTGGATTTTGCGGCATCACAGCTCAGCGCCAGAACGCGCGCGACATGGATCGCCTCGCGCGCGGCGCCGTCCTTGATCTGGTGCCGGCATGAGGTGCCGTCGGCGACGATGAGTGTCCTTTCGTCGGCGCGGCGCACGGCGGGCAACAGCGACAATTCCGCCATCGCGATCGAGGCGTCATAGGTGTCCGCGCCATAGCCGAA
>DATMNV010000192.1:0-6130 GCA_035568535.1 Bradyrhizobium sp.
TCGTCCAATTGGGCGAAAAGGGTGAGCTGCGTGAAGGCGGGGCCACGATGGATCAGCGCGCCGCCGGAATTGTTGCAGATGCCGCCGAACACGGAGGCGCCGATGCAGGACGAGCCGATGACCGAATGCGGGTCGCGGCCCAGCGGCCGCAGCCGGTTCTCGAGCTGGTAGAGCATCGCACCCGGCAGGCATACCACCTGCTTGCCCTCATTGATGAGATGAATGCCGGCGATCCGCATGGTGTTGATCAGGACGATGCCGCGGTCATAGTCGTTGCCGTCGGGCGTCGAACCGCCGGTCAGGCCGGTATTGGCCGCCTGCATGATTACGATCTTGTTGGCGGCGACGCAGGCCTGCAACACCCGCCACTGCTCGACCAACGTGCCCGGACGAACCACCGCAACGACAGCGCCGTGTCCGAAGCGGAAACCGGTGCAAAATCGCCGGGTCCGCTCGGCGCCGGTGAGGACGTGGGATTGGCCGACGATTTCGGAGAGGCGCTCGATGAAGGCGGCATCATCGGCGGCTCTCTCGCCGCCACCATTGCTCGAACCAGTCGGCAGTCGAACAGCAGACTCCATGGCTTGCTCCATGGCTTAAGGCTCCGGACATGTGGCGCGGGCTGTTTCGGCTATACGTAAAGCGCGCTGTCCATGAGTGTCAAAAACGAATGGCCGGATTCCGCGCATTTGACGCAAGCGTGATGCAGGACCATCGTGCGAATTGACAAAGCGTCGTGTCCCGGACGCAGCGCCGCGTCCGGGACGCGAGCCTTACGCGAACACGCTGTGATCAATCGTGCCGTTCGGTACGACATAGCCGTAGCGCGTATGCGACGGTTCGGGGCCGGCCTTCTCGTACTTCTCCTTCATCAGCGCGAAGCGGTCGCCCCTGAGCTCCAGCATCGCGCGCTTGGCCTGGATGTTGTAGAGCCGTGCGTTGTTGTCGCCGAAGATCGCGGTCTTCACCGGGCCGTCGGCGGGGCCGAGCGGGGCGTAGCCGAATTTCTTCTGCATCACCTCGGGGATTTCGAGTCGGCGCAGGCCCTCGATCTGCCATTGCGGCGCGCCGGTCCAGAGCGCGTCCGTGCCCCAGCAGATATGGTCGGCGCCCAGCCCCTTGATCAGCGTACCCATCAGCGCGGCGCAGACATTGGGTTCGGCGACCAGCGTGGTCGCGAACAACTGCCCGACGTCGCCATAGACATTGTTGACGCCATATTGCGCCGGGATGTCGGCGAGGTCGCTGGTCCAGGCGATGCGGCCGGTGCGCTCGAATTCGGCGAGCGCCACCTTCGGATCGCCGCCGACATGGCGATAGGCCGAGTGATAGATCACGAAGTTGAGCTGCGGCCAGTCCTTGGCCGCCTGGCCGACGTCCGCGACGTCGGCGAAGCCGCGCAAATGCGGGTATTGCTTCTCGAGGCCGGGCGGGAAAAGGCCCTTGTGCACGCAGACATTCTTGATGCCTGCCTTCACCATCTTCTCATAGCCCTTGTAGGCGACCTTCTCGTCGTCGAGGCGCCAGGGATAGCGGCTGATCTCCTTGTGGGTGTTGTCGCCGATGGTGTAGCCCTTGCAGGATTCCGGCTTTAGCGCCAGCGCTGCATCGAGCTTGTCGAGCCAGCCGGGCTGGCCCGGCGTGAAGATCGCGTGGCAGAACACGCGCCGCGAGCCGGCCTCGTCGTTGATCTTCTTGCGCGCGTCGGCCATCTGCTCGTTGGTGAGGAACCAGTCCTGCTCGATGTCGGAGGGCGCCGAGGAGATCAGCGAGATCTTGGTGTCTGAATCGAGAAACATCTCCTTCTTGTAGTTGTTGAACTTCAGGTCCTCGATGGTCTGCTCGTGATCGCTGAGCTCCTTGTTCCAGCCGGCCTTGCCGACCGCCTTGCGCATCTCGACAAAGCCCATGATGCGGGTGTCGTCGCGCAGGAAATGCGTGTGCATGTCCATGATGAACTGGTCTTTGTAGGCATTGGCGCGCTCCTGCGCCATCGCGGGCGTGGCGGCTTCCGCCGGCGTCACGTCGAACAGGTTTCCATAAACCTGGTTCATCGCGAGGAAGGAGGCGGCCATGCCGGCCGCGCTCTGGAAGAAGCCGCGGCGGTTCAGGCCCTGCTTGCCGCCAAGATCATCTGCCATGGCAAGGAGGCGCTGCTCGACTTCGCGCTGCCGTTCGTTCTGAGGGTCGGGATAGAATTCGTCACTCGAAACGATCTGGGTCGGGATCGGCGTCTGATACTGGCAAAGTTCGGACGGCATCAGCGCGGCCAGTTCTTGTTCGGTCAGATTGCTGCTCACAGCTCTTCTCCCTGTTGCGGCGGTCCGGATTTTTTCCGGTTGAGGCGCGGCGAAGACTAAACCCGCTTGCGCCTTAAGTCAGCCTGTTCCGGCAAATATCGCGTGATGGTGTTCGCGGTGCAGCGCACACTGCTTTCAAACGCATCAAGCCGCTGCTAGAATCTATTTATCGGTCGAAAATTACAAATGATCGCTCAAAAACCAGGCGCATAAGGGGAAACACCATGACTCATCTCGAGAATTCGTTTGCCCGCCGCACCGTCATCAAGGGCGCTGGCTTCGGCCTGATGGCGGGAACGCTGGCTCCGGCCTTGCCGGCCTTCGCCGACAATGGCGATGCCAGCGAAATCTGGAGCGGCGAATATTGGGCCAAGAAGGGTGACGTGCCGCTCTGGATGTTCCGCAAGCGGCTGGGCGCGCCGAAGGCCGGCGAGCCGGCGCGGCCGATCGTGTTCTTCGTCCACGGCTCTTCCGTCACCTCGCGATCGTTCGACCTGCATGTGCCGGGCAAGGGCGAATATTCAGTCATGAACGAGTTCGCCCGCTACGGCTTTGACTGCTGGACCATGGACCACGAGAATTACGGCAAGTCCGGCCGCACCTCCGGCAATTCCGATATTGCCAGCGGTGTCGATGACCTCAAGGCCGCTGCCGACGTGCTCGCGCGCGAGACCGGCCAGCACAAATATCATTTCGTCGGCGAATCCTCCGGCGCGCTGCGCGCCGGCGCCTATGCGATGGCCGCGCCCGACCGCATCAACCGGCTGGTGTTCGCGGCTTTCACCTACAAGGGCGAGGGCTCGCCGACCCTGCAGAAGCGCGCCGAGCAGGTCGACTATTATCGCAGCCACAACATGCGCAAACGCGACCGCGACATGATCCGCTCGATTGCGACCCGCGACAAGCCCGGCACGTCCGATCCCGCCGCGGTCGACGCCTTGGCCGATGTGGAAATGCAGTTCGGCGACCAGATCCCGACCGGCACCTATCTCGACATGACCGCCAACCTGCCGGTGGTGCATCCCGAGAAGGTGCTGGCGCCGGTGCTGCTGGTGCGCGGCGAATATGACGGCATCGCCACCGTCCCCGATCTCGAGGAATTCTTCAACAAGCTGCCGAACGGCGACCGCCAGTTCATCATCCTGCCGGGTACCGCCCATTCTGTGGCGCTCGCGATCAACCGGCAATTGTTTTGGCATGTGACCCGGGCGTTTTTGAACATGCCGAGCCCGATGGCGACGTGACCCGGCCTGCGGCGGCAGGTCGCAGAAAAATCTGAAAGGCCATGTCGGGAACGTTGCGCCAGGTTCGTCCTTGGGACGGAACTCGCCAAAAAGGAGCCCTTCATGGCCAAAATGATCTTCGTCAGCCTGCCCGTCAGCGACCTCAAGCGCGCCACCGCCTTTTATCAGGCCATCGGGGCGGTCAAGAACGAGCAGTTCTCCGACGACACCGCGTCCTGCATGGTGTTTTCCGACACCATCCACGCGATGCTGATGACCCACGACAAATACCGGCAGTTCACGTCCAAGAAGATCGTCGACGCCAAGACGTCGAGCCAGGTGCTGCTCTGCATTTCCGCCGACAGCCGCGGGGAAGTGGACGGCCTGGTCGGCAAGGCCGGGGCCGCCGGCGGCGTGATCGATCCGTCGCCGCAGGAGGATTTCGACTTCATGTATGGCCGCAGCTTCGAGGATCCTGACGGCCACACGTGGGGAGTGAACTGGATGGATATGGAAGCCTTCGCCAAGCAGTTCGCGAAAGCCGACGCCTGATTGCATCACCATAGCGGAGCAAGACGATGTCCAAGATCACACCCTGCCTGTGGTTTGACGGCGAGGCGGAAGAGGCCGCAAATTTCTACGTATCGCTGCTGCCCGACTCGAAAATCGAGGTTGTGCAGAGGAACAGCGTCGACAGTCCTGGCGGCAAGGCCGGCACGGTGCTGGTGGTGGAGTTCACGCTCGGCGGCCAGCGCTTCATAGCGCTGAACGGCGGCATGCGCTTCGAATACACCCACGCGGTGTCCTTCAAGATCGACTGCGCCGACCAGGTCGAGGTCGATCGGCTCTGGGATGCGCTGCTCGCCAATGGCGGGCAGGCGGAGCGCTGCGGTTGGCTGAAGGACCGCTACGGCCTGTCCTGGCAGATCGTGCCATCAGCGCTGCCGAAATATCTCGGCGGCGCCGATCGCGCGGGCGCGCAGCGCGCCATGCAGGCGATGCTCGGCATGATCAAGCTCGACATCGCCGGCCTGAAGCGGGCTTACGAGGGAGCTTAGCGCGGTTCGGCACGCCAGATCGACGGCGAGAGCATGATCATGGCGCAGATCGCGGCGTAAGCGACCAGCGACGCGGTCACCATGGCGGCAAGCCCTGTCATGCCGGCGTCGAAGCGCGTGACCGCGATCCAGCCGCCGCCCGCCGCGATCAGGATGCGGGCGAGGGCGGCCGCGAGCGGCCCCATCGCGCGACCCGTGCCTTGCGCGGCAAAGGACGCGACAAAGCCGAAGCCGAGCGCGCTATAAGCGGGCGCCACGATGCGGAGGTAAGTCATGCCTTCGCGCACGACTTCCGTATCGTTGCTGAAGAGATGCAGCCAGGCGGTCGGGAATATCGCAACGAGCACGCCGATCGTGCCGGTGAAGAGCAAGCCGACAACGCCGCTGATCCAGCCGATCTTTCGCGCGCGCGCCGTCTGGCCCGCGCCCATGTTGACGCCGACCATGGTCAGCGTCGCCGTGCTGATGCCGAACAACAGCGGGATCATGATGTAGTCGAGCCGCGAAGAGATGCCGTAACCCGCCAGCGCCGAGGTCCCGAACAGGCCGACGGCGCCGGTGACGAGAATGACGGTGAGATTGGACAGCACCGCGTTCAGCGCCGTCGGAATGCCGACCTTCAGCATGTCGGCGAACAGCGCGGCGCGGAGCCGCACGATGCGGAAGGTGAGGCCGGAGCGGCCCGAAGCCATGTAACGCAGCAGGAACAGCATCGCAGCAGCGTAATAGAGGCCGAAAGCAATGCCGGCGCCGCCGATGCCAAGCCGCGGAAACGGCCCAAGCCCGAAGATCAGCACCGGCGATATCGGGATTGTCACGATCGCGCCGACCAGCGTCACCAGCGCGGGTACCTTGACGTTGCCCGAGCCGCGCAACGCGGCTGCCTGAAGGTTGACGATCCACACCGGAATCGCCCCTGCGAAGAGGTAATTCGAATAGGTGATCGCGGCGGCGAGCGCGTCGCCGCTGCCGCCGAGGGCGCGGAACAGCGCGGGGCCGCCCAACGTCGCGCCGAGCGTGAATAGCCCGCCGAAAATCACGGCAAGCACCACGGCGTGAAACAACAGTGCGTCGGCGTCGCTGTGGCGTCCGGCGCCGACAGCGCGCGCCACCGAAGAGGCGACGCCGCTGCCAAGCCCGCCATTCGACATCATGGTCATCAGCATGAAGATCGGAAACACCAGCGCGGCGCCCGCCAGCGCACCGGTGCCGAGAAAGCCGACATAATAGGCTTCCGCGATGTTCACCGCGGTCTGCGCCATCAGCACGGTTACCGTGGGCAGCGCCAGCTTCAGCAGACTGGGCAGGATCGGCGCGGTCAGCAGTGCAGCGCGGGTTTCCTCGCCCTTGTTTCGCCGAGCTACGGGCGCGGCGCGCGGCGCCGGTGCGGCGGGGGTTTCGTCCCTGTCGAGGACGGAGAGCTGCGCTGTCGCTTCTTCGAGGGCCATTGGCTTAACGTCCTGTCGTCTAGCTATTGCATTATGATCATAATGCATTATTATGACTGCATAGCAACAGCATTGTTCGCCACGACCTTGTGGTTGCGGCG
>DATMNV010000193.1:0-4541 GCA_035568535.1 Bradyrhizobium sp.
TGGAATGGGCCATCCAAAAAGGCAAGCACGAGGTCGAAGGCTGGCGCATCAAAAAGAACGGGACGCTGTTCTTCATCACCGGCTCGGTCACCTCGATCCGCGACAATTCCGGCAACCTGATCGGCTTCGCCAATGTGGTGCGCGACGCGACCGAGCGGCTCGATACCCAGGAGAAGCTCGTGCAGGCGCGTGAGCAGCTCGCCATGGCGCAGAAGATGGAAGCCATCGGCAAACTGACCGGCGGCATCGCCCACGACTTCAACAACCTGTTGATGATCATCGGCGGCAATGCGCAGACCTTCAAGCGGCTGCTCGACCCGAAACTGCCGCGCGCGATCGAAGCCATCCAGACCGCGGCCAAGCGCGGCGAAAGCCTGACCCGGCAATTGCTGACCTTCGCCCGCCGCCAGCACCTGACCCCGACCGTGATCGATCTGAACGCATGCATCAGCAACATGCGGCCGATGATCGAAAGCTCGCTGCGCGGCAACATCGTCTACGACGAGAAGAGCGATACGAGCGTCTGGCCGGTGAAGGTCGATCTGGCGGAGCTCGAGCTCGCCATCGTCAATATCGCGGTCAATGCGCGCGACGCCATGCCGAACGGCGGCACGTTCCGCATCTCCATCCGCAACGTGCCGTCCGAGCGCGGCGATGAGGAAGGCAACGAGTTCGTCGCCATCGAATTCAGCGACAGCGGCACCGGCATTCCGCCCGATCTCCTCACCAAGGTGTTCGACCCGTTCTTCACCACCAAGGAAGTCGGCAAGGGCACCGGGCTCGGCTTGTCGCAAGTCTACGGCTTCGCCCATCAGTCCGGCGGACTGGTGAAGGCCGACAGCCGCGTCGGCGAGGGAACAATCATCACCGTGCTGTTGCCTGCGCTTCCGTCCGAGCAAGTCGCCGCCGACGACGGCGACGAGATGGACGAACTGCACGCGCGCCGCCCGGCCGTGCTCATCGTCGACGACAGCGCCGACGTAGCCGAGGTGACCTCGTCACTGTTCGAGCATCTCGGCTACCGGACTCTTTACCGCGAGTCGGCCGAGGCGGCGCTGCAATTGCTCGCCACCGGCACGCGGGTCGATCTCGTCTTCAGCGATATCGTCATGCCGGGCACGATCGACGGCGTCGGGCTCGCAAGCGAAATCCGCACGCAATATCCGCATCTGCCGGTGATCCTGACCACCGGCTACAGCGACGCGGCGCGGGCGGCGCCCGCCGATCTGCGCATCCTGCGCAAGCCGTTCGATACGGACGCGCTGCGCGGCTTCCTGAAGGAAGCGATGGATGTCCGGGTGAATAGTTGAGCTGAGCAATCAGGGTCGGAGTTACCTCCGCTCATTCCCGCGAAAGCGAGAATGAAGTTGGGGCACGCCAGCCTCATGGCTCGACTACCGGGTACCCGCCTTCGCGAGGACGAGCGGAAAGAGCGATCCGATTCACGCGCTACCTGTCTTCAGGTTTCCACTTGCTTGCGGGGGCGACCAAAAAGGCGCACCTGGACGAATCCCTCGTTCATGAGGTATTCGTTCTGTTGCTGGTGCGGAGCAATCGGGAGGGACTGGCTGCATCAACCGGTTGTGTGATTAGGCGATCAGCCGTACCGGACACAAAGGCAGCCTCCTGTTGGGAGGTGCGACCGTGCTGACGAAAGCTGAAATTCCAGCCTCAGACCACGCGCTCGGCGTTGTCAATTCAGCTGTTTATGCCGACGGCCGGAAAATCGCCGACGTCACAATCGAAGAGGCTGGTGAGTGGTCGAAACGGCCCGGTCATTTCGTCTGGATCGGCCTGTTCGAGCCCAGTGACGATCTTCTGCAACGGGTGCAGCGGCAGTTCGATCTGCATCCCTTGGCCATCGAGGATGCCGCCAAGGCCCATCAGCACCCCAAGCTGGAGCAGTATGGCGACGGCGTCTTCATCGTTGCCCGTACCGCGCAGATGGTAGAGGGGCGGATTGCCTTCGGCGAGACGCATTTGTTTGTCGGCCGCGGCTATGTCGTGTCAGTCCGCCACGGCGCATCAGTCTCCTACACCGCGGTACGTCAGCGCTCCGAGGCCTGTCCAGCCGTTCTATCGGAAGGAGAGGATTACATCGTCTATGCGATCCTCGACTTCATCGTCGACAATTACCTGCCGGTCATCGAGAAAATCCACGCCGAAGTCGAGGCGATCGAGGACACCGTACTGGCGACTACGCTGAGCCAGCGCGACATCGAGCGCCTGTACACGCTTCGCCGCGATTTGTTGCGGCTGCGCAATGCGGCCGGACCGCTGGTCGAAGTATGCAACCGGCTCGAGCACGCCCAACTGATGGCGATCGACAAAGCGATGCAGCCGCTCTTTCGCGACGTCACAGATCATGTTCGTCGGGTGCGCGAGGAGATCGATGCCTTACGCGAGGTGCTGGCCTTCGCCTTCGAGGCGAGCCTGATGGCCGGGCAGGCACAACAGACCGTGATAGCGCGCCGGCTGGCCGCCTGGGCCGCCATCTTGGCCGTACCCACCGCTATTGCCGGAATCTACGGGATGAACTTCGAGCACATGCCCGAACTTAAGTGGGCCTACGGCTATTATCTCGTGATCGGGATCATTGTCGCTATCTGCACCACACTTTATGTGCAATTCCGCCGCAACGATTGGCTGTAGTTGATGCATGTGCGGGTAGTCCGATCGTTGCTGCTGTCGAGCAGCGCGAGTCGTACAATAGTCGTGAGTTGTTCAGATCAATCGCGTGCGACTTACACCGCATTCTGCTGCGCGGCGAGCAAACAGAGATATTCCCAGGCCATGGTGGCGCCGGCGAGCGCGGTGGTTTCGGCAACATCGTAAGGCGGGCTGACCTCGACCAGGTCCATGCCGACGAATTGCAGGCCGGTAAGCCGCCGCAAGATCGCCTGCGCCTGCCACGTCGCGAGGCCGCCGATTTCCGGCGTGCCGGTGCCAGGCGCGAAGGCCGGATCGAGCGCGTCGATATCGAAGCTCAGATAGGCCGGGCCGTCGCCGACGATGACGCGGATTTGCTCGGCGGTCGCGGCCGGTCCCTGTTCATGCACCTTCTGCGCCGGGACGACGGTGATGCCTTGTGCGAGCGTCCAATCATGCACGGCGCGCTCGAGCGGCGATCGAATGCCGATCTGCACCATCTGGTGCGGCTTCACCAAGCCTTCCTTGATGGCATGATAAAAGACCGTGCCGTGCGCTTGTGTCTGCCCGAAATTGTCCGGCCAGGTGTCGACATGCGCGTCGAAGTGAACGAGCGCGACCGGGCCGCGCTTCTTCGCGAGTGCGCGCAGCAGCGGCAGCGTGACGCCGTGATCGCCGCCGAGCGCGACCAGATGCGCGATACGGGCCGCCTGCTCCTCGATCAGCGCCAGGCTCTTGGCGATGTCGCCGAGCGCAATGGCGAAATTGCCGATATCGGCGAGCGGCAGCGCCGCCGGATTGACCCAATGCACCGGATGATCGCCGTCGATCAGCATGCGGCTTGCCTGTCTGATCGCCGCCGGACCGAAGCGCGCGCCGGTGCGATTGGTGGTGCCGAGATCGAAGGGAATGCCGGCGATGCAGATCGGCGCGGCCGGATCGTTGCGCGCGATGCCGAGAAAGCTCGGCGGAACGGCGAAGGTGGCGACGCCGGTCATGATTGGACGGAATCGCCGGCGCTGAACAAAAAGACCGCGGCGGCGACCACGCAGGTCCATTCGCCGCGCGGCGCGCCGACCGCGGCGGAAGCGATCGACTGGGTGTCGACGATCAGACTGCTCATCTCATAAACCCGCTTGCGTTCGTCCCAGGCGGCGTCCGGGTTGAATTCGATGCCGAGCGTGGAGGCGAGCATGCTGGCCGCGAGATCCTCGACATATTCGCCGGCGTCCGCCTCCGACATGCCGAAGGCATGGTGCTCGGAGATATAGCCATAGTGCGATGATTGCTTCGGCCGGGCGAGGCCGATGCCGGAGGCGACAAGACGGCCGAATTCGTTGGTCTCGGACCGCGCCATGACGCAGAAGGTGATCTCGCCCGGGCTCAGCGCTGCGACGCCGAGTTGGCGCGGAATGAGCTCGCATTGCGGCGGCAGGATCGACGAGACCGTCACCAGATTTTGCTGCTCGATATCGGCATCGCGCAGCGCATATTCGAACGCTGCAAGCTGCTGGCGATGGACGCCGACGCCGCGGGTGAGAAAGACGCGCTTGGGAAGTGGAAACATTGTTCATCCATCATTCGGGCACCGGCCTGATACCCGAGCGTTCGCCTTATAGCGCGCCAACCTTCAGCTCAACGTCAATATCGCGCTTTTAGTAAGCATAGTGTTTCGAACCGCCGGCACCGCTTTTGTCGTTGTCGCTCTACCCGACAAGGATGACGAATTGGCGTCGATTCCGCGCGCGCCGCCTACTCCGCGGCTTGCGGGCTCGGCGCGGGCTTCTTGCCGCGCCGCGGACCAAGCTGGGCGATCCAGCGCGCGATGACATAGAAGACCGGCGTGAAGATCAGGCCGAAGGCGGTCACGCCGATCATGCCGAAGAACACGG
>DATMNV010000194.1:0-46250 GCA_035568535.1 Bradyrhizobium sp.
GTCGGACCAGATGATCACGCGCACCCGCCGCCGCCTGTTGATGGCCGCACGCGCGCTCCGTGACAACAATGTCGTGCCGCCCGGCGTCGATGACCCCGAGGTATTTCGCCGCGGGCGCAGCGGCTACTTCGTCAGCGACGACAAGAGCCCCTGGCAGGAGCTCTATGCGAGGCAGGTGTCGGCTGCAGTGCATCCGTCACCGATCCCGCTGCGCGCGGCGGAGTAAGTCGGGTCGCGCATTGCGGTCCAGTGCACGGTCTCATCGCCGGCCCTCACCCGCCAACCCGCAAGACCGCTTGAGCAACCGAAGCGGACACGTTACGCTGTGACTGCCGCGAGCGACGGTCGGGATGCCTTGGCACCTGTCATTGCGGTGAACCAAGAACAAGAAATTTCACTTCGGAGCGATCCTCCCCCGCCTTAGCGGGGTCAGTTTCGTTTGCATGCACAGTCATGATTTCAAGACCGAAGGATATTCGCCATGTTTGGTTTAATGATGCAGACTCCATTGCTGTTGTCGTCCATCCTGACGCATGCGGCGCGCTCCTTTCCCGATGTTGAGATCATCTCCCGTACACCCGATAAGCCAGATCACATCACGAACTATGGCGGCCTCCTGCAGCGCAGCTCACAGCTTGCAAACGCACTCAACTCGATCGGCATCAAGCCGGGTGATCGCGTGGCGACGCTGGCCTGGAATGGCTGTCGCCATCTGGAGCTTTACTACGGAATCTCCGGAATGGGCGCCGTGTGCCACACGATCAATCCACGGCTGTTCATCGAACAGATCGTCTACATCATCAACCATGCCGAAGACCGTATCCTTTTCTTCGACCTGACCTTCGTCGACCTCGTGAAGACGCTGATGCCGAAGTGCCCGAGCGTCGAAAAGTGGATCTATCTCAGCGAGGCGGGCGAGGCGAAAATCGCCGGAGCCGGAGACTTTCCGTCCTATGAGACTTTGCTGTCTGGACAATCAGACGTCTACGCGTGGCCGCAGTTCGATGAAAATACGGCGTGCGGTCTGTGCTATACGTCGGGAACCACGGGCAATCCCAAGGGCGTATTGTATGCCCATCGCAGCGCAGTGCTGCATTCCTTTGCCGCTGCCCTTCCAGACGCCTGCCGGATTTCCCTGGACGACACGGTCGCGTTCATCTCGCCGATGTTCCATGCCATGTCCTGGGGCATGCCCTATTGCGCGCCGGCAATGGGCTCCAAACTGGTGATGCCCGGACAGAAAGTCGACGGTGAAAGCCTGCACAGGTTGTTCGAGGAGTACGGCGTCACCTTCGCCAATGGCGTCCCGACCGTCTGGCTCGGCTATGTCCAGTACCTGCAAAGCGCGGGCGTGAAGCCGACGACGCTCAATCGCGTGCTGATTGGCGGCACGGCGTGCCCGCGCTCCCTGATGGAGGCGCTGCAGGATGATTACGGCGTAGAGGTTCTGCATGTCTGGGGCATGACAGAAACGAGCCCGGTCGGGACGATCTGGAAGGCGCTGCGTAAGCACAAGACTCTGTCGAAAACCGAGCGGCGAGATCGACAGGTCAAGCAGGGCCGCGCAGTTTTCGGTGTCGAAATCGGCATTCGCGATGGCAACAACAACGAACTACCGCACGACGGGAAGGCGTTTGGTGACCTCGTGATCCGCGGCCCCTGGATTGCGCGGGCTTACTACAAGATGCCGGAGAGCGAGCGCGCCGATGGCTGGTTTTTCACTGGCGACGTCGCGACAATCGACAACGATGGCTACATGCAGATTACGGATCGTTCGAAGGACGTCATCAAGTCTGGCGGCGAATGGATATCCTCCATCGAGCTGGAGAACCTGGCGATGGCCCACCCCGAAATCGCCGAGGCGGCCGTGATCGGCGTTTCGCATCCGAAATGGGACGAGCGTCCGCTGGTGATTGCGGTGCGGCGCAAAGGATCGAGTCTCACCCCGCACGATCTGCTCGCCTTTTACGAAGGCAAGATCGCGAAATGGTGGATGCCGGATGACGTGCTGTTCGTCGATGAACTTCCGCACGGGGCAACCGGAAAACTGCTGAAGACAAGGCTGAGGGAGCTTTACGCGGACTACAAGCTGCCCACCATCGACCGGGCGAAAACGGCCTGAGGGGTCGGTCTCCGTTCTGGACCCAGGTCCCCCAACCACTGGTGTCGTTGCGGGCGGCGGAGTAGAAGAACGACAGCCTCGACGTCGGTTGCAAAGAATGAGCCTGCAGATTTTCTCCTTGCGGGAACGGCCGGATCTAGTCCCTCTGGTCTTTTCCGATGAAATGGATGCCATATGGCCCGAATTCATGCAGCACGACGCGACCGCCAAGCTCTACTTTGGACCATCCGTCTTTACCAACAACCTCGACTACGCCTTTGCGGGACTTGTCGATGGTGAGTCGTCGGACGCGCATTCGGGCACCCATCTGCACCTAATCGATCGGCAGCCGGATCTCATCCGCGCCGGCCATGCGCTGGATCGACTCGTCGAACAACAGCCGGTCCGGATTTTCCAGCGGCTGCGCGCGCAGCGCTTCGGAGAGGTCGTGCTGCTCGAGCAGGAAACTGCGGCCGTCGCGCAGGCTCGCGTAGGCGGCCCAGGGCACGAACTTGATCAGCGGAAACGGAAAGGCTTCGCGCGGCGAGATGTCGATGTTGACGCCCGAGATGAACAGCAGGTTCTTGGCGTGGTAGCAGTCGGCGCGCAGGATGCTGCGATAGGTGCGGTCGAACTCGACCTGGGTGGAATGGCGCGCGGCATCGAGCGCCGGATTTTTGGAGGTCACCAGCGTCGGCATCGCGGGTGCGAGCGCGACTTCGAGAATATCGTGGCCTTCGATGTCGGCGGCGGCCGGGCGATGAAATGAGAACAGATCGGCGGTGAGCAGCGCGCCGATCGACCGGGGCTTGTCCTGCCAGACCTCGGCGGGCAGCCGGTCCCTGAGCGCCATCGACGGGCGGAACACCTTTGAGGTGCTCATCACCTTCACGGGCTCGCCCACGACCATCACGTCGAGATGCAGGAACAATCCATCGGGCCGCTTCTGGTCCAGAAACTGGTTGTCGATGATGACGACGTCCTCGTCGTCGAGCGTGCCGCAAAACACCTGCTCGCGGGCGTGGCGGTATTCCTCCTGGTACCAGTGCAGCACCGCGCAGAGCTTGCCGCAATTGTGCCCGAAGGCCTGGCCGTCGGTGCGGTGGCGCTTGTAGACGCCGAAGCGGCCGGTATCGGCGTCATAGCCAACATGGCTCGCCTGGATGATCACGAGGTCCTCGCCGTGATGGGCATAGGGCCCGTGGCGGTTGACAGCGACCTTGCCGCCGACCCGGCCGTGGTCGAAAGGAAAGGTGCCAAAGTGCTGGGCGATCAGGATCACGGGATAGCCCTGGCTCTCGTCGGAGCAGAACGCCCGCGACGGCATCATCCGCTCCCGCTCGAAGCCGAGCGAGCGGCAGTAGTTGTAAAGCCGCGGCACGAACTGGCTGTAGCGCATGGCATAGGGACCGATCCGCAAATTTTCGATCATCCGCTGCATGACGCCACCGTCGTCGCCCTGTGCCAAAAGGCCGCTGTAGCGGCCGTTCTTGACGGCGATGTGAATGGAAGGACCGCCCGACCCGCCTTTGTCACACCACCGTCAAGGGTCATGGGGAAAGCTTGGGCGCGATCGACCCCAGCGGAGAGGAACGGAGATGGATACGAGCAACGACCAGGCCATACATGAACTTATCGGCGCCGACCTCCGGGACAGCCTCGACGAAGAGCTGGAGCTTGAGCTCGACGATCGCGCGCTCGATCAGTTCAGATCGGCTAAACCCGCCAATGGCGGCCACCCGGAGATCGACCGCCACGTCTATTTCAAGGAGCTGTTCCGCCTCCAGGGCGAACTGGTGAAGCTGCAGGACTGGGTCCAGCACAACAAGCTCAAGGTGGTCGTGATCTTCGAGGGGCGCGACTCCGCCGGCAAGGGCGGCGTCATCAAACGCATCACCCAGCGTCTCAATCCGCGCATCTGCCGTGTCGCGGCACTACCCGCGCCCAACGACCGCGAGCGGACACAATGGTATTTCCAGCGCTATGCGACGCATCTGCCGGCCGGAGGCGAGATCGTGCTGTTCGACCGCTCCTGGTACAACCGCGCCGGCGTCGAGCGCGTGATGGGCTTCGCCACGGAAGAGCAGGTCGAGGAGTTCTTCCGCGATGTCCCCGAGTTCGAGCGCATGCTGGTTCGCTCCGGCATCATCCTGGTCAAGTACTGGTTCTCGATCACGGACGAGGAGCAGCAATTCCGCTTCCTGATGCGCATCCATGATCCACTCAAGCAGTGGAAGCTGAGCCCGATGGACGTGCAGTCACGCGCCCGCTGGGAGCGGTACACCAAGGCCAAGGAAGAGATGCTGGAGCGGACCCATATTCAGGAAGCGCCGTGGTGGGTGGTCGAGGCCGTCGACAAGAAACGCGCGCGGCTGAACTGCATCTCGCATTTGTTGAAGCAGATTCCATATGGCGAGATCCGGCATGAGCCGGTGATTTTGCCGGACCGCGTCCACGACCCCAGATATCACCGCGAGCAGATTCCGCCGGAAATGTATGTGCCGGCGCTGTTCTGAGTTCTGATCAGGCGGCGGGCGAAACAGCCCGCCGCTTCTGCCTTTTCAAGGCGCTGCTGCGCGCATACCGCGCCACCCGATTCCCTCTTTTTCGCATTGAAATCAGCCGACCGGCCAAGCCTGCTCGCTTCGGCCGGCGGGACGGATTCGGCCGTCTTGTCGTTTCCGAGCAGATTCAATGACTTGAGTAGTCGAGCTTGACGGGCTATATCAATTTCTCGTACCTTAATAGAGTCTTAAAAGATACTTTTCTGTACACGCGTTCAGGGCTAGCGTTTTTCATGGCCACCGAGAAAGCCGAAACTGACCGCGTTCCCGTCACTTTGGCGCTTTCGACCATTGCCTATCTCGAAAAACTCGTGAGACAGGGCACCCACGGCACCAGCGTTCCCGGCGTCGCCAGGACGTTGATTGAGGAAGGCATCAGGCTCGCGATCAAGGACGGGCTGCTTTCCATCCGTGACAATGGCAAGGCGTGAAATGAAGTTTTGGGACGCGGCAGGTTCGGCTCCCACGTGAGGCCAAGGCGATCCTGAAAGGATCCAACTTGGAACCGACATCATGCCCTCAATTATTCAGACCTGGACCACCGACCGTATTGAAGCCCTGAAAATCCATTTTGCCGCCGGCCTCTCCTGCCGCGAGATCGCCGCCGAGATTGGTGTGAGCCGCAACGCGGTGATCGGCAAAATCTCCCGCCTCAGTCTTTCGCGTGACAAGGACGTCATGCGCGTCACCAAGAAAGAGACCGCGGGCGTCAAGCGGCCGCGCGGCGCGCAAAGACTGCGGCAGATCCTCTTGAAGTCGTTCCCGTCGGAAGCCGAGCCCGCGATCGAGGACGAGTCGATCCACAACGGCCACACCTGCTCGCTGTTCGAGCTCAGCAACGAGACCTGCCGCTGGCCGATCTCGACGCCGGGGCAAGCCGACTTCTGCTTCTGCGGCAACACCCCGATCGAAGGCATGCCCTATTGCCCAGGTCACAGCCGGCTCGCCTATCGGGTCAGCGCTCGATAAGGCAGCGGAACGCCGGGTTGAATCGGTTTGCCGGCAAACTCTGCCGCTTCTCCCTCTGTCTTGTGGGAGAGGCCCAGGCCGCCTTCGGCGGCCGTTCTAAAGAAGAACGCCGAAGCCGAGCTTCGGCTATGTCGCATCGAAAGATGCGATCCGGGTGAGGGTGCGGTCAGGCTCGCTGTCTGGCGAACGCTGGAAGAGCAATCCCTCAGCCTGATCAAAGCGTCGGTGAGCGTGCGGCCCAATTGCCCGATCGCTTCGTCGGTGAGGATCGATCTCGCGCTTCCGAGCCGGTCGACGCTGACCTTCAGGCCGGTCAGTGCCTCCTTGAGTTGCCCCAACTCGGGTTGCAGGGCCGGGTGCTCTCCTGTCTTGATTTCCCGAAGGGTGTCGCCCAGCGTGCGGACTTCCGCCGTCAAGTTTCGGATGTTCGCCAGCACGTCCTTCTGCGGCAGATCGACTTTCGACAGCACGGCCTCAGTCAGCGTTGCAACGATGTTTTCGGCAAAACGGTTGATGCGCGCGATCGCGACGAGCGCAACGATCGCGGCGACGATCACCAGGATCGTCGTCGCGTTGATCAGCGCCAGCAGCAACTGCCCAGGTAGCCTCCACAACCGCGCGGAAATCCCACTGCCATCGGGCTCGGCCATGGTTGCCTCCTGTCGTCTTGTACGGGGCTCGTCCTTGATCGCTCGGCGCGGCGGTGGCCGCGACCAAAACCGACGCGCTGGTTGCGCAGAAGGTTGCGCCTGTGTCGGTCCCCTCGTGCCCCTTCCGGCATGAACCGGTGTCAATGCCTTCGCTGCTTGATTTAAATCAATACAGGCACTTTGGAATTGGCGCCCGCATAAGGCGGCATCACCAGCCTCCGTGGAGTTTTGACCATGAGTGAAACCATCAAATGGGAAGCGATCTCCCGCCGAAGGGCTCTTTCTCTTTTCGGGAAAATTGCTGCCTTCGCCGGCGCAGCATCCACTGCCGCACTGACGGTTTCCGATGCCGAGGCCCAGACCTATGGCATGGAGCGGCGTCAGGAGCGGCGCGAGGGACGGCATGAGCGACGTGAGGCGCGGCGCACAGGCCGGCACGAGCGACGTGAGGCGCGACGCACAGGTACAACTACCGGCACCGCTACAACGACCGGCCAAGCCAAGTAATTCCACCGGCTTGGCGCCAATCTCGTCTTGCTCTGGTCGCGCAGGTTACCCGACGCGCCAGCCGGTTTCCTCGACCAGGCTTTTATAAAACTCCGGCGAATAGGCCTGTTCCGGCGATTTGCGCACGCGCTCGTCGAGCTTGTGCGCGTCGTCGCCGACCAAGATGCGCCAGCGGTCGGCCTTCACGCCGTCGAGGATGATCTTCGCGGCCTGCGCCGCCGTGGTCGGCGCCTCCTCGCGGAACGATCGTGCGCGATCGGACGCCCGCTGCTGGACCTCCTCGTTCGACATCGCGTCAACATCGACGCCCATGCCCTTCAGGCGTTGCCGCGCCTGCAGCAGCTCGTTGGGCGCAAGCCGTTCGGAGCCGTTCTGGATCTGGCGCGAATTGGAGACGATCGAAGTGCCGATATGGCCGGGCATCACCACCGAACATTTCACGTGCGGCGCATTCAGCCGGAGATCGTTGATGAGGGCTTCCGAGAATCCCTTCACTGCGAATTTCGCGGCGCTGTAGGCGGTGTGCGCCACGCCCATGCCGACGGAGGCCCAGAAGCCGTTGACGCTGGAAGTGTTGACGATGTGGGCCTCGTCGGCCTTCACCAAGAGCGGCAGGAAGGTGCGAACGCCGAGATAGACGCCGCCCCAGCAGATGTTGAAGGTGCGCTCCCATTGCTCGCGCGTGTTGGTGAACATGCTGCCGCCCCCGCCGATGCCGGCATTGTTGAACAACAGATGGATGCTGTCGGTCTTCTGCTGGTCGACGAGCTCGTCGCGAAAGCGCTTGAGCTGGTCCTCGATCGAGACGTCGGCAATGTGCGTGGTGACGCGCAGGCCCTGCGGCAGCTTCTCGACTTCGCACAGCCGTTTGGTCTCGGCCATGTTCTCGGCCGAGACATCGCACATCGCGACATTGCAGCCCTCGGCAACAAGCTGGCGCGCCAGCTCGCGGCCCATGCCGGCGCCGCCTCCGGTGATCACGGCAATCTTTCCGGAAAAGTCCTTCATGGCTCCCAACCTTTCGATTTGCTTTTGTTGGGAAATTGCTTCCGACGGGCCCTGCTCAAAGTCAACGGCACAGGCCGGGTCGCTCCCGCCATGCGAGCGGCGCGGGGAAGCACAAACAATGTTTGAACCTTATGTGGGGGCCCGAGACTTACCAACGGGAGGCAGTCCTGCAGGAGGCAAGGATGAACCACCAGTGGCATGACACCATGGTCGAGCGGCCAGAGGATAATGGCCCGGCCTATCTGACCGGATGGACCATCAGCGGCCTGGCCGTGATCGGCACGATCCTCGCGGTCTGGGTACTCGGGATTTAAGGAAAGATTGGTCGGAGCGAGAGGATTTGAACCTCCGACCCCTAGTCTCCCAGACTAGTGCGCTAACCGGGCTGCGCCACGCTCCGATGCCGTTCCCTTAGCTTTGATCCCGCCTTCGCGCAAGGCGCGGATTGGCCCCGATTCCGTCGGAAAACGTCTCAGCCGTCCTTCAACGCCTGGTCGAGCATCTGCCGGCAGGCAAGCAGGTCCTGCAGCGCGCTTTCCAGCCGCTCGCGGTCGATGGCGGTGTGCTCGGTCTTGTGGCCGTGCCCGGCACGGTAGGTGTCGAGGATGCCGCCCTCGGCATCGACGAAACGGAAATCGATGCCGTCCTCTTCCGAGCCTTCGTATTCCTCTTCCTCGCCGTTGAGGTTGGCGCCGGCCTCTTCCTTGTCTTCCTCGGCGAGGCTCTGGCCGATCGCTTCCTCGATCGCGCCGAAGGAGACGGCAGCGGTTCCATCCGCCAGGCCCTGCACGGATTTGATGCCGTGCTCTTTCAGGATCCGCTGCACGCCGCGGATGGTATAGCCCTCGCCGTACAGCAAGCGGCGAATGCCCTTGAGCAGGTCGACGTCGTCGGGGCGGTAGTAGCGCCGCCCCCCGCTCCGCTTCATGGGTTTTATCTGCGCGAAGCGCGTTTCCCAAAACCGCAGCACATGCTGGGGGATATCGAGATCGTCAGCGACCTCGCTGATGGTTCGGAACGCATCCGGCGCCTTGTCCAAATGCAAGCTTCCCTTGGGTCAGATACTCATTGTCTGCGCACGATCCCTGCGCAAACGCTTCGCGCTTGTCGCGGGGAAAACCGGTGCCCACTTTTCCGAATCATGCGCTATTCAGCCTTTTCGCCGGCGTCGCTGGCAACAACATGACCGTTGATCCGCTGCTTCAGGATCGCCGACGGCTTGAACACCATCACACGCCGCGGCGAGATCGGCACTTCGGTACCGGTCTTCGGATTGCGACCGATGCGCTGCCCCTTTTTGCGGACCATGAAAGAGCCGAAGGAAGAGAGCTTTACGGTCTCGCCCTTCTCAAGGCAGTCGGTGATTTCCTTCAGCACCAGCTCCACAAAGGCGGATGACTCGGTACGTGACAATCCGACCTTCTGATAGACGGCTTCGCACAAATCCACGCGTGTAACTGTTTTTCCGGTTCCGGTCATCTCGCCTGCCCCAACTCACGGCGAATAATTTGTGCCTGAAATTAAGAGGTTACGGGTCGACGGTCAACAGCACCGTGAACAATAAGAGCTAACTGAGGCTTTCAGCGCACAACATTTTAAGCGAATTTTACCAGCGCAGCAGCGCGGAACCCCAGGTAAAACCGCCGCCCATCGCCTCCAGCAGCACCAAATCGCCCTTCTTCACGCGTCCATCCTTCACCGCGACCGCGATCGCAAGCGGAATCGAGGCGGCCGAGGTGTTGCCGTGCAGGTCGACCGTCAACACCACCTTCTGCGGTGCAATATGAAGCTTGTGCGCGGAAGCATCGATGATTCGCTTGTTGGCCTGGTGCGGAATGAACCAGTCGATGTCGTCGGCCGTAAGCCCGGAGGCGTTGAAGGCGTCCACGATCACGTCGGTGATCATGCCAACCGCGTGCTTGAACACCTCGCGGCCTTCCATGCGGAGATAACCGACGGTCTTGGTCGAGGACGGACCGCCATCGACATAGAGCTTTGCCTTGTGCCGGCCGTCGGAGCGCAGGTGAGTCGTCAACACGCCACGATCGGATGGCTCGCCGGGCTGCTCCTGCGCTTCGAGCACAAGCGCGCCGGCGCCGTCGCCGAACAGCACGCAAGTGCCGCGGTCATTCCAGTCGAGGATTCGCGAAAAGGTTTCGGAGCCGATCACCAGCGCGCGCCTGAAGGCGCCGGTGCGCAGGAAATTGTCGGCGGTCGCGAGCGCAAAGACGAAGCCCGAGCACACCGCCTGCAGGTCGAAGGCCGCGCCATGGTTGATGCCGAGCCCGTGCTGAACCGCGACGGCAGTCGCGGGGAACGTGTTGTCCGGCGTCGAGGTCGCGAGCACGATGAGATCGATCGACTGCGCCTCGATGCCGGCGTTGGCGAGCGCAGCCTTCGCGGCGTTGATCGCGAGATGCGAGGTGAACTCGCCTTCGGCCGCGATATGGCGCTGCCTGATGCCGGTGCGCTGCGCGATCCACTCATCGGAAGTGTCGATGCGTGCCGCCAGTTCGGCATTGGTCAATATCTGCTGCGGCAGATAGGAACCGCAGCCGAGCACCACCGAACGTAAAGTCACGAGACAGCCTCCGGCGTGGGCGGGTCGGGCACGAGGCCGCCGCCATCGCGATTAAGCATTTGATTGATCTTGGTCAGGAGATCGTAGCGGACCAGCTCATAGCCCCAATCGACGGCGTAGGCAAAGCCCTCGGCGTCCGTTCCGCCATGGCTTTTGACCACGACGCCCCGCAGTCCCAGCAGCACACCGCCGTTGGCTTTCTTGGGATCGAGCTTGTCGCGCAGCGACCGGAACGCGCTTCTTGCAAAGAGGTAGCCGATCTTCGCGAAAAAGCTCCGCGAGATCGCTTCCCGCAGGAAATCGCTGATCTGGCGCGCTGTGCCCTCGGCGGCCTTCAGCGCGATGTTGCCGCTAAAACCCTCGGTCACCACAACGTCGGCGGCACCCTTGCCGATGCCGTCGCCCTCGACAAAACCGACATATTCGAGTTGGGAAAGGTTCATCGCGCGCAACATCTCGCCGGCCTCGCGGATCTCTTCGTGGCCCTTGATCTCCTCGGTTCCGATGTTGAGCAGCCCCACCGTCGGCCGCTCCAGGTTGAGCAGGACGCTCGCCATCGCGCTCCCCATGACCGCGAGCGCCACGAGATGCCGCGCATCGCCGCCGATGGTGGCGCCGAGATCGAGTACCACCGAATCTCCCCGCACCGTCGGCCAGACGGCTGCGATCGCCGGCCGGTCGATGCCCTGCAGCATATGCAAATGAAACCGCGCCATCGCCATCAGCGCGCCGGTGTTGCCGGCGGACACCGCGACATCGGCCTCGCCCTTTTTGACCGCATCGATCGCGAGCCACATCGACGAGGTCTTGCGGCCGCGCCGCAGCGCCTGGCTCGGCTTGTCCTCCATGCTGACGGCGACCTCGGTATGGATCACGCGCGAGGCGGCTTTCAGCTTCGGATATTTCGCGAGTTGCTCCTCGATCAGGTCGCGCTTGCCCACCAGCAGAAACTCGGTGTCGGGATGCCGGGAAAGCGAAGCGGCGGCGCCGGCAACGACGACGGACGCGCCGACATCGCCACCCATGGCGTCAAGCGCGATTCGAACCTTTTGAGGCATGAATGTTCCGGAAACCTGATTATCTCGTCGCCACGTCCTGCGGCGATTGGCCGGATACTATGTCGCAGGCCCGGCCGGGCCGCGACAATAGCGTGTCGGCGCCCCGACACAACCTCTTGAGCCCCGCCTTTTGCTCATGGGCCGGCTGCAACGAGGAATTAATATATAGGTCTAACCCCATGAGATCCAATAGTTTATTTCGCATCCGTCACCGGTCATCTGCTTTCGGCTTACCCCCCGGCTTTCCCTTGGACTTTCCCTTGGACTTTCCCTCGGACTTTCCCTTGGGCTTGCCCGGATCAAGCTGCAGCGATTTGAGCGCGGCAAAGGGATGATCCTCGGGATCAGCGGCGGTGACCTCGTGCTCGAACACGGCGCCCTCTTTCCGCGGATAGGGATCGATCGCTAGATAGAGCACGTCGGTGGCAAGCCGGCCGAGATCGATCATGCCGTTCTCGATCGGCTCCGGCGCGTCCGTCATCTCGGTCGGCCCTTCATCCGCATCGTCCACGGTCTTGGCAATTTCGGGGATCTGCTCCACCGGCGCGAAGATCAGATCGACTTCTTCGTCGATGTCGCTCTCGATCGGATCGAGCGTCACCACACAGTTCTGCCCGACCTTGGCCTGCACCCGCCCCGCGACATGAACGCTGCCGCCGCGGCGCGGCGTCAGATCGAAAGACGCGCGTGCAAAGGAGACGTCGCGCAAGCCCGCGGCCTCCGCTATCGCTGTGCGCGTGGCCACGTCGGCTTCGATATTGCGATGCAGTCCGGTGGCGGGAATCTGAACGACCGGGACGAACGCGCGCCAGGGATCTCGGGAAGAATCGTGTGTGTCTTTCCCTTTCATCACGATGCACCTTCCACCAGCGGCATCGGAAATTTCCAGGTGACGCCGAGGCGTCCCGGATCGCTCTCGCGATCGAGCGAGGCGATCGCAGCTTGCGTATAGACGGCGAGCCGCCGTGCGTTATCGATCTGCTCGCCATCCAGGACGTTCCGGCCGATCGCCTGTGCCAGCGCCTCGACATTGTCCGTCAGCGCCATGTCGTAAGCCGCCGATCGGCCGTAAAAGGCCTCGCCGAGCACCTGCATCTTCTTCGGAACCGTCAGGTCGCCGACTGCCATTTCGCGCAGATTGGCGTCCATATCCGCACAAAAATGGTCGAACAGCGCCTGCGAAAGCTCCGCCCCGCCCGGCAGGCCGCGCAGGTGCCGCAACATCATCCACAAGTGCAGCAGAACCAGGTCAAAACGGCCGTTAACCGTATCCGGCACACCCAAGTCCCGGTAAAACAACGGTTCTCGCGCCTGCGTCACGATCATGCCATAGATGGTCTCAATGGTGCCGGGCGGGGCTAGCCGGGGTTTCCTGAAGTGATTGAACGGCCAAAGCATTGTGGGTTCCGCCTGCGGGCCCTGGTGTCAGAAAGGGCGCGCGCTGTTGCAAACGAGTCAGCCGCCCGGTACGTCAACGCCTCGCCGGATGCAAGAGGACGGGAAGCGCTCCGCAATGATTGAGACGAGCATGACCCGAAAGACCGCCGCAAGCGGCCTGTTCGCCCGTTGGCGCGACCTGCGTACGGCCGCGGCGGCGATGCTCGTCTGCGGCCTGCTCGCAGCCTGCACCGGCGAGCAGTTCCAGAAGGGCTACATCCTGCCGCCCGGCGCGCTCGAACAGATCCCGATCGGCTCGAGCCAGGACCAGGTGCTGATCGTGATGGGCACGCCCTCCACCGTGGCGACCCTGAACGGCGAGGTCTTCTATTACATCTCCCAGCGCGCCGAGCGCCCGGTGATGTTCATGAACCAGAAGGTAGTCGACCAGCGTGTGATCGCGATCTATTTCGACAAGAACCGCCAGGTGCAGCGCCTCGCCAATTATGGCCTGAAGGACGGCCACATCTTCGACTTCATCAGCCGCACCACGCCGACCTCCGGCCAGGAGCTCTCCTACCTGACGCCGCTGTTCAAGCTGCTGAGCTTCAACTAGAGCATGGTGGGATTAGGATGAATCACGATCGCGCTCTAGCTTCTTGATTGAGCATGATCTCCGCGCAAACGCATTCTGCGTTTGTCGCGAGGGAAAACCGGTGTCCACTTGTCCGGATCATGCTCCAGGTCGCGGACTTGTCGATAGACACTGCGGATTGCCTGATCTAGCATTCCGGTTGTTTCAGCCGACCTGCATTTCGGGTCGCGCAACAGATTGGATTCGGAATACGCCGGCGACCCGGAATTGCACTCACCGGGCCTGGGCGGGCAGATACCAAAATTCGGCACAAGGAGTTCGGCTATGTTCGATCTTGAACAGTTTGTCGCCGACTGCCGCGTCGCGTTGGCGGCCGACAAATCCCACAAAGGTGTACGCGAGGTCGTAGCTCGTGCGGTCTCGGACCCTGCCGCCATACTGAAGGGACTGGGCGAACCGAAGCGGTCCGAGGTTAAAAAACTCTACCATTCAAGCGATCTGACCATCCTGAACGTGATCTGGGCGCCGCGCATGATGGTCATGCCCCACAATCATCAGATGTGGGCGATCATCGGCATCTATACCGGTCGCGAGGACAACATCTTCTGGCGCCGCATACCGGGCGCTGACGGCGGAAAGCTGGAAGCCGCGGGCGCGAGAGCTCTGTCGGTCAAAGACGCCGACCCTCTCGGCGAAAACATCATTCACTCCGTGACCAATCCGATCAACCGGCTGACCGGCGCCATCCACGTCTATGGCGGCGACTTCTTCGCCGCCGAGCGCAGCGAATGGGATCCCGAGAACCTTCAAGAGGGTCGCTACGATGTGGCGAAAAACATGAAGTTGTTCGAAGAGGCCAACGCCCTTTACCGAACCGGCTAGACCTTTGCGTGGCCAGGCCATTGGCCGTCGCCTTCGCTGTTCAAGCTCTTGAGTTTCAACTGGCTCAGCTTGTCCCGGGCGCGCTGCGGCGGCGAAGTGCCGCGGTGCTGAACGGGATCCATGTCTCCGCATTCGGCCGTGACGCTTGCGCTGCCTGCGCCAAGTCGCCCGCTTGCCCGGCGGCTCCCCACTCCCTACGCTCCCTGCAAAACAAAAGCAGGGAATGGAAATGACCAGGAAATTACTGACCCGCCGCCGCGTGCTGTCCGGAGCCGCGGCCCTGTCCGCCGTGACGATTCTGCCACGCTCGAGCCTTGCCGACTGGAGGCCGACCGAAACGATCCGCGTGATCGTGCCGGCCGCGGCCGGCGGCTCGACCGACGTGATGGGCCGCCTGCTGGCGGCGCATTTGCAAAGCGTCTGGGGGCAATCCGCGGTCGTGGAGAACCGCTCGGGCGGCGGCGGCACCATCGGCACGTCAGAAGTGATCCGGCAGAAGGGCGATGGCCACACCATCCTGATCGGCAATCCCGGCCCGAACGCCATCGCCTACAGCATCTTCAAGAACCTGACCTACAAGGCGGACCAGCTGCAGGCTGTCTCCAACATGATCCGGATCCCGAATTCGTGTCAGCCAATCCATCGACCGGCATCAAGTCGATCGCGGAATTGATCGCCTACCTCAAGGCCAATCCGGACAAGCTGAACTACGCCTCTTCCGGCGTGGGTCAGAGCCCCCACCTCACCGGCGCCTGGTTCCTGCAACTGACTGGGCTGAAGATGACCCATGTCCCGTTCCGCGGCGCCGGCCCCGCGCTGCAGGCGGCGCTGGCCGCCGACGTCCAGATCCTGTTCGACAATCTCTATCCGTCGCTGCCGCAGGTGCTGGACGGCAAGCTCAACGGTCTCTGCGTGACCACGACCGAGCGCAGCACATCCGCGCCGGATCTTCCGACCATGCGCGAATGCGCGCCGGAGCTATCAAGGTTCGACGTCTCCTCCTGGTTCGGCGTGCTCGTGCCGAAGGCAACTCCGCCCGAAATCGTGAACGCGCTCAATCTTCAGATCAAGGCGATGCTCGAACGGGACGAGATCAGGAAGAACATCGCGGCCATGGGCGCGCGCGCCGATCACGGCACGCCGCAGCAGTTTTCCGATTTCATCGACGGCGAGACGAAGAAGTTTGCTTCCATCATCGAGAAGGAAGGCCTGCAGATGGAGGTGAAGTGACGCGAGCCGCGTTGCGAGGAGCGAAGCGACGAAGCAATCCATGCCTCAGCAAGCCGAGAAATGAATTGCTTCGCTTCGCTCGCAATGACGATGGAGGCAGTTAAGCAAAAAACCCCGCGGCTTTCACCGCGGGGTTTCTTTTCGTCTTGTCGCGACGCTCAGTGCGCGAGGATCGCGAGCAGGAGCAGCGCCACGATGTTGGTGATCTTGATCATCGGGTTCACCGCGGGGCCCGCCGTATCCTTGTAGGGATCGCCGACGGTGTCACCGGTCACGGCCGACTTGTGGGCGTCAGAGCCCTTGCCGCCGTAATGGCCGTCCTCGATGTACTTCTTGGCGTTGTCCCAGGCGCCGCCGCCCGAGGTCATCGAGATCGCGACGAAGAGACCGGTGACGATGACGCCGAGCAACATGGCGCCGACCGCGGAGAACGCCGCCGACTTGCCGGCCGCGCCGCCGCCGGCGATGAAGTAGATCAGGAAGTAGACGACGATCGGCGACAACACCGGTAGCAGCGACGGGATGATCATCTCCTTGATCGCCGCTTTGGTCAGGAGGTCGACGGCCTTGCCATAGTCCGGCTTGTCCGTGCCCTGCATGATGCCGGGCTTCTCGCGGAACTGCCGGCGCACCTCCTCGACGATCGCGCCGGCCGCGCGTCCCACCGCGGTCATGCCCATCGCGCCGAACAGGTACGGCAGCAAGCCGCCGAACAGCAGGCCCACAACTACGTAAGGATTGTTGAGAGAAAAGTCCGGGTTGACGCCCTTGAAATAGGCGTGGTTCGCGGCATCCGCGATGAAGAATTTGAGGTCCTGGTTATAGGCCGCAAACAGCACCAGCGCGCCGAGACCGGCAGAACCGATCGCGTAGCCCTTGGTGACCGCCTTGGTGGTGTTGCCGACGGCGTCCAGCGCGTCGGTCGACTTGCGGACTTCCTTCGGCAGGCCCGCCATTTCGGCGATACCGCCGGCGTTGTCGGTGACCGGACCGAAGGCGTCCAGCGCCACGATCATACCGGCCAGCGCCAGCATGGTCGCGGTCGCAATCGCAATGCCGAACAGGCCGGCGAGGCTGTAAGTAACCAGGATGCCGGCGATGATGACGAGTGCGGGCAGCGCGGTTGCCTCCATCGAGATCGCAAGACCCTGGATCACGTTGGTGCCGTGACCGGTGACCGAGGCGGCCGCGATCGACTTCACCGGGCGATAGTCGGTGCCGGTGTAGTATTCGGTGATCCAGATGATCAGCGCGGTGACGACGAGGCCGACCACGCCGCATTCGAACAGCGCCATGCCGGTGTAGTCGACGCCCGGCAGCTTGTCGAACCCGATCAAATAGTAGATCACGCCTGCCACGCCGATGAGCGACAACACGCCGGTGGCGATCAGGCCCTTGTACAGTGCGCCCATGATCGACTGGTTGGCGCCGAGCTTGACGAAGAAGGTGCCGATGATCGAGGTGATGATGCAGATGCCGCCGATGGCGAGCGGCAGCGTCATCATGTTGGTGAGGATCGGGGTCTTCGCAAAGAAGATCGCGGCGAGCACCATGGTGGCGACCACGGTCACCGCGTAGGTCTCGAACAGGTCGGCGGCCATGCCGGCGCAGTCGCCGACGTTGTCACCGACGTTGTCGGCGATGGTGGCGGGGTTGCGCGGATCGTCCTCGGGGATGCCGGCCTCGACCTTGCCGACGAGGTCGCCGCCGACATCAGCACCCTTGGTGAAGATGCCGCCGCCGAGACGGGCGAAGATCGAGATCAGCGAAGCGCCGAAGCCGAGCGCGACCATGGCGTCGACGACGACGCGGCTGTCCGGGGCGAGGCCCATGCCCTTGGTGAGAATCGCGAAGTAGATGGTCACGCCGAGCAGCGCGAGACCGGCGACCAGCATGCCGGTGATCGCACCCGCCTTGAAGGCAAGCTCGAGGCCGCCGGCAAGCGAGGTGGTCGCCGCCTGCGCCGTGCGCACGTTGGCGCGGACCGAAACGTTCATGCCGATGAAGCCGGCGGCGCCCGACAGGATCGCGCCAATGGCAAAGCCGACCGCGACCAGCACGCCCAGGAGATAGGCCAGCAGCACGAAGATCACCACGCCGACCAGGCCGATCGTGGCGTACTGGCGGCGGAGATAGGCCTGCGCGCCCTCGCGCACCGCCGCGGCGATTTCCTGCATCCGAGGATTGCCGGCGTCCGCCTTCAGAACCGAATTCGTCGCCCAGATGGCGTAGAGAATGGAAAGCGCCCCGCAGAGCACGATCAACCACAATGCTGTCATTGAATTTGCCTCAGATCCTGGATGGCCCCACGCCCTTGCCGCGAACGCGGCGGGCGCTCAAAAAGGAGGCCAGCCCTGCCCAATAGGGCGGCCTCAAATCGGCCGGGACCATGCCAAAATCGTCCCCCCGGCGCAACGCCGTGGAGAGCAAAAACCGGCCTTTTTTGACCCCCCAACCACCGGTTTTGCCGCGACATTTTGGGATTTGGCTCCTAGGCGGCCCGATGCGCCCTAGCCCGGCGCCGGCATCGGCGGCATGGTAGCACCACCGGGAATCAGCCTGGCCTCATAAGCGTTGCCATTCCGGCGCACCGCGAGGCCATCGGTCGGCATCATCGGGCCGAGCGGCACATCCCCGTCAGGCATGATCAACGTCGCATGTTCGTTGACGAAGACGATGACGTAGATGCCCTTGGGCAGATTGTTCCTGGCCCATTGCTGCAATTGGCCGAGATAGGGCTGCTTGCGCCAGGCGGACGGCGCGTTCGCGTCCACCTGCACATAGATGAATCCACTGAACGGATTGATGGTGACCACCATCCTGGATTGATCGGGCTTCCAGGCCGGGCCGATGCTCGCCTCCGTTCGCCAGAGACAATTGAACTCGGCGCACTGTTCGGGAAGCGCATTGTGAATCGCGCAGCCGTTGCCGGGCTTGCAGTGCGTGCACCATTTGCCCGCGGGCTTGTTGATCTCGGGGATGTTGTAGACCTTGCAGCACATGGAACAGCTGCCGCATTCCCTTCCGGGAACGACCAGCGCATTGGAGTTGGCTATCGGGGCGGCTGATGTCATCGCATTCCAATTCTAGCAGGCTCGTCGGCCGATCAGAAATGACTATAGGACAGACGCTGCAGCGTGATCTCCTTTCGTTGTGCGTCCAAAAAGCGCGGAGCGGCGGTTCCCGCAACGATCGCGCCGATTGCGGTCAGCGCAACCCCTGCCCGCCGGGCTTCGTCCGCGAACGCTTTGCATCGTGCTTCGGGAACCGTGCACAGGATTTCGTAGTCGTCGCCACCGGATATCAGGGTTTCCAGGTTGATCACGCCACGTGCAAGCAGCGCTGCGGCCGCCGCCGTGACTGGAATGAGCGGCGCATCGATGGCGGCGGAGACGCCTGATGCCGCGCAGAGTTTGGTGAGATCGCCGGCGAGGCCATCGGAGACATCCATGGCGGCGCTCGCGTAATCGCGTACGGCCCTGGCCAGCGCGTTGCGCGGCTGCGGTACGCGATAACGGCCAACGAGCAGCGCCTTCGCCGCGGGATCGCTTGAGTGCGCGGCAGCGACCGCGCCGCTTGTGAGAATATCGAGGCCGAGCGCGGCGTCGCCGATCGTGCCTGTCACCATCACGCGGTCGCCGGGCTTTGCTCCACTGCGATGGACGATCCTGCCCTCGGGAACGCGGCCGAAGGCGGTGATCGAGACCGTCAACGGGCCCGGTGTCGAAACCGTATCGCCGCCGAGCAGCGGACAAGCGAACGCCTTCGCGTCCTCGCCCAGTGCGCTTGCGAATGCGGCAAGCCAGGCCTCGTCAACCTTGCGCAACGCGAGCGTCAGCACAAAGCCGGCCGGTGTCGCACCCTTGGCGGCAATATCCGACAGGTTCACCCGCAGCGCTTTCCGCGCGACGGTGTCGGGGGGATCATTGGGCAGAAAGTGGACGCCCTCAACGACAGCGTCGGTGGTCACGACGATATCCTCGCCCTGCGCCTTCAGCACCGCGGCGTCGTCATCGAGCGAGAACGCGCCGGGGTCGGTCGCCAGCGGCTTGAAATAGCGCGCGATCAGCGAGTCCTCGCCGGATGCGCCGCCGCTAGCCACGCGAAAACTCGTCGCCGCGGAACTGGCGCGCGATCTGGTCGAGCACGGCATTGACCATGCCGGTCTCCTCGCTTTCGACGAAGGCGTGCGCGACATCGACATATTCGGAGACCACGACGCGGCCCGGCACATCCCTGCGGTGCTCGAGCTCATAGGCCCCTGCCCGCAGCACGGCGCGCAGGATCGCGTCGATGCGCTTCAAGGGCCAGCCCTTCGACAGCGCGTCGTCGATCAGGGGATCGAGTTTGGTTTGATCGCGCACCACGCCGGAGACGACGTCGCGGAAGAAGGCGGCCTCCGCGGGGAGGTATTTGTCGCCTTCGACCTCGTTGCCGAGCCAGTGGCTCTCGAACTCGGCGAAGATGTCGTTAATCCCGGCGCCCGCGATGTCCATCTGGTAGAGCGCCTGCACCGCGGCGAGCCGTGCCGCGCCGCGCCGGTTGGCTTTCTTGTCGCCGCCTTTGGCCGGTTTGCTCTTGCTCTCGGCCATCATCCCAAAACCTTCGACAGGCGGCGCTTGATGCGCAGCATCGCCAGCGCCGCGCGCGCGGCATCGCCGCCCTTGTTGAGATCGTTGGCGCGCGCCCGCGCCCACGCCTGCTCCTCATTGTTGACGGTCAAAATCCCGTTGCCGAGCGGAAATCTTTTCGCGACCGCCAGATCCATCAGCCCGCGCGAAGACTCCATCGAGACGATCTCGAAATGGATGGTCTCGCCGCGGATGACGCAGCCGAGCGCGATCGCCGCATCATAGGGCTTGCCGCCCTTCTCGCCGGCCTCGATCGCGATCGCAATCGCCGCCGGAATTTCCAATGCGCCGGGAACCGTGATGACGTCGTGGGAAACACCGGCCGCCTTGAGCTCGGCGACCGCGCCTTCCAGCAGCGCATCCTGGATGTCGTCATAGAAGCGCGCTTCCACGATCAGCGCGCGAGCGCCGGAAATATCGGTCTGGTCCTTCAACGGGGCGCGCCGCGCGTCTGCCATCTACTCTTCCACTTCGATCGGTGTCCTCATCCTGAGGAGCGGCCTCTTGGCCGCGTCTCGAAGGATGAGGATGTTTCCAGGCCTCATGGTTCGAGACGGCGCAAGCGCCTCCTCACCATGACGGTTTGCAGGGCTTGTAGGCGTCGCAACCCGCAAAGCCAAGCTACTTCATTTCCGTCAGCCGCGCCGCATAGCGCGCCATCAAATCGACTTCGATATTGACATCGCTCCCCGCACGCCAGGCGGACAGCGTCGTCACACTGAGCGTATGCGGTATGATCAGCACCGAAAACGCCACGTCCTTCACCGTATTGACCGTCAGCGACACGCCATCCAGCGTGATCGAGCCTTTTGGCGCGATGAAGCGCGCCAGCTCGCGCGTGGTCGAAAGCTCGAACCGCGCCATGTCGGGGAGATCGTCACGGCTGATGATCTTTGCAGTGCCGTCGGCGTGGCCCGCCACGATATGGCCGCCGAGCTCATCGCCGATCTTCAGCGCGCGCTCGAGGTTGAGCCTGGTACCGATGGCCCAGTGTTTTGCCGTGGTCATCGAAAGCGTCTCGGCCGCGGCATCGACGTCGAACCAGGTCTTTTGAGCAGAGTCCTTGCCGCGGTCCACGCCCGAGGCGACCACGGTCAGGCACACGCCGTTGCAGGCGATCGACGCGCCGTCCGCGATGGTCGCGCGGTCGTAAGAGCAGGCAATCCGCAGCCGGTGCAATTGTCCTTGTGCGGTCGGCGTCAGGCTCTTGATCTCGCCGATATCGGTGACAATGCCGGTAAACATTTGAGTCTCTTTAGTGGACCATGATCTTATCGGAAAACCGGTACCCACTTTTCGGGATCATGGTCTGCGCTCGTAGATGGTCAGAGTGTCCTTGCCGAGGGTCTCGCTAGGACGAAGCTTTAACCGCGGCGACTGCGTGATTTCCGACAGCGGCAATGCATCCAGCGCAGCAATGCCGCTGGCGCCGATCGCCTCCGTTCCTCGAAACAACCAGACCTCGTCGACGAGATCGGCGGCGACGAAGGATGACGCCACGCGGCTGCCGCCTTCGACCATCAGCCGCGTGATGCCCTTTTCGGCCAGCGCATGCAGCACGGCCGCGAGATCAAGCCCCGCCGAGGTCGGCGCGATGCGGATCACCTGCGCCCCGGCCGCGCCGAGTTTTGCCACAGCCGGCGCTTCCGCAAGCTCGGAAGCCACGACCCAGAGCGGCGCCTCGCGCGCCGAATGCACCAGGCGACTGCTGCCGGGAATGCGAAGCGCGCGATCGAGCACTATCCGCACCGGCGAGCGCGCCGCCATGCCCGGCAGGCGGCACGTCAGGAGCGGATCATCGGCCAGCACGGTGCCGATGCCGACCAGGATGGCGTCGTTTTGCGCGCGCAACAGATGCACCCGCGTCCGCACCGCCTCGCCCGTGATCGCGACCGGCTTGCCCCCGACAGCGCCGATCTTGTCGTCGGCGGACACCGCCAGTTTGAGGATCACATGCGGACGCTTGTCGCGGACGCGGCGGAAATGACCGGCATGGTCGCGGGCGGCTTCTTCCGCTAATAGCCCGACATCGACCGCGATCCCTGCCGCGCGCAGTTTCGCATGCCCCTTCCCCGCGACTTCAGGATTGGGATCCTCGATCGCCGCGACGACGCGGGCGATACCCGCGGCGATGATCGCATCGGCGCAAGGCGGCGACTTGCCGAAATGCGAACAGGGCTCGAGCGTCACGTAGAGCGTGGCGCCGCGCGCCGCCTCGCCCGCTCGCTTCAGCGCCTCGGGCTCGGCATGGGGACGGCCGCCGGGTTGGGTCCAGCCGCGACCGACAATGACGCCATCTTTCACTACCACCGCCCCGACCGCCGGATTCGGCCAGGTCCGCCCCAGCCCGCGCCGGCCGAGCGTCAGTGCGAGCCGCATGAAGCGCCGGTCGGCTTGCTTGGCAGCTTCCTTGGCGGCGCTGGATTTTTCCCTGAGCTGATCTTCCAGGATACGGAAGATCATTTGCGGATCGTGACGACCCTGGCGTCGTCCTCGCCGGAGAGCTCGCCGAGCACCGCCTCGAAATCCTTTGCCTCGCGAAAGTTGCGATAGACCGAGGCGAAGCGCACATAGGCGACGTCGTCGAGCTGGCGCAGATGCTCCATCACGATCTCGCCGATCGCCTCCGAGGAGACCTCGGCTTCGCCGCCGCTCTCGAGTTCACGCACGATGGCGGACACCATCTTCTCGACGCGCTCCGTCTCCACCATCCGCTTGCGCAAGGAGATCTGCACCGAGCGCATCAGCTTGTCGCGGTCGAACGGCACGCGGCGGCCGTTGCGCTTGATCACAGTGAGCTCGCGGAGCTGCACGCGCTCGAAGGTGGTGAAGCGGAAGTTGCACGCGACACAGACGCGCCGCCGCCGGATCACCGAGGAGTCCTCGGTCGGACGGGAGTCCTTCACCTGGGTATCGAGACTGTTGCAGCTCGGGCAACGCATCCGCTGAAATCCTTAACTGTAGATCGGGAAGCGATCGGTAAGCGCCTTCACCCGTTCCTTGATCGCGGCTTCCACCAGCGGCGCCTTGCCGTCCTGCGACTGCGCGATCGCGCCCAGCACTTCGGCGATCATGCCGCCGACCTGCTTGAACTCGGCGACACCGAAGCCGCGGGTGGTCGCGGCCGGCGTGCCCAGCCGCAGGCCCGAGGTGACAAAGGGCGTCTCGGGATCGAAGGGAATGCCGTTCTTGTTGCAGGTGATGGCCGCGCGCACCAGCGCCTTTTCCGAGACATTGCCCTTCAGCCCCTTGGGGCGGAGGTCGACCAGCATCAGATGGTTGTCGGTGCCGCCGGAGACGATGTCGAGGCCATTGGCGCGCAGGCTTTCCGCCAGCGCCTTGGCGTTTTCGACGACGTTCCTGGCATAGATCCTGAAGTCCGGTCGCAGCGCCTCGCCGAAGGCCACCGCCTTCGCCGCGATCACATGCATCAGCGGCCCGCCCTGCAGGCCCGGGAATACCGCCGAGTTGAACTTCTTGGTGAGCGTCTCGTCGTTCCACAACATCAAGCCGCCGCGCGGCCCGCGCAGCGATTTGTGCGTGGTCGTGGTCGTCACATGCGCGTATGGCACGGGCGAAGCATGCACGCCGCCGGCGACGAGCCCGGCGAAATGCGCCATGTCGACCATGAAGTAGGCGCCGACACTGTCCGCGATCTCGCGGAAGCGCTTGAAGTCCCACTGGCGCGAATAGGCCGATCCGCCGGCGATGATCAGCTTCGGCTTCACTTCCTCGGCGCGCCGAGCGACGGCGTCCATGTCGATGACCTGGTCCTCGCGCCGCACGGTGTAGTGCTGCGCCTTGAACCATTTGCCCGAGATGTTCACGGGCGCGCCGTGGGTGAGATGGCCGCCGGCGGCGAGATCGAGGCCCATGAAGGTGTCGCCGGGAGCCAGCAGCGCCAGAAACACCGCCTGGTTCATCTGGCTGCCGGAGTTCGGCTGGACGTTGGCAAACTGCGCGCCGAACAGTTTCTT
This sequence comes from Bradyrhizobium sp., assembly GCA_035568535.1. Classification (GTDB taxonomy): domain Bacteria; phylum Pseudomonadota; class Alphaproteobacteria; order Rhizobiales; family Xanthobacteraceae; genus Bradyrhizobium. Next base: position 24,131 of record DATMNV010000194.1, read on the forward strand.
GGCGCGCTCGATCGCCAGCGTCTCGGCGACGTCGACCCATTCGCAGCCGCCATAGTAGCGCGCGCCCGGATAGCCTTCCGCGTACTTGTTGGTCATCACCGAGCCCTGCGCTTCCAGTACGGCGCGGCTGACGATGTTTTCAGAGGCGATCAGCTCGATCTCATGCCGCTGCCGGCCGAGCTCGCCCTGGATCGCGGCGGCGATGTCCGGGTCCGCCTGCGCGAGGCCAGCGGTAAAGAAGGAATCGGGGGCGGAGGCAGTCTTGGCGCTGGAAGATGGCGGGTTCATCGCGGAATATCCTCAACGCCGCAAGCTCTTGGATGGGCTGCGGACGGTCCTTAGGTGGCGGTCGGAAGCGGTACGGAGCCGATTAGCATATTGCCCCGCCCCGGCCAAGCGATTGCGGGTCCGGCCGGCTAATTATGCCAGATATGGTGGGATTTGGGGAGATTAGGTAGCCTTCCCAGGGTTACCGGCTGCGCACCGCCGCCGATGTCGTCGCCCCCGGCAAATCAGCTTCTCCCGCTCGATCCGCGTGAGCGGCGTCACGCACGGCGCAACAGGCCGACGCTAATTTCCGTTCAGCGATTCACTCATTCCGGACCTCCACAGGACCACGCAGATGACCCGGTGCGAACACGAGGAACTTCAACGAAAGCTGACGCGGGCCCGCAGGCTCGCGCTGGAGCCCAGCGACGCATTGTCGCGAGAACGAGCCGCCCGGGCGATCGAAGATCTGGAATACCAGCTCTTTGCGGGCCGGCTCACGGCCCAGGCGATTGAAGCCGGCTATTGAGACATTTTCTCACCCGATCGTGAAGCCTAATCGCGCCGCCGCGTCTTGGGTTGGCGTGACTAACTTCTAAGTGACTCCCAAGAGGAGCAAGCCATGTCTGATGCGTCGGTTCTCCGGCAGAAAGCCGAAATGTTCGAGCGGCGCGCCGAAAGCGCGGCCGACCCTGTCTCCAAGCACCATTATCGGGAAATGGCCGCGCATTACCGGAAGCTGCTGGTCGAACATCTCGATGCGCGCTCGCACGAGCCCGCCGAATAGCGCGGAGCGCGAGACCGGCCCTACCCTTTCACTGCATTGACCTGCGCGCCAAAACCGTCGCGGTTGTAGATGTCGTCGCGGAATTGCACGACGCCGTCGGGCATGGCCCAGGCCGTGACATAGACCCAGTATAGCGGCACCGGCTTTGCCACCTTGGCGTCCTTGCGCTCGCCCGAGGCGATCACCTGATCGATTTCGGCGTGCGACCAGCCGGGACTCTCCTGCAGAATCCAGTAGACCAGCTCGCGGACATTCTGCACGCGCATGCAGCCCGAGGAGGCAAAGCGGAAATCCTCGCCGAACAGATTCTTGGCCGGCGTATCGTGCATGTAGACGCCGAACTGGCTCGGGAAGTTGATGCGGATGGAGCCGAGTGAATTGAAATTGCCGGCGTCCTGCTTGAATTTGTAGTTCACCGCGTCCGTCGAATACCAGTCGATCTGCGACGGCGGCTGCTCGTTGTTCTTCGCGTCGTAAATGCGGATGTGGTTCTTGGAGAGATAGTCGGGCTCGGCCTGCATCTTCGGGATCAGATCCTTGCGGACGATCGAAACCGGCACGATCCAGAACGGATTGAAATTGATCTGGATGACCCGAGTCTGCTCCGCCGCGCGCGCCTTTGCGCAAGCGTGGTCGCCCCTGGCCGGCTTTCGCAAATCTGTGATGCGCGTTCTGGCTTCGCTTACAGCCCCGTATATCCGGCCTTGACCGGATCGGTCGAACCGTCGAGCTCGCGCAGGTACGTCAGGCCGCACACGGTGAGGCGATGGGTATCGCGCTCGCCCGCTTCTGACAGCTTGCTGAGATACTCCGTCACCTTGGCGCGCGCCTCAGTGCTTGCGGCAGCCGAGCGGTTCATCAGCAGATCATAGGTCTGCATGATGCGGTCGATGGCGGCTTCCATGGCGTCCCCCTGTTTGTCGTCAGACACGTTCGAGTGCTTCGAATTTGGCGATCGCCTTGTTGGCGAGCCTGATCTTGTTCACTTCACCGCGGTGAAACATCTGCACGATGATCTCGAGCAGCCGCTCGTCGGTGACGAAGTTGTCAGCCATCGCGCCGGCGCGGCGCAGATAATTCGAGGCGATGGCGTAGGCATCGCCCACCACCCCCATATTCATCACCCGCATTCCACGTTCGACCAGCATGACCCAATCCTCCGCTTCGGACGGATAAGCCCTGAGCGCGGAACTGGTTCCATTTTGGGACGCGGATTCTCTTATCAACATGAAAGTGAGGACCAGATCGGACCGAAATTTTGCCGGTAAAACCACGCGTGCTGTGGATATTGATTGCCGAGTCGCGAACCGTATCGCGATGTCGAAGCACAGATTGGCATGTCGAGATTCCCGCTATTTCCGCTCGCGATTTTTCTATTCGTGACTCCGGCACTTGCGGCCGATCCGAACGAGCTCACGCTCGCCGAGCATCAGGCGTTGATGACGCAGATCGGAAGATGCGTGCCACCAACCAACACGCGCGGGCGGTCGCTGACCACGATCGACTTGCATCTCAATCCGGATGGATCGGTGGCGGCGGAATCGAAAATCGTCGCGAGCCCAACGCCTGAAATCGGAAAGGCGATGCTGCGGGCGGCATTGATGTGCGGGCCCTACCGACTGCCGGCGCAGAAATATGAAAAATGGAAGCAGATCCTGGTGGATTTCGATCTGGGACCGCCGAAGCAGAACTAGATTCTTGTTCGCGCATGATCTCCGCGCAAACTCTACGCGTTTGTCGCGAGGGAAAACCGGTGCCCACTTTTCCGGATCATGCGCTTGAAAAAACGACAAGGCACACCGGCCGGGCACGGCCGATGCGCCTTGAGGGGAAGGCAACTTGGAAGGCAACCAGGATGGCCTGCCGGTCTTCTCTGATGGGCCGGCTTGGCCGAAGGTGCTTACAGGCGATACAGGATCTGGTCGGTCCAGAACCGCTCGAGGCGGTGCAGGGACTTGTTCAGCGTCGCGAACTCCTCGTTCGAGATGCCGCCGACCTGCTCGACCGTCTTGACGTGCTTCTGATAGAGCGCGTCGACGATGCGGCGGATCTCCTGGCCCTGCGTGGTCAGGCGGATGCGGACCGAGCGGCGATCAACGCGCGAGCGCTGATGATCGAGGAAGCCAAGCTCGACCAGCTTCTTCAGGTTGTAGGAGACGTTGGAGCCGAGATAGTAACCGCGCGTGCGCAGCTCGCCCGCGGTCAGCTCCTTGTCGCCGATATTATAGAGCAACAGCGCCTGGACCGAGTTGATGTCGGAACGGCCACGGCGATCGAACTCATCCTTGATGACGTCGAGCAAGCGGCGATGCAGCCGCTCCACCAACGTCAGCGCTTCCAGATAAAGTGGCTGCACCGGCGACTGGCCTGCAGCGCGGTCGGCGGTTTCCACCGCCGTCGCAACAGCATTCTTCATGACACTTCCCCTGTTGTCGTTTTATCGACTTATTCGACGAAACTTTTGTCCCGCCTGATAGCTGCAACGTAAGGGGCCGATTTGAAGAACCGCTTAAATAAGACAATAAAGAGAGAATGAATTTAAGACAGTGAATCGTGGATTAAGCCCGTGGATAAAGGGCTTTTCGCAACTTTCCATTGACGGTGGGGAAGCAATGTTCACGCTTTCGTCCGCCGCGGTGTCGCATTCCAAAACACCTCGCCTCCCGTTCGAAAGGCTGGCTTAGGAGATGTGGCGGCGCGCTTAAGAGGGCCAAAACCTTAATCGGGATTCACCTAAAATTTGAGGCGAGCCGATTTTGGGACACTCATCCCTTTCTTTCGCGATACGCGTTCACGTTGCTATGGCGGCCGCTCGCGAGCGGCCATCCAGGCGAGCGCCAGATAGGCGCCGAGCATCAAGGCTTCGCCGCCCACGACCACGAGGCTGCCGCCGTAGATTCCCGGAAACATCAGCTCGATGACCGCCATCGACACCACGGTGGTAAGCCACACCACCGCGCCCCAGGGGGTTGCGAGCCACAGGCCGACGGCGGCAACGAGTTCGATCACGGCGAAATAGACGGTGGCAGCCTGCCAGGCCATCGGCTGGTTTTCGAAAGCGTCTTCCTCGCCGCCGATGAAGCCCGTGACCTGCGCCCAGTGATAAAGGCCCTTCAGGATCGAGACCACGGCCATGATGCGCAGGAACAGCACCAGCCGCCGCGTCCAGACGTTCTCGTCGCCTTCGATCCGTTCGGACGAAAGCGCGGCCGACATCATGTTGTCGCGGGGGTCGCGCGAGGAGGCGTCAGACATGGGGCTCAAAGCCGTTAACGGCCAGATCGCTGGTCATGGCAACAGTCATGGCCTCCCCTCGGGCCAAAATCAACCTTTGCGGCTGGTCAAATGACCGACCCGGGCCTAGATGTTAGAATTGGAAGACTTCCAGTCCGCCGGCTCAAACGAGGCAATCCCATGGCGATCAAATTCGGGCGTCCGATCGAAATGCGCGACGTGTCGCGGCAGCAATCCTCGACCGCCTCCCCTGCCCTCGATCTGACGATCCGCCCGCGCCGCAACCGCAAGGCGGAATGGGCGCGGCGCATGGTGCGCGAGAACGTACTCACCACGGACGACCTGATCTGGCCGCTGTTCGTCACCGCGGGCCACAACACGCGCACGCCTGTCGCCTCGATGCCGGGCGTCGACCGGTTGACCGTCGACCAGGCGGTGCGCGACGCCGAGCGTGCGATGAAGCTGAACATCCCCTGCCTTGCGCTGTTTCCCTACACCGATCCGACGCTCCGCGACGAGCAGGGTTCGGAGGCGGTCAATCCGGACAATCTCGTTTGCCAATCCGTGCGCGCGATCAAGCAGGAGTTTCCCGAGATCGGCATCCTTTGCGACGTAGCCCTTGATCCCTTCACCAGCCACGGCCATGACGGCCTGCTGGAAGACGGCAGTATCCTCAATGACGAGACGGTGGCGGTTCTGGTGCGCCAGGCGCTGGTGCAGGCCGAAGCGGGCTGCGACATCATCGCTCCCTCCGACATGATGGACGGCCGCGTCGGTGCGATCCGCGAAGCGCTCGACCACGCCGGCTTCCTCGACGTGCAGATCATGGCCTATGCCGCGAAATATGCTTCCGCCTTCTACGGCCCGTTCCGCGATGCCATCGGTTCGGCGAAGACGCTGACCGGCGACAAGCGCACCTATCAGATGGACAGCGCCAATTCCGACGAAGCGCTGCGCGAGGTCGAACTCGACATCGCGGAAGGCGCGGACATGGTGATGGTGAAGCCCGGCATGCCCTATCTCGACGTGCTGCGCCGCGTGAAGGAAACCTTCGGCATGCCGACCTTCGCCTATCAGGTCTCCGGCGAATACGCGATGATCGCGGGTGCTGCGCAAAACGGCTGGATCGACGGCGAGCGGGCGATGATGGAAAGCCTCGTCGGCTTCAAGCGTGCCGGCGCCGACGGCGTGCTGACGTATTTCGCGCCGCAGGCCGCGGAGAAACTGAAAGCCGGAGCCTAAGCCCCCTCGTCAGGGCACGGCCTGCGCCGTCGGACGCGGCCCGCACAGGGCGCGGAGTGCTTCGCGCCGCTCCTGCGAAACGACCGTCAGCGGATAGACCGGCGCCCGCGTGTCGCGCGCGAAGAACGGATGCGGCCAGGTTTTTCCCCCAAGCCGCCAGCCGAGCACCCTGCCGACGGCGCGCAGGAGCAGCGACAGGTTCAATCCGGTTGAACCTGCCGGCGGATCGCCAATGGCATATTTCCCAAGGATCGCGCCGATCGGCGCGCCAAAGACCTCGTCCGGCCGCGGCGCATCAAAGACCTGCACCGGGATGCCGACGAAGGGAACGGCGGGACCGAGCGTGTTGCCGACAGGCGTGTTGCAGCACTTCGTGTGCCAGCGATAGAGCCCTTTGGGCTCCAGGCGCAATCCGGCGATCCGATCCTGCCCTTTCGTAAAGCTGAGCGCGGCGGGCGCGACCTGGACGATGTCGGTGCCGCCTTTGTCATTGAGGAGGTCGGCGCGTCCGAGCTGATGGGCAAAGGCCTGGCAGTCGTCGCAGTAGCAGGTCACGCGATTGACCGTCTGCGGCGACGCCCTGGTGACGATCCCCCGCACGTCCCCGCAGCGACAACGCACCTCGATTGGTCCGCTCATGTGTCAAGCCTTCGTCGCTGCCGATGGTACCGATTGCCTGTCCAGATTAGCCGCAGGCCCGGAGCGATCCAAGCGGCGGATGGCCGCGAAACCCTCGGAATATTTCTGCTTGTTCAAGTCGCCATGGCCTTGCGGCGGGGCGGGTGGTTCCCATGTGCTTGCGCGAGGCATTTTCCCAGGAGGGTGAGACATGTCCTACAGCGGTTCGGGCAACAGCGGCGGCTGGCGCAACAGCAGCGCGCCGCATTACGAGCACGCGTTCGACCCCTATCTGGAGCCGGAGCTGTTCCGCGGCGTGCTGATGCGGCGCGTCATCGCCTTCATCATCGACGCGATCGTGCTGTCTATCCCGGTGGTGCTGGCGATCCTGTTCATCGCGGTGTTCGGCCTGGTCACGCTCGGGCTTGGCTGGGCGCTGTTCTGGCTGGTTTCGCCGGCCTCGATCATCTGGGCCATCGTCTATTACGGCTCTACGCTGGGCGGGCCGCATTCGGCCACGATCGGCATGCGGGTGATGGATCTGGAGCTGCGCACCTGGTACGGCGCGCCCGGCTATTTCGTGCTGGGAGCCGCGCATGCGGTGCTGTTCTATGTCTCGATCTCGGTGCTGTCGCCGCTCATCCTGCTGCTGGGGCTGTTCAACGCCCGGCGCCGGCTCCCGCACGACATCGTGCTTGGAACCGTCGTTATCAACAACTCTATTCGCCAGCCGGTGGGTCAGCCTGCCAGAACTTACTAAGCAAAGTAATTGACCGTTAGCCTCAGTGGCGCGATGCTACTCTTGTCTGCTTCGCCCCGGAGGCTGAAGGAATTCCTTGACCCAGCATTCGCGTGACACCCCGCAATTCTACCTGACGGCGCCCTCGCCCTGCCCTTATCTGCCGGGCCGGCATGAGCGGAAGGTGTTCACCCATCTGGTCGGCGACAAGGCGGGCGATCTCAACGATCTGCTCACCCATGGCGGCTTCCGCCGCAGCCAGTCGATCGCCTACCGTCCGGCCTGCGACCAGTGCCGCGCCTGCGTGTCGGTGCGCGTGGTAGCCAACGAGTTCCGCCCGTCGCGGAATTTCCGCAAGGTTCTGGCCCGCAACGCCGACATCATCGGCGAGCAGCGCAGCGCGGTGCCGACCTCGGAGCAATATTCGATCTTCCGCGCCTATCTCGACGCCCGTCACCGCCATGGCGGCATGGCCGACATGACGGTGCTCGACTACGCCATGATGGTGGAAGACAGCCACGTCGAAACCCGCATCATCGAATACCGCCGCCGCGGCACGGATAGCGGCATCACCGGCCGCGGCAACGAGTTGGTCGCGGTCGCGCTGACCGACGTGCTCTCTGACGGGCTGTCGATGGTCTATTCCTTCTTCGAGCCGTCGGAAGAGAGTCGCTCGCTCGGCACCTTCATGATCCTCGACCATATCGCACGCGCCCGGCGCCAGGGCCTACCTTACGTCTATCTCGGCTACTGGATCGAGGGCTCCAAGAAGATGGACTACAAGGGCCGCTTCCTGCCGCAGCAGCGGCTCGCGCCCTCGGGGTGGCTGCGCGTCGACGCGACCGGCGACGTGACGTCCGAGCCGCAGGACTAGGGAAGACTGTCATCACCCGCGAAAGCGGACAAGGCAAAGTCCCGGAGGCATTCATGCCCGATCGAGGGGGCGGCGATCCGCGCCCCGTGACAGTCTTGCACTTTGCTTCGAAAGATATACAAGTACAATTCTGTATATCCAAGGAGAAATTGCATGCAAGTCGCGAAATGGGGTAACAGCCTGGCCGTTCGCCTGCCGGCGGCCGTGGTCGAGGCGCTGGCTCTCAAGGAAGGCGACGAAATCGAGATCCACGTTGCCGGCACGCGTCAATTCGGCGTTGCCCGCAAGCCCGGTCCCGACGAGTTGCTGAAGCGTCTTCGTGCTTTCCGCGGCCGCCTCCCTGCCGATTTCAAATTCGACAGGGATGAGGCCAATGCCCGCTGACTTTTTCGATACCAGCGTCCTCATCTACATCGCATCGGGCGACGCCATGAAGGCCAATCAGGCGGAGGCCGCCATCGCCGGAGGCGGCGTCATCAGCGTTCAGGTCCTCAATGAAATCGCGAACGTGGCTCGCCGCAAGATGCACATGTCGTGGTCGGAGACGCATACCTTTTTGAACAGCCTGCGCGGTTTGCTGACGGTTCAACCTCCGACCCTGGACGTCCATGAAACCGGACTCGGACTCGCCGAGCGATATGGCTTCTCCACATATGACGCGATGGTCGCCGCCTCCGCGCTGCATATCGGAAGCGCAACGCTGTGGTCGGAGGACATGCAGCACGGCATGAAACTGAAAGAAGGCCTGCGCATTCTCAATCCGTTTCGCACAGCTGGAAGATAGTCGCAGGCCGGTTGCCGCAGCTTACCCGCTCACAAAATCCCACACCAGCTTGGCGTTCAGTGAGATGATCAGCGCCGCGGTCGCAATCGCCAGCGCGGTGAGCCAGCGCGGCGCCACATAGGGGCCCATCTTGGCGCGGCTCGCGGTGAACATCACAAGCGGCACCACGGCGAACGGCAATTGCAGGCTGAGCACGACCTGGCTCAGGATCAACAATTGCCCGGTCGCTTTCTCGCCGGCCCAGATCGTCACGACCACGGCCGGCACGATCGCGATCAGGCGCGTCACCATGCGGCGCAGCCACGGCGCGATGCGAAAGTTGAGAAAGCCCTCCATCACGATCTGGCCGGACAGCGTTGCCGTGATCGTCGAGTTCAACCCGCAGCAGAGCAGCGCCACCGCAAACAGCGTCGGCGCCAGGGTCGAGCCGAGCAGCGGCGCGAGGAAGGCATGCGCCTGGTCGAGCTCGGCCACATCGGTCTTGCCGGCATGGTGGAAGGTCGCGGCCGCGAGAATCAGGATCGAGGCGTTGATCACGAAGGCAAAGCACAGCGCGATCGTGGAATCGATGGTGGCGAGCGAGATCGCCTCGCGCTTCTCTTCGAGCGTATCGCCGTAGCCGCGGGTCTGCACCAGGCCTGAATGCAGATAGAGATTATGCGGCATCACGGTCGCGCCGAGAATGCCAAGCGCGAGATAGAGCATGTCGCGGTTGGCGAGGAGGTCGCGGCTCGGCGCGAGCCCGCGCAGAACCGCGCCCCAGTCGGGATCGGCGAGCGCGATCTGCACGGCAAAGCAGGCCGCGATCACGCCCAGCATCGCCACCACGAAGGCCTCGATCCAGCGGAAGCCGAAGGCCTGCAGCGCGAGAATGAGGAAGACATCGGCCGCGGTGATGATGACGCCGATCTCGAGGGGGATGTGGAACAGCAGATTGAGCCCAATCGCGGTGCCGATCACTTCGGCGAGATCAGTTGCGGTGATCGCGATCTCGGCCGACAGCCACAGCGGCAACGCGACATAGCGGGGGAAGGAGTCGCGGCACGCCTGCGCGAGATCGCGCCCCGCGCCGACGCCGAGCCGCGTGCACAGCGACTGCAGCACGATCGCCATCACGTTCGACAGCAGCGCGACGGCGAGCAGCGCGTAACCGAATTTGGACCCGCCCGCGAGCGAGGTCGCCCAGTTGCCGGGATCCATATAGCCGACGGCGACGAGATAACCCGGACCGAGGAAAGCCAGCAGCTTGCTCCAGAACGATCCGCCCTTCGCGGTCCGCACTGTCGCAAACATGTCGGACAGCGATGGCTCGCGGCGCTCGCTTCGCCAGCCGGCCGCGCGCGGCGTCCGCGCGGGAACCAAGTGGGGCGTGGAATTAGGCTCTAGATCAGGTGATCTGGCATCCATTCCCTCAAGATGGTCTATATTGCCCTTTAATGCAACTCATTCGCAAATGCATCTGAGCGAAGCGGCTGGGAACCAGGGCGCGGGCGCGCCCGGAACCCGCCCGTTTCCGCCCCACCGCCGCAACAAGAAAAAATTAACCATGATCGCCGCTTGATGGTGGGGGATACCGGGGTGTGCCGACTCGCCTCCGCAGTCCGCGGGCGCTGAGCTCGCGGAGCGCGGCTTCACCCCTCGGCGAGAGGCGGATATCGCAGCAGGGAAATTCGGAAATGCTCCATTCATTGGAAATGCTACAGGCCGGCGCAGCCAGCCAAGCCAGCGCACCCAGAATCGGTCCCCACAGCAGCAATGGCGAGTTGAAGCTCATCATCGGTGGCACCTGCGGCGGCACCGCATTGTCGATGCAGCGCCGCGCGCATGACAGCCGCTTTGCGACGCGCTATTTCGTGGGGAACGGCCTCGATGTCGGCGGCGGCCATGACTCGCTCGCCCTTTACGTCGAGCTGTTTCCGCTGATCAGGAATGTCGTGATCTACGACGCGCCCCAGGGTGACGCGCAGAAGCTGGACAATGTCGACGATTCCTCCTTCGACTTCCTGTTTTCAAGCCATTGCCTGGAGCATGTGCGCGATCCCGTCGAAGCCCTGACCAACTGGATTCGCGTGATCAAGCCCGGCGGCCATCTCGTCATCAGCGTTCCCGATGAGGATCTGTATGAGCAGGGCGTCTGGCCGTCGACGTTCAACAGCGATCACAAGCTCACCTTTACGCTGAGCAAGAAGACGTCGTGGTCGCCGGTTTCGGTCAACCTGTTCAGCCTGCTGTCGCAGTTCTCCGACCGGGTGAAACCGCTGAGCGTCATCACCACCGACCATGCCTACCGATACCAGGTTCCGCGCTTCGACCAGACGCAAACGCCGTTGTCCGAATGCGCGATCGAGTTCGTGCTGAAGAAGCTTTGACGGGCGCTTAGATCGGGCCTTGTCGGAAAGCGGGTGGGATCGATCCCGCCCTGCTCCCATACTGCGGATAACAACGCACTGGGAGTGTTCCGATGTCCGCCTCAAAAGCCCTTCTCCTGCCGGCGACCTTCAACCGTCTCGCCTGGTCCAATCTCGCCGCGCAATCCGCCGAACAGATCGCTCTGGCCGCCGCACCGATCGTCGCCGTGCTGATGCTCGGCGTCGCCGAGGGCGAAACCGGCCTGTTGCAGACTGCGCTCACGCTGCCCTTCATCCTGTTTGCGATTCCCGCAGGCCTCCTCACCGATCGCATCTCACGCCGGAAGTTGATGGCTGGTGCCGAAGCGCTGCGCGCGGCCGCGCTCGCCGGCATCCTTGTTCTCATCGCGATCGGCGAGTTGACGCTGCCTCTGCTGTGCCTACTCGGCTTCATCGCCGTCTGCGGCACGGTCGCCTACAGCGTCGCAGCCCCTGCGCTAGTGCCGTCGCTGGTGACGCCCCAACTTCTGCCCGCCGCCAACGCCCGCGTCGAGCTCGCACGCACGATCGCGTTTGCAAGTGGCCCTGCGCTCGGCGGCGTGCTGGTCGGCTGGGTCGGCGCTGCGCCCGCCTTTGGATTTGCCGCGGCACTTTCCGTGATCGCCGTGGTCCTGCTCTCCGGAATCTATGAGCCCGTGCGCGAGGCCGCGCCGCGTCGTCATCCGCTGCAGGACATCAGGGAAGGCGCGAGCTTCGTCCTGCATCACGCGCTGCTGCGGCCGGTGTTCGTCACGCAATTCATCTTCAACACCGGATCGTTCCTGGTGCTGGCGGTGTTCGTGCCTTATGCCGTCCGCCGCTTTGGCCTTTCCGCGACGGGAGTCGGCACGACGCTTGCGATGTACGGCGTCGGCATGGTGGTCGGGGCGCTCGCGGCGACGCGCGTGATGAAGCGGCTCGCCTTCGGCACCGTGATCGGTCTTGGTCCGGTCACAGGTTTTGTCGCAGCGATCGTCATGGCCATCACCACCTTCGTCGCGGCGCCGTGGCTTGCAGGCCTGAGCTTCTTCCTGCTCGGCGTCGGTCCGATCCTGTGGGTGATCTCCACCACCACCTTGCGCCAGTCCGTGACGCCGCCGCGGCTGCTTGGCCGGGTCTCCGCGATCAACATCTTAAGCTACGGCGCGCGGCCGCTGGGCTCGGCGCTCGGCGCCATCGTCGGCGGCTTTTACGGCGCGGAAGCCTGCCTCTATCTCGCGGTTGCGATCTTCGGCGCGCAGGCGCTGGTGATCCTGATGTCGCCCGCGGTCGCGCTGTCGCGGCAGCCGGAAATGGTCACTGACGCAGAGGCCTGTCACGCCTAGTTGAGGCGCAGCACGTCTTTCGGGCTGATATGTTCGGGCATGCGGCGCATCATCCTGATCTTGGGCCTTTGCCTTATCATCCTTGGCGGTCCGGCGCGCGCCGAGCCGCTATGGCTTCAACTGCCACCGACCCCGCATTTGCCGAAGCCCGACAATAGCGGCCATGCGCCAGTGAATGGCGTGAAAATCTGGTACGCGACATTCGGACAGGGCAAGCCCGTGATCTTGCTCCATGGCGGCCTCGCCAATTCCGATTATTGGGGGCATTTGGTCCCGGCGCTCGCCGCGCGTTACCGGGTCATTGTCATGGATAGCCGCGGACACGGCCGCTCGACGCGCAACAGCGAGCCGATCGGCTATGACTTGATGGCCTCCGACGTGCTGGCCGTGATGGATTTCCTGAAACTCGACAAGGCAGCGGTCATAGGCTGGAGCGATGGCGCGATCATCGGCCTCGACATTGCCATCAACCATCCGGACCGCCTGACCAGGCTGTTTGCGTTCGCCGCGAACTCCGACCCGTCCGGGGTCGCCGACATCTCGCAAAGCCCGGTTTTCAACAAATATCTGGCGCGGGCAAAAGCCGAATATGAGAGCTTGTCTGCGACGCCAAAGGAGTATGACGCGTTCCTCGCGCAGGTGACGAAGATGTGGGAGACCCAGCCGCATTTCACCGCCGACCTCCTGCATCGCATCACGACGCCGACCTGGATCGTGGACGCCGATCACGACGAGGCCATCAAGCGTTCCGACACGCTGTTCATGGCCGACCAGATTCCGCGCAGTGCTCTCTTGATCTTGCCCGCCGTCAGTCATTTCGCGTTCCTGCAGGATGCGCCGCAATTCAACGCCGATGTGCTGCACTTCCTGGAGCAGGCCCCCGCGGACTGAACCTACATCTCCAGTGCCGCACGCTCATCCGGCGCAAACACGCGCGGCTCGGAGAGTGGTGCGTTGGTGCGTTCGTCGAAGAACGGGTTTGGCCGGCCGAGCCCGCGCCACCACCAGCGCAGTAGCGTTGCGATGCGAACAGGCATGAACGCGAGTGAGAGCGGCGGCGGTGCGTTCAGTGGCAGCGGGCCGACAGCGGAGCGCTCGAAAATTCGGCAAAGCGGCGCGCCGAGCGTCTTGTCCCGGGAAAGACCGCTCGCATCGTGGTCCATGAAGCAATGAATGACGCCGACGACCGGGAAGCGCGGGCCGGCCGTGTTGCCGATCGGAGTCCGGCAACAATCGGTGTACCAGCGGAAGACCTTGGCTGAGAAATACAGGCAGCGGACGGCATCCGTGCCTGCGGTCAACTTCACGCGGCCGGTTGGCATCTGGAAGATGTCCGTTCCGCCCGCGCTATCCAGCATGTTCGCCCGCTCGAGGAAGCGCGCAAAGGCCTGGCAATCCCCGCAGTAGCAAATGAAACGGAAGCCGGTCTGCGGGGCCACTTCCCGCGCGACGCCGCGCACATGACCGCAGCGGCAGCGGAGCGGAATTTCCCTTGGAGCGCCCATGTCAACTCTTCAGATAACGTTCATAGCTCCCGCCCATCGCCTCGTTCGCGGCGATATCGGGATCGAGCGTATAGAGATCCTGCGCGCGGCCGATGCCGCGCAGCGCGTAGCGGCCGGTTGAGACCAGATAGCGGCGGCCGGTGCCGTCGAGCCCCTTGCAAAACTCCGACGACGCCAGGAATTCGCGGTCGATCGACGTGCACATCGAGGCGATGCGGCTGACTTCGTTGACCGCCGGCCCCACCACGGTGAAGTCGAGCCGGTCCTCGCTGCCGATATTGCCGTAGAAGACCTCGCCGATATGCAGGCCGACATAGGCCGTGGTCACCGGCCGCCCCTCTTTGGCGCGTCGCTCGTTCAGCGTCGCTATGTTGAGGCGGAAGCGATGCTCGGCGGAGAGCGCCGCGCGACGCGCCGCCGTCATGTCCTCGCCGGTGAAGATCGCGAGCACGCCGTCGCCGATCAGCTTCAGCACGTCGCCGCCGGCATCATGGATCGCCTCGATCGAGGCATCGGCATAATCGTTGAGGAACGGAATGATCTCGTCGGGGCCGATGCTTTCCGAGATCCTGGTCGAGCCGCGCAGGTCGGAGAACCAGAGCACCGCGTTGATGCGCTCGGTGACGCCGCGGCTGATGCGCCCGCGCAGCACCTGTTCCGAGGCATCGCGGCCGAGATAGACGCGGCCCAGCGTGCGGGCGATATCCATCTGCTGGGCGGATTTGATCGTCAGTCCCAATACCGGCACGAGATCGCGCAGCGCTTCCAGCTCCGGATCGGAAAAACCCTGCTCGCGGCGGGTGGTGAAGTAGGAATAGAAGCAGTCCATCTGGCCAAGCGTGCCGGCATCGCCAAAGCGATGGATGAAGGCGAGGAAATGCCGGTGGCCCTTGTCGACGAGGTCGCCGATCATGGAGAAATCGCGCGAAGCGCTGTCGGCCAGGTCGAGCTGCAGCTCGTCATGGCCGTTTTCGAGCATGTGATGGAAGGCGGATCGTCGCCAGTTCTTGGCGGCATCGCCTTCGGCGGACGACTTGTATTCGAAGGTGTCGCCCTCATTGGAAGGCCTGTCGCTCCAGCGAAAACCCCGCCCCTCATAGATCGGGTGCAGCGTGTCGATGAAGGCAGTCATCCGCGACAGATCCAGCCCGCCGGCCCTGCATCGCTCGCAGAAGCCGCGGACCAGATCGGGTTCGGGAAGGCCGGTGAGGCCCTGGCCAACCAGCCAGTTCATCAGCTCGATGCGGGAGGAGAGTTCCATGCCGCCATTATGCCGCGCAATTGCGCGGGGCGAAAGCGCAGCCCTCCGGCTTGACGTGTCCCGCGCCAGACGCGCAAATGCGCAAGCGATGCGAACACTCCGCGCTATGGCGCCCAAAACATGAGCGGGCGCCAACTCCCCGTTATCCTGGCGCTCGGCACGACCCAGACGCTGGCATGGGCCTCCAGCGTCTATCTGCCGGCGCTGGTGGCCGATCCGATCGCAAGGGATCTCGGCATCTCCGCCAACTGGATCTTTGGCGCCTATTCCGGCGCGCTTGTGATCGCCGGCCTGCTCGGCCCGCGCATCGGTCGGCAGATCGACCGGGTCGGCGGCCGGCCGGTGCTGTCGTTCTCCAACCTGACGCTCGCTGGCGGCCTCGTGCTGCTCGGCTTCACGCATTCGATTCCGATGTTGATGGCGGCCTGGCTGTTGCTCGGCATCGGCATGGGCTACGGCCTTTATGACGCGGCGTTCGGCGCGCTCGGGCGCATCTATGGCGCGACCGCGCGCGGGGCGATCACCGGCATCACGCTGATGGCGGGCTTTGCAAGCACGATCGGCTGGCCGCTCACGGCCTACGGGCTCGCTTATATCGGCTGGCGCGACACCTGCCTTGCCTGGGCGGCGGCGCATATCATCATCGGCCTGCCGCTCAATCTGTTGATGCTGCCGCGCGTCCCCGATGCGAAGACGAAGGCGGATGAAGCGGAGAAGCCGCATATTCCGATCGATCGCACCATGGTGCTGCTGGCGGTCGCTTTCGCGCTGGTCTGGATCGTGACCGGCGCGATGGCGGCGCAATTTCCGCGCATCCTGGAAGCCACCGGCGCCACGCATCTCGAGGCGGTTGCCGCCGGCGCGCTAATTGGCCCGGCGCAAGTGCTGGCCCGTGTGTTCGAGATCAGCTTCCTCAGCCGCTACCATCCCATCGTCTCTGCCCGCCTCGCCTTTATCATGCATCCGCTCGGCGCGCTGATCGTCGCGCTGACCGGCGGCGCCGCGGCTGCGAGCGTGTTCGCGATCTTCCACGGCGCCGGCAACGGCGTGATCACGATCGCGCGCGGCACGCTGCCGCTCGCGATCTTTGGGCCTAACAACTATGCCTATCGGCTTGGCCTGCTCGGCGCGCCGGCTCGGATGGCGCAGGCCCCGGCGCCCCTGATCTTCGGCCTCTTGATCGACCGGATGGGAAGCGGCGTGCTGATGGTTTCTTCCGCGCTCAGCCTCGCGGCACTGGCTGCGCTTTTCTTTCTGAACGTCAAGCAGCCGCAATCCTGAGCGCCAACATTTGCGCTTCCCTTCGCAGCTCAATTCGCGCACAACGAACGCATGAACGACGAGACCAAACCCGACACCGGCATCCGCGGCCTCTGGCGCTGGGCAACCAAGCGGCCGCAAGTCTATGTGGTCTATCTGATCACGCTGATCCTGGTCTGGGGGATTTCGTTCCTGGCGGGCACGCTGAACCCGAAGCGGACCGGCGGCCAAAGTCCGCCGCCGGTCTCGGCGCCGCAGCGCTGATCTTCTTTATTCGTAAAACTCCGGCGCCATTTTTCAAGGTGTCGCGCTGCGCCTTGTCGTGGTTGATCCAGAGCTGCGCACGGCCGCCAATCCCACACCACGCTTCATGTTATTTATGTTATTTTCTCCCTGTCGATGCCTCCGGAAGGTTCCGGCGTCAGGATACCAACCCCACACTCCCCGGTAGCATCCTTATCTTACGCGTTTTTGATCGGCGTTCTTGTTTTCCTGCGTGGCGATCCAGATTCCGGCAAAAACCGCGATCAATCCCAGCACCAAATTGGGTGTGATCGGCTCGCCGACCAGTTGTTTGGCGAGCAGCGCAGCGGCGATCGGATTTACCGTCATCGTGTTGGCCACGCGCGTGGGCGTCGCCCGCTCCAGCGCCAGCACCCAGAGGATAAAGGCGGCAGCACCTCCGCCGACGCCGAGATAGATGCCGGCGATCCATTGCGGCGTGCTAAAGCTTTTCAGCGCCACGATGCTGCCGGTGAACAATCCGACTGCGATCAGCACCGCCGCACCGGCGCCCATCCCGACCGTGAGGAAGCCGAGAGCACTCGAGCGCCGCATGAGCGGCCGCGACAGCACGTTGTAGAAGGCATTGCAGAACACCGCCGCCAGCATGATCAGTTCGCCACGCCAGGCGCCTTGTGGCGCAGCAGACAGTCCGGCGGCGAGTGCCGCGGCCACGCCGAACACGGCGATGCAGACGCCAAGCGTTTTTCGAAACGTCAGCTTCTCGACGCCGAGCAGCGCCGCCACCACCATGGTCGACAGCGGCAGCGTCGCCAGCGCGAGCGAGGCGCGCGCCGCAGTCGTGAACGAGATCGCGATGTTGTAGAAGATGAAGAACAGGCCGAAGAAGCAAACACCGAGTGCTGCGACCGCCGGAAGATCGCGCCGCGCCGGCCATCTTGCCTTCAACAGCAGCGCTGCCGGCAACAGGCAGACAAAGCCAATGCCCCAGCGCAGCACTGCCAGCGCGATCGGGTCGGCTCCGCCCGTGAGATAGCGCGTAATCGCGGCCGCCGTGCCGCCGAGACAACTCGACAGCAAGGCGATGGCAACGCCGATCCACTCGCCCACACTTCCTCTCCCATCGCATCACCGCGCCGCCAGCTGCAGGATGAGCACTGCGCTCATGCGTGCAAAGCTGAACATGTGATCGCGGCACACCGCGCGCGCCAATCTTGTCTGCTCTTCCGCCGTGTCAGCGGCCGCTCCCAGCCGGCGCGCATTGGGAACGGTGCGCATCATGGTAGGCACAAATCCGCTGCCTGCAAGCAGCAACGATCCCCAGCCGATCCACCATGCATATTCGCCGCTGATGATCTCGACGACGATGACAGCAAGTGTCAGCAGCATCACCAGCGCGACCAAACGATTCATTGGAAAAGCCTCGGTCGTGACGCGGCGATAATAGGCCGAGATCGACGCCAGGACTTCAGATGGCAGTGGGTTGGCAGCAGACTTTCGCGTCTGCACATCGAACATCAGGTCGAACCACAATACCGCGAGCAAAAAGCCCGCACCGGCGGCGGCAAATGCATTCATGGCAAGTCCCTTCTTACGATCGTCTCTCTAGGGACGATCGCCCCAAATTCGCTCCTCCGTCCAGCCAAGCTCAGCGAACTCGCCGGCTCTGAGCGGCGCCTCCTCGACGGCAAAGAACTCGTCGAGCTGCGGCGGCGCGACTGACGTGCTCGACAGCATCGCATGCGCCTGCCCGCGATGATGGATCTGATGCTGGAATAGGTGCATCAGCAACCGGTCGCGCCGTTCCGTCTGCACCCGCATGTCGCGGTTGACCTTCACGAGGTCGTCGAGCCGCTCCGGCGTCAGCGCATCGCAATGCGCGATCAGGCGCCCGTCGACGGCCGCCTGCGCCGGCTTCAGTTCGGCGATCCCTGGACAAGGAACGGGGTTCGCCCATGCCTTCGGCCCGAGCCAGCCGCCTTCGAGCGCATCGACGTAGAAGAGGTCGATGATGTAGATGTGGTTCAACGTCGCCTGCAGGCTCGGGAAGAAGCCGGTGCGCTCGGCTTCGAATTCCGCTTGCGTCAGCTTCTCGCAAGCTGTGAGCAGCCGATGGTTTGCCCAGGCATTGTTGCAGGCAAAAGCACGATAGGTCTGAACAAGATTGGCGGGCATGGGCGATCCCTTACGCAGGTAAGGCGCGAGCGCCGCCTCACGCTAGCATATAAGGGTCTGTGCCGACTTTATCGGGTGTCTCTCGCAAATCCTGCAAGCGCGTCATTTCGGCGCGTTGCGGCCGGGTGAGCAATCGCTTCACCAGCGCCACCATTCCGCGGCGGTTGAAGTCGACGATCACTTCGTGATGCTTCATGCCCTTGCCGCCCTTCACCAGGCCCAAGTCCCGCACGATGCAGTAGTGACCGTCGCTCATGCGAGCCAGTCTACAATTCTCGAACATACGGTGAGAATGCATTTGCCGACGATTCCGTCAAATCTTGACAGAACGACTCAAGAACATCGCAATCGTCAGCACGCGCCCGTTTGATGATGCCGGCAGTGCTCGACTTCGACCGTTACATGGCTCAGCGCCTTGAGGTCCTGCAGCCGCTCCTTGTAGAGCGCCGGCTGCAACGGCGCATCCGACACAATGGAAATCACGGCGGCGCAGTGGCCCGGACCGACCCGCCAGACGTGCAGGTCGGTGATGCGATCGCGGCCCTCCTCCAGCCGCGCGCGGATGGTGCGTTCCAGCTTCTTGTCCACGCTGACATCGAGCAGTACGGATCCCGCATCGCGGATCAGGGTATAGGCCCAGCTCGCGATCACGATGCTGCCGATGATGCCGACCGCGGGGTCGGCCCACACCCAGCCCGTCTGCATCGCGATCACCAGCGCCGAGATCGCGAGCACGGAAGTGGCGGCGTCCGCCAGCACATGCACATACGCGGCGCGAAAATTGTTGTCGCGGTGATGGCGGCCATGGTCATGATCATGGTCGTCGTGGTGGTGATCGTGATCGTCGTCGTGAGCGTGGTCATGCGCGTCGCCGTGATGATGGTCGTGGCTGTCGCGCAGCAGAAAGGCGCTGACGAGATTGACGATGAGACCGAGCACGGCCACCGCGACCGCCTCGCCATAAGCGATCGGGACCGGCGAGAATAGGCGCAGCACGCTTTCGTAAGCGATTTGCACGGCGATGATCCCAAGGATCAGCGCGCTGGAAAACGCCGCGAGGTCGCCGAACTTGCCGGTGCCGAAGGAAAAGCGGTCATTGCCCACCTGCCGGCGCGCAAACAGATAGGCCGCGCCGGCAATGCCGAGCGCCGCCGCATGGGTCCCCATATGCCAGCCGTCGGCGAGCAGCGCCATCGAGCCGAAGAACGAGCCGGCGGCGATCTCGCCGACCATCATCACCAGCGTCAGCGCGACCACGAACCAGGTACGGCGCTCGTTCTGCGCGTGCTTTTCGCCGAGGAAGACGTGATCATGCATGTGCTGATCGAGCGAATGGGTGTGCATCGGATGACCTCCGAGGGCTCCTGGGGTTCTGCCCGCCATATAGCGCTTCGCCAGACGAATACTATCACAATGGCGCCAAGCCGCCCGTGGACGCTGTTGACAGGTCACGCCGGTTTCGCTGTAATAGTATCCAAGGGGATGAGGCGATCTCCCCGTGAGGCGACAAGCCCAAGCATCGCGTCCCGTTTCTGTTTGCGAGGACGCAACAATGTCATCCTTTACCACCATATCATCCGACAGACTGGCCCGCCTGATCGGCACGGCCAATGCCCCTCTCCTGGTCGACGTCCGCACCGATAAGGATTTTGCCGCCGATCCCCGGCTGATTCCGGGCGCGGTCAGGCGAAGCCACGAGAACGCCGCCGACTGGGCCGGCGAGTTCGCCGGCCAGCCCGCGATCGTCGTCTGCCTGCGCGGCGAGAAACTGGCGCAGGGAACCGCGGCGTGGCTCCGGCACACCAACGCCCAGGCCGAAACCCTCGAAGGCGGCTTCGAAGGCTGGAAGGCTTCAAACCTGCCGCTGGTGCCGGCCGAAAAGCTGCCGCCGCGGGACGCGCGCGGCCGCACGGTCTGGGTCACGCGCGCAAGACCGAAGATCGACCGGATCGCCTGCCCCTGGCTGATCCGCCGCTTCATCGACCCCGCCGCTGTGTTCCTGTTCGTGTCGCCATCCGAAGTGCTCGCGGTCGCCGAGCGCTTCAAGGCGGCGCCGTTCGATGTCGAGAACGTGTTCTGGAGCCACCGCGGCGAACAATGCACGTTTGACGTCATGGTCGAGGAGTTCGGGCTGGCGACGCCGCCGTTGTCTCGCCTCGCCACCATGGTGCGCGCGGCCGATACGGCCCGGCTCGACCTCTGCCCGGAGGCACCAGGGTTGCTGGCCGCCTCGCTCGGCCTGTCCCGGATGTACGACGACGATCTCGAGCAGCTCACCGCCGGCATGACGCTCTATGACGCGCTTTATCGCTGGTGCCGCGACGCCACCGGCGAGACCCACAACTGGCCGGCCGGCAAGGCCAAGTCATGATCAGGTCATGAGCGACGTGACGACCAATCAAATCGCAGCGAAGGCTGATGCCGGTCACGGCATCAGCTTCCGCGAGGCGTTCCGGGTCTGGCTGCGGGTGGCGCTGCTGAGTTTTGGCGGCCCGGCCGGACAGATCGCGGTCATGCACCGCATCCTGGTCGAGGAAAAGCGCTGGATTTCCGAGAGCCGGTTTTTGCATGCGCTCAACTACTGCATGCTGCTGCCGGGTCCCGAGGCGCAACAGCTCGCGACCTATATCGGCTGGCTGATGCATCGCACGCTCGGCGGCATCATCGCCGGCGGGCTTTTCGTCGTTCCCGGCATCATCGCCATCATGGCGCTGAGCTACGTGTACGCCGGCTGGGGTAACGTCCCGGTCATCGTCGCGCTGTTCTTCGGTCTCAAGGCGGCTGTTCTCGCGATCGTGGTCGAAGCCCTGGTTCGCATCGGCAAACGCGCGCTCAAGAACCGGATGATGATCGCGCTCGCGGCGGTCGCGTTCGTGGGTATCTTCTTCTTGAACGTTCCCTTTCCGATCATCGTCTTCGGCGCCGCGATCATCGGCTTCGTCGCGGGAATGATGGGCCTCGCCGAGTTTGAAGTCAGCGCGGGACATGGCCCCGACAAGGGCAAAGCGGCCGTCGTCGATGACATGCTCGGCGAGGGCATACCCGAACACGCCCGCCCCACCGTCGCGCGCGCGTTGGCCGTTTCGGTCATTTGGCTCGCACTCTGGCTCATTCCGGTCATCGCGGTCCTTGCCACGCTCGGCAGCGCCAACGTCTTCAGCCAGATCGCCGTGTTCTTCAGCAAGATGGCGGTGGTGACCTTCGGCGGCGCCTACGCGGTGCTGGCCTACGTCGCCCAGCAAGCCGTCGAGAATTACCACTGGCTCAAGCCGGGCGAGATGCTCGACGGTCTCGGAATGGCCGAGACCACACCGGGGCCGCTGATCATGGTGCTGCAATTCGTGGGCTTCATGGCGGCGTACCGCGATCCCGGTCCGCTCGCGCCCATGATGGCCGGAACGCTCGGCGGCTTGCTCGCG
>DATMNV010000195.1:0-4612 GCA_035568535.1 Bradyrhizobium sp.
CCTCAAGGACATCGTGTTCAACGGTCCCTTCAAAGACCGCGGCATGCCCGACTTCACGGGCAAGCTGAAAGACGAGGACATCGTCAAGATCCAGGCCTTCATCCAGGGCACCGCCGACGCGGTGCGGCCGAAGAAGTGACGAAGTAACGACGTCATTCCGGGCTGGTGCGCCAGCACCAGACCCGGAATCTCGAGATTCCGGGTTCGCGCTTCGCGCGCCCCGCGATGACATCAATAAAAAGCGCTGCGCGGGAGCATCGCGCAGTCCTTTTTCATGGGTCTCCTGCATTCCGATCGGCGAATTTGCGCCCCTGGATTCACCGCGCCGAAACGTCTTCAGTCCATGGTCTTCCCGCAACAGCCAGGCTGGACGACACATTCATGAACGGCGAAATATCCGCGCTGCAGCTGCGAGGGTTAACAAAGCGTTTTGACCGACTTGCGGTCGATGCACTCGATCTCACGGTCCGTGCCGGCGAGTTCTATGCGCTGGTCGGCCCCAACGGCGCCGGCAAGACCACGACCTTGCGCATGGTCGCAGGCCTCCTCAAACCCGACGCCGGCTCGGTCGACATCTTCGGCATCGACGCCCTGCGCGATCCCGTTGCCGCCAAACAGGTGATGGCCTGGGTATCCGACGAGCCGATGATCTATGACAAGCTGACCCCGACCGAATATCTCGAATTCGTCGCCGGTCTCTGGGGCATCGAACCCAGGACATCGCAAGCCGCCGCACAGGAGCTGCTCGCTTCGCTTGGCCTCGAGCCGCATCGTAACGAGCGCTGCGAAGGATTCTCCAAGGGCATGCGCCAGAAAGTGGCGCTTGCGGGCGCGCTGGTGCACGATCCCAGGCTGATCATCCTCGACGAGCCCTTGACCGGGCTTGACGCCGTCTCCGCCCGCCATGTCAAGGGGCTGTTGAGCGATCGCGTCCGCGCCGGCTGCACCGTGATCATGACTACGCATATCCTCGAAGTCGCCGAGCGCATGGCAGACCGCATTGGTGTCATCGCGACGGGACGGCTCGTTGCCGAAGGGACGCTCGCGGAACTGCGCCAGCAGAACGGTCATCACGACACCAGCCTCGAAGACCTCTTCATCGCGCTGGTCGATGTGAAGCGAGAGGCCGCATGAGCTCGGCCACCGCGCTCTCCTGGTTTGCCCGGCATGAGTTGCGGCTCGCCTGGCGCGAATGGCTCGCCATGATGACCGGCGGCCGGCGCCGGAAGACCCGCGCCGCCGTGATCGGCCTCATCGTCTTCGCCGCGGTGATGCACCTGCCGGCCTGGGCGGTGATCGGCCGCTACGCGGAGTTGCAGGCGCCGCTCGACAAGACCTCGCTGATCGTCCTCACCGCGACCGTGTTCCTGGCCTGGGCCCTGATGCTCTCGCAGGCGATCGAGTCGGTGACGCGCGTGTTCTATGCCCGCGCCGATCTCGATCTGATCATGTCCTCGCCGGCGAAGCTCACCAACGTGTTTTCGGTGCGTATCGCCGCGATCGCGCTTGTCGTCACCGGCATGGCGCTGGTGCTGTCGACGCCCTTTGTCGACGTGCTCGTGCTTGGCGGCGGCGCCAGATGGTTTGCAGCCTTCGGCGTCGTCATCGCGGTTGGTCTCACTGCGGCCGCCGTCGCGATCGCGACCACCATCGTGCTCTTTCGCTTGATCGGCCCGGCGCGAACGCGGCTGATTGCGCAGATTCTCGCTGCCATCATCGGCGCGGGCTTTGTCATCGCGCTGCAGGTCGCGGCGATCCTGTCCTACGGCACGCTGTCGCGCTTCGCGGTGCTGACCTCGGACGCCGCGGCTGCCTATGCGCCCGGCCCCGACAGCCTGGTGTGGTGGCCGGCGCATGCGATCCTTGGCGATGGCGGAGCGCTCTTGCTGTTGTTGTCGACCGGCCTGGTGCTGCTCGGTGCGGTCATGACGGTGCTGTCGCCGCGCTTTGCCGATACCGCGCTCAGCGCCTCCGCGCATGCCGCTTCCGGCCGGCAAGGCAAGGACGCGAAGGCGTTTCGCGGCGGCTCGCGTCAGCAGGCACTGCGTCGCAAGGAATTTTTGCTGCTCGGCCGTGATCCCTGGCTGGTGTCGCAGACGTTGATGCAGCTGCTTTATCTCGTGCCGCCGGCGCTGTTTCTGTGGCGCAGCTTTTCCGACTCCTCGACCGCGATCGTACTGATCACGCCCGTGATCGTGATGGCCGCGGGCCAGTTGGCCGGCGGTCTCGCCTGGCTCACGATCTCCGGCGAGGACGCCGCCGACCTTGTCGCCACCGCGCCGCTGTCTCCCACCAGCGTGATCCGCGCCAAGATCGAGGTGGTGCTGATCGTAATCGGCGTGATCTTCACGCCGCTGGTTGCAGCGCTTGCCCTCCTTGCGCCGGCGCAGGCCGTAGTCACCGCGGCCGGCGTCACCATCGGTGCGGCCTCCGCGACCGCGATCCAGCTCTGGTTCCGCGTGCAGGCGAAACGCAGCCAATTCCGCCGCCGCCAGACTTCGTCGCGGCTTGCGACCTTTGCCGAGGCCTTCTCCTCGATCGGCTGGGCGGCCACATCGGCGCTGGTGCTGTCGATCCCCGTCGCCGCTGCGGTCAGCGGCCTGATGACCATCGGCATCATCGCCGCGACCTGGAAGCTCAGCCCCAGGCGCGAATAATCATCCCCGGATCAACTCCATCACCGCTGCGGCGAACGCCTCCGGCTCTTCCTGGGGCAGATTATGTCCGGCGCGCGGGATGGTGCGATGGATGCGGCTCCCGGTGAATTTGGCCGCGCTCGCCTTGCCGTCGGTCGCGGGCGCAACGCCGTCGCCTTCGCCGTCGAGCGTGATCGCGGGCACGGTGATCGGCGGCAGCGCCGCGAGCTTGCGCTGGATATCGGCGTAGCGCGGATCGCCTTCGACAAGACCATAGCGATGGCGATAGCTGTGGATCACGATGTCGACATAGTCGGGGTTGTCGTGCGCAATCGAGGTGCGCTCGAGGCAGGCGTCATCGAACGACCAGTTCGGCGACCATTGCCGCCACAGGATCCGCGCGATGCCGCGCCGGTCGGAGGCCAAGCCCGCGCGTCCGCGCTCGATCTGGAAATACCATTGGTACCACAGCGGCACCTCACGCTCCGCGCGCGCAGGCTTCAGTGCATTGGCGATGTCCTGGATCAGGTAGCTGTTGACGCTAACAAGGCCGATGCAACGCTCCGGCCATAGCGCCGCGCCGACACAAGCCGCGCGGCCGCCCCAATCATAGCCCGCGAACACCGCGCGCGGAATTTTCAGCGCATCCATCAGCGCCATCAGGTCCGCGCCGATCGCCGCCTGCTCGCCGGAACGCATCGTTGCCGCGTCGGGGAATCGCGTCGCGCCATAGCCGCGCAAATAGGGAATGATGACGCGGCAACCCTGCGCGGCCAGCATCGGCGCCACATCGACATAAGAGTGGATGTCATAGGGAAAGCCGTGCAGCAGCACCGCGACTGGCCCCTCCGCGGGACCTGTCTCGTAATAGGCGATGTTGAGCACGCCGGCATCGATATGGCGAACCGGCTCGAGCCGCTGCGAGGAAGACGCGCGTGACGACATGCCTGCAACTCCTGGACGCTTTCTGACGATCTATTGATGCGGTCATCATAGTTTGGTTCGCCATTCGGCGATACTGTCCCTCGTCTTCGAACAGGCCTCGCCATGTTGCGCACCGTTTCCGCCATCCTCGCCCTGCTCGGTTCCCTGGTCGCGCCGGCGATGGCGCAATCTCAGGACACGCCGCGCAGCGAGTGCCTGGCGATGGCGAGCGCGCCGCCGCGCGCAACGCCGGTCAGCCTTCGCCGCACGGCGGCCGTCACCGATGAAGTCGCGATCACCTATGGCGGCCATTCCACCTACTACATCGATACGCCCGGCGGCGTTCGCATCGCGACCGACTGGAACGGCGCCTACCGGATGGGACGGCTGCCCGACGTCGTCACCATGAACCGCGCGCATTCCACGCACTACACGCTGTTTCCCGATCCGCGGATTCCCCAAGTGCTGCATGGCTGGGGCGATGACGGGCAACCCGCCAAAATCTCGGAGAAGATCGGCGACGTCTTCATCCGCAATGTCACGACCGACATTCGCCGCTTCTATGGCGACTATTCCGGCGAGAACATGATCAAGGACAGCAACTCGATCTTCATCTTCGAGGTCGCGGGTCTGTGCATCGGTCATCTCGGTCATCTGCATGTGAAGCTCGACGACAGCCATTTCGCGGCGATCGGCCGGCTCGACATATTGATGGTGCCGATCGACGGCGCCTACACCATGTCGCTCGACGGCGTCTCCGAGATCACCCGGCGCCTGCGCGCTTCGGTGGTGCTGCCGATGCACCGCTTCGAGACGCCGCTGGAGGATTTCATGCAGCGCATCGGCAAGCAATTCGAGATCGACCGCCGGGCCGAACGCACGCTGCGCATCTCGCGCGAGACATTGCCGGGAACGCCGACGGTGATTATTCTCGACGGGGTCTGACAAGCAAGACAACCAACAAGAAACCTTTGGGGAGCAAACACCATGGTCGCCAGCACCGCACCTTCCACACGAAGCGGGCTCTATGCCGATCCGCGCGAGGACTGGCT
>DATMNV010000196.1:0-5664 GCA_035568535.1 Bradyrhizobium sp.
TCCGCCTGCTGCGACGGGATGAGCTGGTCCTCCTCGCCCCAGACCAGCAGCGTCGGCATGGTGAGGCGGTGGAGATAGCGCGGCAGCTTCGAGTCGTAGGGGTGCTCCCACAGGAGCCGCGCCGTGGTGGTCATTTCGCGGTAGCGGTCGCCGATGAAGTCGAGGTCCGGCTTGGTCGGCAGATACGGCTTGATCACGTCGAAATTCGACACCAGCATCGCCGGCAATTGCTCGCCCGGCAGCCCCAGCACGTCGGCGGTCGGATGCTTGTCGTCACGCAGTCCTGCCGGCCCGACCAGGACCAGCTTCCGCACCCGGTGGCCGTGCTCCATGGCGAACTTGGCGGCGATGTAGCCGCCGAGCGAGAACCCGACCAGGTTGACCTTGTCGAGCCCGAGGAGGTCGAGCAGCTCGACATAGTGCATGACGTAGTCGTGGATGTCGTTCATCGCCGGATCGTCGGCGGATTCGCCGAAGCCCGGATGAAACGGAAGAAGGACCCGGAACTTGTCGGCCCAGGGCTTGGCGAACTCGAAACCGTGGAACGTGCCGGCCCCATGCAGAAACAACAGCGGCTCCCCGCTGCCGGCGGTCAACAGGATGATCTTCACCCCGTTGACGGTGTGCGTCTCGCGTTTGAATTCGGTCATGGTTGATCCCGCTTCTATTCGGCCGCGGCGCGGCGCGCGACCGGCGCCGTAGTGCGCATACGCGGGATCACCTCCTCGGCGATCAGGCTGAGGTTCTTGACCACCTTCCAGTTCGGCATGTTGCCTACGGCTGCCATCAGGTTGAAATGGTTGGTGCCCATGGTCTCGCCCCATTGGCTGAGCTGATCGACGACCTGGTCGGGCGTTCCCACCGCGCAGAAGAAGGCTTCGTTGACGGCGTCGAAGTCGAACTTGCCGTGCAGCTTGTCGGCCAGCGCCGCGCGAATCTTCAGCTGCTCGACCGAGATGTAGCCGGGCGGATTGAGAAACTCCGGCGTGGTGCGCAGCGCATCCTCGAAGAAATAGCGGATGTGCTCGATCCCCTCGTCCTCAGCCTTTTGCTTGGTCTCGGCCACGTAGGTAATCACGCCGAGCGGCATCTGGTCGGGACGGATGGTGCGCCCGTAGCTCGACGCGCGTTCGCGCAGCTTGCGATTGAGCTCGAGCGCGCGCTGCTTGGTCACGAACACCGCCGAGTAGCCGAAGCCGAGCTCGGCGGCGAGCTCGACCGTTTCCGGACTGCCGGTGCCGACGATGTAGCAGGGCGGATGCGGCTTCTGGTACGGCCGCGGCCACGGATTGAGGAACCGGTAGGTATAGAACTCGCCGAAAAATTTGGTCGGTCCGTCCTGTGTCCATGCCTGCAGGATGATGGCGATCGATTCCCTGTGCCGCTCGCGCGCCGTCGTTGGGTTGATGGGATTGGCCCAGTACTCCATGCCGGTGCCGAGCGGGAACGCCACTTCCAGGCGCCCCTCCGACATCACGTCGAGCATGGCGTATTCCTCGGCCAGACGGTTCGGGTATTCCAGGTTCGGCGGTGTCCCCCACACGCAGATCTTGGCATTGCGGGTCTGCGGAATGATTGCGGAGGCGATGAGGTTCGGCGCCGCCATCATGCTGTAGGCGGTGTTGTGATGCTCGTTGACGACGATCGCGTCGAAGCCGAGCCTGTCGGCGAGCACGAGCTCGGACAGATAGCGCTGATAGAGCGTATGGCCGCGCTTGGGATCATAATATTTGTTCGAGAAATCCACCCACAGCGACTTGAACTCCTTGTGGTTCTCAGGGAGATGCACGTAGGGAAGAAAATGCATGAAATTGAAGCGAGCATTGCCGCTCATCGCTACCTCCCGTTTCGATTCACGCACGAGGCCGGTCCGGCCGGGCCGGCGGCATCACCAGCTTTTGGGAATGTCACGCTGCACCCTTCGCGTCCCCGCGCCAGCAGCCGTGTCCTCCGCAAGCTGTTTTGTTTCTTCAGTTTTTCGCCGTCGAGTTTATGAGGCCGCAACTTGCTGTCAAGTCGGATTCGGCGTTTTGCTGACGGCACCGTGCGCGGTACGCGGCGCATTGCTCGCGAACTTTGCACACGCTGGTACATTATCGGGCACCTGCCCAATCGCGCTGGGTTCGAATAGCGAACCGCCCTTTCCGTTTCGCGTGGTTCGGATAGCGAACGGCCGATGGATTGGGCTACATTGTCAAACGGTCTGTCCATTCGCGGTCGAGGCGTTCGATCGGAGCCGCAGGGGAAGCTGAGCAAGGATGAGCGGCACGGCTTCTTTGCGGATCGGCATCGACACCGGCGGCACCTTTACCGACATCGTCTGCGTCGACGACAAATCCGGCGTCATGCGCGTGACCAAGGTCGCGAGCACGCCGTCGAACCCGGCGGTCGCGCTGGTGCGCGGTGTCCACGCCATTCTCGGCCAATGCGGCGCCGGCGTGGACGATCTTGCCGTGCTCGCGCACGGCACGACGGTCGCGACCAATGCGCTGCTGCAGGACGAGATCGCCGGTCTCGGCCTGATCGTCACCGAAGGCTTCCGCCACATTCTCGAGATCGCCCGCCAATCCGTGCCCGAGGGCTACGGCAATTCTTATTTCTGGGTGAAGCCCGAGCGCCTGGTGCCGCTGCGCTATGTGCGCGAGGTCGGCGGCCGCCTCGACTTTCTCGGCGCCGAGCTGCGGCCGCTCGACGAGACGAGCGTGCGCGCCGCCGCGCGCTTCTTTCGCGCCCAGGGCATTGCCACGATCGGCATATGCCTCATGCACTCCTACGCCAACGCCGCGCATGAACGCAGCACGGCTGAGATCGTGGCGCAGGAATATCCGGGCTGCACGCTGTCGCTCTCGTCGGACGTGCTTCCGGAATACCGCGAATACGAGCGGGCGGTGACGACGCTGGTCGACGCATTCATCAAGCCGCATATGAGCCGCTATCTCGACCGCATCCGCGACGAGCTGGGGCAAGAGCTCAACGAGAAGCCGTTTTTGGTCATGCAGTCGAGCGGCGGCGTCGCCAGCCCCGATCAGGTCATGCGCAAGCCGATCACGACCGCGCTTTCCGGGCCGGCCGCCGGCGCGCTCGGCAGCGCTGTCATCGCCGAGATCGCCGGCTTTCCCGACCTGGTGACGCTCGACGCCGGCGGCACCTCGACCGACCTCTGCCTGATCGAAGGCGCCAAGCCGAAGATCACCAACGGCGGCCGCGTCGGCCGCTTCCCGGTGCGCATCCCGATGCTCGACGTCAAGACGATCGGCACCGGCGGCGGCTCGATCGCGTGGCTTTCACGCGAAGGAACGCTGAAAGTCGGGCCGCGCAGCGCCGGGGCCGTGCCCGGCCCGATGTGCTATCCGAACGGCGGCGTGGAGCCGACCATCACCGATGCCAATCTTGTCCTCGGCCGCATTCCGCCGGCGCTGATCGGCGGCGGCATCCGCCTCGACGTTTTGCGCGCACGGCAAGGACTCGAACAGCTTGCGGCGCGGCTTCCCGGCAAGCTGAACGCCGAGCAACTCGCCGAAGGCATCATCGAGATCGCCAACTGGGATCAGGCCAATGCCATCCGGCAGATGACCATCCAGCGCGGCATCGATCCAGGCGCATTCGCGCTCCTTTCCTTCGGCGGCTCCGGCCCGGCGCAGTCCCCGGCGGTGATGGAGCTCATGGGCATGAAGACCTGCATCGTGCCGCCGAACCCCGGCAACCTCTCCGCTTTCGGCCTCCTGGCGGTCGACTGGCGCACTGACCACATCGTCACCAAGGTCATGCCCGAGGAAGCAATCGACCTTTCGGCCATCGCCGCCCACTATGCGACACTGGAAAAAGACGCCGCTGCCACGCTGAAGAAGGACGGCATTGTGCCCGAGCGGATCGCGCTCGTGCGCGAGGCCGACGTCCGCTACGCGGGACAATCCATGGAAGTTCGCGTGCCGGCGCCTTCCGGCGGGGTCGACGCGCGATTCCTCGCCGCGCTGATCGAGGCCTTCCACGCCGCGCATCTCAAAACCTTCGGCTACAACTACGCCGGCCAGCAGAAGGTGGAGCTGGTCAATTTCTGCGTGTCCGGTTTCGGCATGATCGATCGGCCGAGCATCCCCGTGCTGAAAGAAACCGGCGCGCCGCCGAAGCCCGGCAGCCGCCCGGTCTACTTCGACGGCAAGTTCTGCGACACGCCGGTGTTCGAGCGCGCTTCGCTCGGTGCCGGCTTTACGCTCGATGGGCCGGCCGTGGTCGAAGAATTCGGCTCGACCACCGTCGTCTTTCCGGGCCAGCATCTGCGCGTCGATCCGCACGGCATCCTGATCATCCACGCCGCCGGCAGGGCCGCCGCAGCGCGGAATTGAGCGCGGCGCCTTGGCGGGAGACGGGCGTCCAATTCGCTCGCCCCAACGGGATCGCGCGAGCCGGCCGCGAACGCAGCCTCGGCATCACTACTCCGGCAGGCCCACTTGGCGCAGCGCGTCGCCGATTGGATTCCAGATTTCCGGCCGCCCGGTGTGGGATTTGACGAATTGGGCAATGCTGAAGCGCGGTTCCAGCTCGAGCACCCTGCGCGCCACTGCCTTGGCCTCATGCGCGCGGCCGAGGCGGCACAAAGCGGCAGCCTGCAAAACAACGGGAAAGCTGAAGCGCGGGTTCGACTGCGATGCCTTGTTGCATGCCGCAGCGGCCTGTTCGAAGCGCCCCGCCGCAAGGTGGGCGATGCCGAGCGCCGTGAATTGCAGATAAGCCGTCGGGTCGTGAGGGCTCAGCCGGAGGGCGCGTTCGCCGTACTCTATCGCCTGCTCGATACGACCATCGTGGGCAAGGATCGTCGAGCCGAGGCCGAGCGCCAGCGCCGAGGAGCCGTTCAAGGCCAGCGCGTGGTCGATGGCGTTCATCGCGGCTTCATAGTCGTGCTCGACGAGGCCGATCACGAAGCCCGCGGTGGCGAGCGTCGTCGCGTCGTCCGCGGCGGCCGCCAGCGCCGCGCGCGCATGCTCGAGCGCGGCGACCTTGTCGGCCTCGTGCATGCCGCCGCGCACGTAGCGCTGCTCGTAGCACCAGGCCGCAAGGGCGTGGGCGGCGGCATAGTCCGGTTCAAGGGCGAGCGACTTGTTAAGCCATGAGAGCGCCTTCTCGCCATCGCCGGGCATCGCCACCTGGGCATGGGGCAGAGCCCGCAGATAAAGATCGTAGGCGTCCAGGCTGTCCGGGCGCTTGCGCTTCGCAAGCTCGATCTCCGCCTGCCGCAGGCTTGGCTCGATGGCGCCGACGACGCTCAGCGTGATCTCGTCCTGGACTTCGAAAATGTTGCCGAGCGGCCGGTCATAGCGCTCGGCCCAAACGTGAGTGCCGTTCGCGGTCTCAATGAGCTGGCAGGTGATGCGAATGCGGTCCCCGGCCTTGCGCAGGCTGCCTTCGAGCACGTAGCGCACGCCGAGCTCGCGGCCGACCTGCTTCACATCGACGGCGCGTCCCTTGTAGGCAAAGCTGGAATTGCGGGCGATCACGAACAGCCATTTCATTCGTGACAAGCCGGTAATGATGTCCTCGACAATGCCATCGACGAAATATTCCTGCTCCGGGTCGCCGCTCATGTTTTGAAACGGCAGCACTGCGATGGAAGGGCCTTCGGCAGGTGCCGAAATTTTCGGCGCCTTGGGCGCGGCCTCGTCGAGTTCA
>DATMNV010000197.1:0-3116 GCA_035568535.1 Bradyrhizobium sp.
GCGCTGCGAGAGGATGTCGAGGATGGTGCCGCGCACGCCGATGGTCGCGAGCGGGGTCGTGATCTTGTAGGCGGTCTTTTCCGAATGTCCGGTGACGAAACGGAACGCGCCGGTCGTAAGACGAACGGCGATGTCCTTATAGCTATGCTCGTCGTTGAACACAGTGCGGTCGAGCTTGAGGCTCGCATTGGCGCCGAGCGAAAGGTTGGTGCTGTCGGCCATCACGAACCGCGCGGCGCTGTCGTCGCCGGTGCGCACGGTCTCGTCGCGCAGCACGCCGTCGCCGACATTGATCTGGCCCGTCGTGGTGGCGTTGACGACTTCGTTATGGACGACCGCGGCTTCGCCGATGCGTGCCGGAGCCTGCGCATGCGCGCGAGGTGCCGCGACGCCGGCGGCAACGCCAAACGCAAAAGCAAAAATGACGCTACGCCACATCATTTACTAACCGAACGAATGTCCCAATCGTACCGGATTGTGATCGCATGCGATGTTGCAAAACTATCACAAGCCCACCCCTATTGACCCGAAGCTTGGTGCTCGCGAAATCGCATCGCGTTCAACGTAGTGGACGGGGAAATTTTAGGCGATCACACTCATTCGGATTGTGACGACATTCATTCGGATTGAAGCGACTGTTGACCTTGTGAAAATCGTGCGTGATTCACTTTCTGTTCACGGGATGTCGGCCGCGCAGTGCAGCCTAATTTCGGTCATTCTTTTTCTGGTCGCGCATGGGGTGTTGCTGATCGGCATCACTACTCCGGATAAATTCGTTTTCGACGAAGTACACTACGTGCCGGCGGCGCGGCAGATGCTCGATCCGGTGATGCCGTCTCCGATGCTCAATCCGATGCATCCGCCGCTCGCCAAGCAGATCATCGCGCTCTCGATTCGAACCTTCGGCGACAATCCGCTGGGCTGGCGCTATGGCGCCACGCTGTTCGGCGCGCTTGCGATCGTTGCGATCTATCTCTGCGGGCTTGCGCTGTTTCGAAGCCACGAGCTGGCGATCGCCGCCTGCCTGATCGCGTTCTTCAACCAGATGCTGTTGGTGATGGCGCGCACGGCGATGCTCGATATCTTCACGCTCACCTTCGCCCTGTTCGGCATCGCCGCCTTCCTGTTCGGCTTCCGCGAGAGGCGCCCGCACATCGCTTTCGCGCTCGCAGGCCTCGCCTTCGGATTTGCGGCGGCCTGCAAATGGAGCGGCCTGTTTCCGCTCGCGACCTGCATCGTCATCGTCGCAGCGATCCGGCTGATGCAGGGCTGGCGCACGACCTTCGCCGACGCCAGCGAAGCGGACTGGTATCGCCCTGACCTCTGGCCGGACTTCAGGGCGCATCACTTCGCCATCGCCTTCGTGCTGTTGCCGGGGCTCGCCTATCTCTCGAGCTTCGTTGCGCTCTACGGCCTCTCGCTGTCCGATCTGATCGAGGCGCAGCGGCGGATCTTTGTCGATAACACCACGACCGCGCTCGGTGGCCACACCTACATGAGCTCGTGGCCGTCCTGGCCGTTGCTGGCGCGGCCGGTCTGGTTCCTGTTCGACAATCTCGGCAACGGCACCATCTCGGCGGTGACGTGCATGGGCAATCCGCTGGTGCTGTGGCCGGCACTGCTTGCGCTCGCCGTCTGCATGCGCGACTTCGTGATGGCGCGGCACCGCGAGGCGTTCCTGGTGCTGGCATTCTATTTCGGGCCGTATCTCGCCTGGGCGCTGCTGCCGCGGACGCTGGGCTTCATCTATTATTATTTGCCGTCGGCAACCGTGGCGAGCCTCGCGCTGGTCTATGCCCTGCGACGGGAGGGGATGCCGCGCTGGCCGTTGTGGGCCTTTGTTGCGGTCGCGGCGGCTGGCTTTGCGGCAATGCTGCCGATTTCGGCGGCGTTCCTGGGTACGTCGATGCAGACCTTCAACCGCCTGATGATCTTTCAGAGCTGGATATGATCGTCAACGCCGGCGGTTCCAGCCACGCAGGGGGCGCGGATCGCTTGACGCCCCAAGCGCCGCTGGTCAACGTTGACAGGCACGGGAGATTCTATCTCCGCTCTTGATGGGGAACGACCGGCATGTGGACCTTTTTCGAGCGCTTACTGGATTCGTCCACGCTGTCTCCACACGGCATTTGCCTGTTGTGGGAGCCGGAGCTGATCTGGCTTCACGTCGTCTCCGACGCCGTGATCGCGGCCTCCTATTTCTCGATCCCCGTAGCGCTGTCGATCTTCGTCTATAAGCGCCGCGACGTCGACTTCGGCTGGATCTTCTGGGCCTTCGCGCTGTTCATCACCGCCTGCGGCTTCACCCATGTGCTGTCGATCATCACGCTGTGGGTGCCGGTCTATGGCATCGAGGGATTGATCAAGGCGATAACGGCACTCGCCTCGATCGTGACCGCGATCATTCTGTGGCCGCTGTTGCCGAAAGTGCTGGAGCTGCCCTCGCCGTCGCTGCTCCGCGCCACCGAGCTCGCGCTGGTGCAGGAGGGAATGCAGCGGCGCGAGGCCGAGGACATGCTGCGTCACTCGCAGAAGATGGATGCGATCGGGCAATTGACCGGCGGTGTCGCGCACGACTTCAACAATTTGCTCACCATCATCAGCGGCAACCTGGAAATGGCCGACCGCAGTCTCAAGGCCTGGAGCGAATCTTCGCGCGAACGGCTGACCCGCGCGATCGCCAACGCCGCCAGCGGCGCGCAGCGCGCGGCAATGCTGACGCAGCGGCTCCTGGCCTTTGCGCGGCGCCAGCCGCTCGATCCCCGGATGACCAATGTCAATCAGCTGATCGGCGGCATGGCGGATTTCTTCAAGCGGTCGCTCGGCGAAAACATCGAGCTCGAGATCATCGGCGGTGCCGCGCTGTGGCATGTCGAGGTCGATCCGAGCCAGATGGAGGCCGCGATCCTCAACCTCGTGGTCAATGCCAAGGACGCCATGGCCGGCAAGGGCAAATTGACCATCGAAACCCACAACACCTATATCGACGAAAGTTATTCGCAGCAGAACGCTTCCGTTCCCGTCGGCCACTATATGCAGATCTCGGTGAGCGACACCGGCCACGGCATGTCGCGCGAGACCCAGGAAAAGGCCTTCGATCCGTTCTTCACCACCAA
>DATMNV010000198.1:0-52240 GCA_035568535.1 Bradyrhizobium sp.
CTTGTACTGGGTACATGGAAGACTCCAATCCGGACATGGTATTTCTCCGTTCGACAGAATACGTCGGGCAGTTGTGCTTCAGCAATGAACTGAGGGAGAGGCGCATCTCGGAGGCGGCTCCCGCGGCCGGTTTCAGCGCCGCAACGACGAAAAGCAGAGAACGAGGCCAGCGTCATGGAAAACGACATTAACGGTGGAGTCATTCTCGCGGCGCGCCTTCTTCTCGCGGCACTCTTTTTGATTTTCGGTTGGAGAAAACTGACGGACTATTCCGGCACGGTGAGCCGTATGGTGCAGGACGGAGCTCCATTTCCGGTACTGGCTACTGCCATTGCGATCTTCATGGAGCTTCCAGTTGCGTTCGCGGCCGCTGTTGGAGCGTACACGCGTCCTTCAGCTGTGCTCCTGGCTTTATACACGCTGGGAAGTGCGCTCATTGCGCATCGGTATTGGACAATGAAAGGTGCGAATAAAGTCGACAGCATGGAAAGCTTTTACAAAAACCTCAGTATCGTGGGGGGCTTTCTGCTGCTTTGCATCACAGGTGCGGGAAAATATTCGATCGATGCCATATTGAGATTGTAGGAGGTCTGTTCTCTCCGGGCAAAGTCCAACTCATTTCTCGCATGGCGCCGCGTGCGTCTGATCGCTCCGACCGTCGCGATTTCCAGCGACCGCTCCCGCGCCGAGCGCAGCTTCGCGCGCGAGCTCAATCCGGCCGGCGTCGGCCGCCAGCTCCGCCTCCGGACTTCCGATTAGTTGGCGCTTCCCATACCTCTGTTTCTCAGCAGCCGTTTTTTCAATAGATCGGCCAGCAACGAACGTCCGATTCCTGTCTCAAATTGGCTTATGTGGGCCAAACCCGCATCGCGACTTTCGCCCGCGCCTACCGGGCAGACCAGCCCGCAGACCATCGGCGGGCTCAGATAAGGGTTTCAGCAACGCGCCTCGCCGCGAGACCAAACTAATACCAATTCTGCCGGGACGGGCTGGGCCCAAGAAGTGCAAGTTTATCCCCAGGGCGCGAACCCATAAATTCCAGAGGCGTCAGCGAGCGATGATATTGCCGGCCGCTTGCTGTAGGCTATTTCCAGGGTGATTCACGATAGGTGATTGAGGCGCTAAAGGGAGGAAGCTTATGGGTAGCTTCAGTGAGCAAGACCCCCTCGACCCCGACGATCCCGAACTCGACTACACGCCTCTCCGGTTGCGCGAAAGAGCAGAGAAGCTGGGACGATCCGTCTCGCAGGGCGCCAGGTCGGAACCCATCAGCTCGTCCCCAATCTCCCGTCCCGCCTCGCTCGACCCCAAGGCGATTAACGAACCTGCCAGGCGCACGCGTGACTTGGACCGGCGAGCCGCACTGTCAAGCGTTGCCGCTCGCGTCGCTGCGGTCGCTGGCGTCGTGGCGGTCGTGGCGCTGCTGTTCGTGATCATGAAGCCTGCCTCACGTCAGTCGGTCGCCAGTTCAACCCCTTCCGACATGACGGGATCGACGAGCACCGCTCCGCCTCAGTCCAACCAAGGAGATGTCGGATCGAAGCCCGCGCTCGCAGAGTTCAAAGCGCTCCTCGCGTCACCGCCCAGCCAGCCTGCTACTCACGAGCAGTCCCAGGAGTTGCTTCAGCGCTTTTTGCAATGGCGTGAAAAAGCCAACGCGACCGAAACATCTCAATAGTGGACCGACAAATTTTGTCGAAGGATGTCCGCTTTGGAGTGCATCACGGACTCAACTCGGACATCGCACCATTCGGCTTTGTGCCCAGTTGCAGACGCGGCCTGATCCGATACTTCCGGCCGCCGCTTGCCGCGCCAACGTATTGTTACAATCAAGCAAAATTATATAATACGCGCCTTTCGTGGAGGACTTGCCGATGACGCTGACCTCAAGTTCGCGCACCGAACGGTTCAGGCAGGGAAAGGCGCTCCGCCACAAGACGCCGCGCGAGGCGCATGCGGACCTGAGGGGATCGTTGTCGCGCAATGCCGTTGCGCTCCTCGCCGCGAGCGATCGGGATCGGGTCCCGGAGCTCATCCCGGAACGCTACGCGCGCATGTCGCTCAACCCGTTCGCATTCCTCCGCGGGGCCGCCGCCGTCATGGCGACAGACCTCGCCGTCCAACCGGCGGCCGGAATTCCGGTGCAGGCTTGCGGCGACAGCCATTTGATGAACTTCGGCGCCTTCGTCACGCCGGAGGACAACATCCTTTTCGACGTCAACGATTTTGACGAGACACTGCCTGGTGTCGATTTCACCGTCGACCTGAAGCGTCTCGCGGCCAGCGTGGCGGTCGCAGCGCTGGGCTCGGGCGCATCAAAAAGGCAGGCCCGGAGTTTGGCGGCAGCAACCGTCAAGGCCTACCGGTCGCATATGGCTGTTCTGGCCAAGCTGTCTCCATTGGAGATCTGGCACAGCCGGATCGACCTCGAACAAGAGATCGACGGGATCGGCAACCCGAGCCTCCGACGCAAGCTGGCCGGCGTGATCGCCAAGGTACGCGGTGCGGGCTTGTCAAAAGACGACAATTTTCCGCATCTCGTCAGCGGCGACAATGCGAAGATCGTCGACAAGCCGCCGACCATCTTCCATTTGAATCCCAAGGCTGACGCGCGGCACAAGCTTGGGGTCGAACGTGTGTTCGCAGCCTATCGCAAGGGCCTCAATCCCGACCGACTGCGGCTGCTTGATCGCTTCATCATGAAGGATCTCGCATTCAAGGCGGTGGGCGTGGGCTCGGTCGGGACGTTCTGCTGCGTCGGCTTGTTTCTGACGGGCGACAACGAACCGCTGTTCCTTCAGTTTAAACAGGCGCAGAATTCGGTGCTGGAGCGGCTCGGCGGCAAGCTTGAATACAAAGGGCACCAAGGCCGTCGCGTTGTACAGGGCCAGCAGATGATGCAAGCCGCCAGCGATATTTTTCTCGGCGCGACGCAGGATGAAGACTCCGGTCGCCAGTTCTACGTCCGGACGCTGAAGAACCGCAGGCTGGGCAGCGTCAGCGAAATCAGCGAAGGAGAAGCGCTCTCGGATTACGCCCGGCTATGTGGCCGTACCCTCGCGCGCGCCCACGCACGATCTGGCGATCCCGCCGCAATTACCGGCTACTCGGGCAAGAGCGAGGCACTCGACGACGCGATCGCTTCGTTCGCGATGGCCTATGCCGACCAGACCATCCTCGATCACGCCGCTCTTGTGAAGGCAAAGAACCCGGCGAAATCGGCCAAGACGGCCAAAGCTGCCCGGACGTCAGGCGGGGCGGACCTTCAATCTGCTTGATTTCTGTCGCTTCCTCCCTGGCGTTGCAGTCGATATGTAAGGGTCATTGCGGGCGGCTTGATGCCGCTCTGAGTCAGTCGGTTTGACGCCCCGCCCGCTGCTTCCGGTCTACCCTGAACAACGGACATCGCGAGACCGGCCCGACTGGCCCGTTTCGTACCAAGAGCTGAAGCCAGCTTTTACCGCTTTTCCGTTCCAGGTGCTTGCCGCCGTCCGCCCTATTGAGCCAGATCAATACTCAGTCCGCCTCCGCCGCCGACCTTCCCGTTATTGCATCCGCCAAAGAGGGCCAGCATGCAATCTCTGTTCAAGGAAATCCGGCACAATCCGTTATTGTGGTTGCTCGTCGTCGTGCCGATCGTGCTGGTGGCCGAAAAGGCGGCGCCGGAGGCGCATACGATTCTGTTCGTGCTCGCGGTCCTAGCCATCGTGCCGCTGGCAGCACTCCTCAGCTACGCAACCGAAGCCGTCGCCGCCAAAACGGGCGATGCGGTCGGCGGCCTGCTGAACGCGACGCTTGGCAACCTTACCGAGCTGATCATCGCCGTGACCGCGCTTCATGCGGGCCAGTACATGCTGGTGAAGGCATCGATCGCGGGCGCAATCGTCACCAACGCACTGTTCATGCTGGGCGCCTCCTTTCTGCTCGGCGGCCTGCGCTATCATGTCCAGGAATATAACCGCGCCGGCGGTCGGCTCTATTCGGCGCTGCTCCTGATGGCGACCGTCGCACTCCTCGCTCCCTCCGCGGTTGCCGACCTTGATCTGGCCCATGGCGAAGTCCTCACGCAAAAACTCAGCACCGGCCTCGCCGTGCTGCTCATGATCGCCTATGGTCTTGGCCTTGTGTTCTCGCTCCACACCCACAAAGAATTTTTTGCGAGCGAGGAGCATGGCGAGGAGGAGGCGCACTGGCCGATCGGCGTTGCGGTCGGCACACTTCTCGTCGCCACTGTGCTGGTCGCGCTCGTGAGCGAGATCTTTGTGGAATCCGTGCAGAAGGCAGCGGAAACATTTGGGATGAGCCCTGCCTTCGTCGGCTTCATCATCGTCTCGATCGTCGGCGCCGCGGCCGAGATGGCCGTGGCCTTCTCCGCGGCGCGCAAGAACCGCCTCGACATGAGCGTTTCGATCGCGCTCGGCAGCGCCTCGCAGATCGCACTGTTCGTCGCGCCGGCGCTGGTGCTGCTCAGCTATGTCGTTGGACCGGCGCCGATGAACCTGCAGTTCTGGCCGGGTGCGGTGACCATGGTGATGATTTCAGCCGTCATGGCCACCTTCATCACCAGCAGCGGGCGGTCGGCATGGTTCATCGGCGTCCTGCTCGTCTTCATCTACGCAATCTTCGCCATGACGCTCTACGTCGTCCCGCCGACGCAGGGAGGGGCATGACTCACGCAGGACGTTACCCTCCCGACCCTTGACTGGCGCGTGTTCCCATAACTCGGGGCGCACGGATTCGGCGCTTTCATGTCCGCATGTCCCCAAATAGCGGCGCAGTCCGGTTAGGGTCCGGGGAGGCGACATTCCCGGCGCGCTAGGCCATGTCCGCAGCGGGTCAAACTGATTTGCCCGACAGGCTGATTTTCAGAATCCATGTCAAGAACCTGCACGAAAAATATATCGCTTCCGTTTTTCAGAAATATATGGTTCATTTCCCGCGTCCCGTCTCGGCAAGAGGGGCGTACGCGTCGTCACGAACGCGGGACGGGATGCGATGGACGCGGCCACATCAGTTCGACGAATGATGCTGGCTGCGGACGGCAAAGTCGTGTGGTCCTGATCCCCCGACGCTGGGATCGAGTAGCGCTGGTGATGATCCGCGCGGTGACGGAGGCTATCAAGCCCGGTACTCCGAGGAGAGCGCGTATAAGCCGTAACACCATTGCGCAGGGAAGGCCGGGTCGCTCCGGTTGAACCTGTGGCGACTACACTCGTGTGCTTTCTACACTGCACACGGGGCCGCGGGTGCAGCCAGCATCCGGTCTTCCCTGCGCCCTCTGTATTTCGAGGGACACGATCAAACGCAGAGCTCGGGCGAATTTCGTCGCGGGAACGCGAGAGTGTGTCTCGTGTCGTCATTGCGAGCGAAGCGAAGCAATCCAGGGCGCCGCAAGCGGGACTATGGATTGCTTCGTCGCGGAGCCTGTCATCGGGCCCGCGCTTCGCGCGGCCTCCGCCTTCGCTTGTTGAGCTACGGCGGACGTGGTCGCTTTGCCCACTCTACTTCTGCTGCTTTCCTTGTAGCGGCGGCAGGCTGACGTTCCAGCTTTCGAGCACCAGTCCGCGCACGGCGTGCGCCAAATTGTATGACGGCACCTCAAGCGACTTCATCGGCAGCTTTGGCGTGGATTGGGGTTGAGACGGGACGACCTCTCCGAGCTTGACCATGGCTGCTTCGACCTTTGGATCTTCGACAATACTCAATGGCCCCCAATACAGCTTCCAGAAAGCAAGCCTGGCTTTTTCCCATTCGACCGCATTTGTCTCGGTTGCCAAACGAGCCGCGGTCTCGGAAGCCTGAAAGGAGAGCTCGAGTTGTTTCTGAAGAAACGGTTGTCGATTCGATTGGCTTTGCTGGGCCGTAAATTGCCAGATGCCGAGCACCGCCGTCAGCAGGGTCAGAAGCCATGGAACGATGACGGTGAGATCAAGCTTCCCCATATTGTCGTCTCCTGGCCTTGGCGTTTCAAATCCATCTACGCCGCCTTCGCGCTGGCTCGATGCGCGTGCCTGTCGATGGCGTCGATGATCTCTGGCCACATCGGCACCGGGATCGCGTGTCCCATGCCCTCGATCATCATCAGCTTGGCGCCGGGGATGGAGGCCGCGGTGTCCTGGCCGCCCATCGGATGCACCAGCGGATCGACGGTGCCATGAATCACCAGCGTCGGCGCCTTCACGTTGCGCAGCCGCTGCTTGCGGCTGCCCGAGGCGAGGATGGCGCGAAGCTGCCGGCCGACACCGGCCGGATTGAGCCCGCGATCATACGTGCGCTCGGCGCGGGAGCGATCGAGCGCCTCGTCCTCGGGGAAACTCCCGACCCGCAGCACTTTCCAGTTCTGCGCAAAGCGGGCGATATATTCGTCGCGCGTTTTCGGCGGCGGCGCCATCAGCATGGCGGCGGCCTCGCGCGTCGGCGGCGGCACTTTGGGATTGCCTGTGGTCGACATGATCGAGGTCAGCGAGCGTACGCGCTCGGGAAAGGTGATCGCGATCTCCTGGGCGATCATGCCGCCCATGGAGGCGCCGACCAGATGCGCCGAGCGGATGCCGAGCCCGTCCATCAGCGCAATCGTGTCCTCGGCCATGTCGCGGAGCTTGTAGGGCGCGGCGACCGGGATCTTCAGGAACCGCAGTTTCAAGAGTTCCAGCGGGGTCAGCCGCTTGCAGCCGGTGAGTTTCGAGGATTGGCCGATGTCGCGGTTGTCGAAGCGGATGACGCGAAAGCCGCGCGCGGCCAGGCGTTCGCAGAATTCATCATCCCACAGCACCATCTGCGCGCCGAGGCCCATGATCAGCAGCATCGGCTCCGCCTTGGCGTCGCCGAAAATCTCGTAACAGATGTCGATGCCGTTGGCGCGGGCGATCTGCGGCGGCTGGTGGGCGACTGTCGTCACGGTGGCGTTTCCTTAGAGGTGCTCGGGAACTCTATGGCACGGTTTGCGCTGCCGCAGAAGATTTTTGGCGGTACTTCCTCCGCTCGCCTGTCGCAGCAGGTTGACCGGGGTGTCGCAACGGTGTGGTATGGCGGAAAAGAAGGGTTTGAAACCCTCGGGAGGAGGAGGACGTCGATGGCTGACAAGGGCAGCGATCCCATCGCGCTATGGCAGAAGATGGTCGGTGAGATGGAGAAGGGATTCAACG
This sequence comes from Bradyrhizobium sp., assembly GCA_035568535.1. Taxonomy (GTDB): domain Bacteria; phylum Pseudomonadota; class Alphaproteobacteria; order Rhizobiales; family Xanthobacteraceae; genus Bradyrhizobium. The sequence continues at coordinate 7,146 of DATMNV010000198.1, forward strand.
CCTTCGCCAACCAGACCATGTCGTCGCCGGAATTCTCCAAGGCGATGAACCAGGCCGGCGGTGCCAGCGCGGGCGCGCAAAAGCAGTTCGGCGAGTTCATGGAGAAGTATCTTCTCAGCATGAACCTGCCGAGCCGCGCGCAGATGGTCGGCATGGCCGAGCGGCTGCAGAACATCGAGGGCCAGCTCAACGAGATCAAGGCGATGCTGCAGCAGATGAATGCCGGCGCCGCGCCGACCGGCTATAGCGCGCCGCGGCCGCCGCGCACCAAGCGCCCGCCGGCGTTGGCGGCTCCATCGGCCGCGCGGCCTCCAGCCGGAGAGCAAAAATGAACGCGCCCGCGGGCCTCGATCTGGCTGACATCCCGGAGCGGATCCAGTCCGAGGTCCAGCGCGCGATCCAGCGCAGCATCAAGGGCGTCGAATATCTCTCGACCTCGGGGCCGGCGCTGGGATCAACGCCGAAGGATATTCTGCATGCCCGCGGCACCATGAACCTCTATCACTATCGTCCGATGGCGGACGAAGTGTACCGGGTGCCGGTTTTGATCGTGATGGCGACCACCAATCGCGGTTATATCCTCGACATGGTGCCGGGCCAGAGCTTCATCGAGTTTCTCTTGAAGCGCGGCTATGACGTCTACATGCTCGACTGGACCGCGCCGCGGCCGGAGGAGAAATCGCTGCGGATGGAGGATTACGTCCTCGACTTCATCCCGGATTGCGTCCGCCGCGTACAGCAGGATTCCGGCGAGCAGGATGTCTCCGTCATCGGCTATTGCTTTGGCGGCGTGCTGTCGCTGCTCTACGGCTCGATCTTCAACGACGGCCCGATGAAGAACCTGATCTGCTTCACCACGCCGATCGATTTCCGCGAGATGAAACTGTTCTCGAACTTTTCCGACCGCCGCTATTTCGACGTCGATCGGCTGGTCGACAGCGTCGGCAATGTGCCGCCGGAGATGATCCTGTCTTCCTTCGAGATGCTGCGGCCCGCCTCGCGCGTCGCCAGTCAGATCCAGCTCTGGGAAAACATCTGGAACGACGAGTTCGTGAAATCCTACCGGATGTTCGACCGTTGGGCGACCGACACGCTGCCGCTCGCCGGCGAATATTTCCGGAGCATCACCAAGGACCTGATGTGGGACAACAAGCTCTTCAACGACGCCATGACGGTCGGCGGCCACAAGGCCGACATCGCTGATATCAAGGTGCCGATCCTGCATGCGGTCGCCGAGCACGACCACATCGTGCCCTATGAGGCGGCGAAACATCTGATCGCGAAGGTGGGGTCGCAGGACAAGGAAGAGGTGATGCTGAAGGGCGGTCACGTCTCGCTCGTCGCGGGCGCCAACGCGGTCAAGCGGCTGTGGCCGAAACTGGACTCCTGGCTAGGTGGAAGATCGACATGAGTGAAGCCCGTTCCTATCCGCGTCACACCAAAACCGACGCCGGCGAGATCGAGTTCCGCCTGATGTCGCGCGCGGACGAAGCCGCCGTGCTCGACTTCGCCCAGAAGCTACCGACGCATGATCTGTTGTTCCTGCCGCGCAACATCAGCGAGCCAAAGGTGCTGTCGGCCTGGATCAACGAGATCGAGCGCGGCGACATCACGAGCCTGCTCGCGGTGAAGGACGGCAAGGTCGTCGGCTGCGGCACGCTGGTGCGCGACCCGCATTCCTGGTCGCCACATGTCGGGGAAATCCGCATGGTGGTCTCATCAGACGTGCGCGGGCAGGGGGTCGGCCGGGCGCTGTCGCAGGAGACCTTTGCCCTCGCTTTGGGCGGCGGGCTCCAAAAGCTTTCGGTGCAGATGACCGTCGATCAGCGGGCGGCGATTGCCCTGTTCGAGAGCCTCGGCTTCAAGGCCGAGGCGCTGCTGCGCGACCATGTCCGGGATGTCGGCGGCAAGAAGCACGATATTGTCGTGCTCGGGCACAATATCGCGCAGTTCCAGGCCCAATTGGAGGCCTTTGGCCTGCCGGAGGCGGTCCAGCATTGAGCCTCTGGCGCGGGCAGACCGCCCAAAAATCCGCCTCATCACGAATTCGTGATATCGCAGTGCAACATCATTGTTGCGACGCACCATTAACTATGCCATATCAACAGCGCCCCGGGCCATATCCGGACGGGGTGAGCCCATAGCTCAAACCTGAGGATGGAGAGACCCCATGACCACTGAAAACACCATGTTCGACACCGTGAAAGAAGCTTTTGCGCCCGTCACCGAGGCGTTCAAGAACTTCCAGAACGTTGAAGTCCCCGAGGCTGCTCGCGAGTTCGTCAAGAAAACCGCGAACACCGCCAAGGAGCGCGCCGCCGACGCCTACGCCGGTTCGGAGAAGGTGACCGCTGCGATCGAGACCGCCGTTGCTGACTCCGTCAGCGAGGCCGCCAAGATCAGCCGCAACATCCAGCAGGCGCTCTACCAGGACGCCGAGGCGTTCTTCGCCGGCATCGACAAGCTGGCTTCGGCCAAGTCGATCAACGAAGCGGTTCAGATCCAGTCGGATCTCGCCCGTGCGCGCGGTGAAGTGTTCGTCTCGCGGGCCAAGTCGACCACCGAATATCTCGGCAAGCTCGTTGCCAACGGTGCGAAGACCGCCCAGGACAACCTCGCCAAGGTCTACAACAAGACGGCCTGATCCAAAGTCGATCGGCGGATCAATCTTTTCTAGGCCCGCTTCGCGCGGGCCTTATTTTTTGGTCCACCCGTCATTGCGAGCCAAGCTGATAGTCTGCAGCCATGACCACCACGAGCACCTTCTCCTTCGACGCGCCCGGCGACGCCTCGCGCGCCGCCGAGCTGAAGCGCGTCAAGTTGCAGGCGACGCTGGTGCTGGCGGGCACGCTTGCGCTGTTTGTTGTCGCGAAATTTTTCCTGAACGTGCATCCGGTGTTCGGCTTCGTCGCGGCCTTTGCGGAGGCCGCCACCATCGGCGGGCTGGCCGACTGGTATGCCGTTGTGGCGCTGTTCAAGCGGCCGCTGGGCCTGCCGATCCCGCACACCGCGATCATCCAGAGCAACCAGCGCCGCATTGCCGACAAGCTCGGCGAGTTTATCGAGGTGCATTTTCTGGAAGCCGCGCCGGTCGAAGCCAAGCTGCGCGAAATCGATTTCGGCTCCTTCGTCGCCGACTGGCTGCGCGACCGCAAGAAGAGCGATGATCTCTCGCGCTTCGCGTTGCGGCTGTTGCCGGAAGCGTTTGCGGCGACCGAAAGCTCGGGCCTGATGACCTTCATCACGCGCCGTATCACCGCGCAATTACTCTCCGTCGATCTTGCGCCGCTTGCCGCCGGCACGCTGCGCGCCTTTGTCGAGGAGGGGCGGCATCAGGCCCTGCTCGACGATCTCCTGCGCGTCGTGAACGAGACCATCACCACGCCCGATACCATGGCGATGATCCGCGCCAAGATCCGCGACGAATTGCCGACGCTCCTGAAACTCTATCGCGCCGACAAGTTTCTCATGAACAAGATCGTGGCCTCGGCCGGTTCCTTTTTCGAGGAAATCCGCAGCGATCCCAAACATCCCTTCCGCGGCGAATTCGACCGCATGGTGCTGACCTTCGTCGACCGGCTCGCGACCGACCAGAACTATGCGGAGCGCATCGAAGGCTTGAAGCGCGACCTGTTGGCGCGTCCGGAGCTCAACGATCTCGCCCGCAACATCTGGTCGAACGCGAAAGTCTTCATCGAGCAGAGCGCTTCCGGCGAGACGCAGGTGCTGCAGCGTCATCTCGCCGGCATGTTTGTTGCGGCCGGCGACGCGCTCGCTGGCGACGCGGAGCTGCGCGCGGAAATCAATCAGGGCCTTGTCGCCGTGCTGCGCAGCTTCGTGGCCGACCAGAAGAGCGGGGTGTCGACCTTCATTTCCGACCAGGTGAAATCCTGGGACATGGCGCAGCTGATTTCGCTGATCGAAATCAATATCGGAAAAGACCTGCAATATATCCGCTTCAACGGCTCGCTGATCGGCGGGCTCGCCGGGCTTGCCCTCTACACCGCCGAAGTCCTGCTTCGGCTGTTGTGACCAATTAATCACGTCCGCCCATTTACTTGTGCCAAGTGTCATCTGCTTGGCTTGAAAGGCCCGGGACAGTTCCCTAGCTTTTCAAATGAGTTTGTTGCATTGCGAAACGATTCCACGAGATTTGCGTTCCTTCATTGACCCCCGGACCGGCTGCCGCAACTTCAGGGGCCGGCTCGCAAAGGAGATACGATGTCCGTTGCTGCGCAGACGCTTCGCCCGCCGTCCAGGACGTTGATGTTCCTGGAAGGGCGCGCCCTCAATGAATTTGGCGCGTTCCTCGGCGCGCTCCCGCTGCTCTCTCTGGCGCCGCGCGGGGACGGCCATCCGGTGCTGGTGCTGCCCGGGCTGATCGCCTCCGACGTCTCGACGCGGCCGCTTCGCGCCTTCCTCCGCAACCGCGGCTATGCCGCAAGCGGCTGGCGCCAGGGCCGTAATCTCGGGCTTCGTCCCGGCGTGCAGCACGCGATGATCGATCTCCTCGAAGAGATGAACGACATCCATGGCCGCAAGGTCTCGCTGGTCGGTTGGAGCCTCGGCGGTCTCTACGCGCGCCAACTTGCCAAGATGATGCCGGAGCGGGTGCGCAGCGTGATCACGCTGGGCAGCCCGTTCGCCGGCCCGCCGCGCTCGACCAACGCCTGGCGCGTCTATGAACTCGCAAGTGGCCGCTCCGCCGAGGAAGAGGATTCGCGCTTTGGCGGCGCACTGTCCGAGCCGCCGCCGGTGCCGACCACCGCGATCTTCAGCCGCACCGACGGCATCTGCGCCTGGCAGGGCTGCATGGAGAAGACCTCTGCGAAGTCGGAAAGCATCGAGGTCGAGAGCAGCCATTGCGGCATGGGCCATCACCCCGCGGTGGTCTATGCGGTGGCCGAGCGCCTCGCGCAGGGCGAAGGGCAGTGGAAGCCGTTCGACCGCTCCGGCTGGCGCGCGCTGGTTTATCCCGATCCGAACCGGTAAGCCGTCCGGATTGTTCGCAGGCTGCGAAGTGCGGTATGCGTGAGCGCATGCCGCATCCACTTGCCCGCATCATCGAACAGCTCAAGCGCGAGCCATCGCGCACCGGCTCCATCGTCATCACCGTGTTCGGCGATGCCATTGTGCCGCGCGGCGGCTCGGTGTGGCTCGGCACGCTGCTGGAGTTTTTCGAAACCCTCGACATCGACGCGAGCGTCGTGCGCACCGCGATGTCGCGGCTTACCGCCGATGGCTGGTTCGAGCGCGAGAAAGTCGGCCGCAACAGTTTTTACCGGCTGGTGAAAAAAGGTCGGCTGACCTTCGATATCGCGACCAGACATATCTACGATCAGCCGCCGTCGGACTGGACCGGCCGCTTTGAACTGCTTTTGATCGGCAATGGCGAAGACCGCGATGCTTCACGTGATGCCCTCAAAAATGCCGGCTTCGGCAGTCCGCTGCCGGGCGTATGGGTCGCGCCGTCGGGCGTGCCCGTTCCGGAAGAAGCTGCGAACGCGATCCGGCTCGAAGTCTCGGCTGAGGACGACAGCGGCCGGCGCCTGCTCAGCGCAAGCTGGCCGCTCGACCGCACCGCGGATGCCTATCTGAAATTCATGAAGACGTTTGAGCCGCTGCGCGCCTTCATCGAACGCCGCGAGCATCTCACCGACGCCGACGCCTTCACCGCGCGCATCCTGCTGATCCATCATTATCGGCGCGTGGTGCTGCGCGACCCGCTGTTGCCGGTGGCGCTGCTGCCCGGGGATTGGCCGGGTAGCGCCGCGCGCACGCTCTGCGGCGAGATCTATCGCGCGCTGCTTCCTGCGTCCGAACAATGGCTTGACCGGCATGGAACGAACGAAAGCGGACCGCTGCCGAAGGCCGTTCCTGAACTCGGGCGGCGCTTCGATGTGTTACAAAAATGACTTGCATTATCAGATTTATGTAATATATTTCCTCCCATAAAGCTCAGGGAGGTCGGCATGTATACACAGGCGCTGAACACGTCTGACGCTGAGACCAGTGGACTCGAGGACGCCGCGCGCGCGCAAGCCTTTCAGGCGCGCATCGATGCCGATGAACGCATCGAGCCGAACGACTGGATGCCGGCCGCTTACCGCAAGACGCTGACACGGCAGATTTCCCAGCACGCCCATTCCGAAATTGTCGGCATGCTGCCCGAAGGCAACTGGATCACGCGGGCGCCGTCGCTGCGCCGCAAGGCCGCGCTGCTCGCAAAAGTGCAGGACGAATGCGGCCACGGACTTTATCTCTATGCCGCCGCCGAAACGCTCGGCACCTCGCGCGAAGAATTGGTCGACGCGATGCTCGCAGGCAAGGCGAAGTACTCCTCGATCTTCAATTATCCAACGCTGACCTGGGCCGACATCGGCGCGATCGGCTGGCTGGTCGATGGCGCGGCGATCATGAACCAGATCCCGTTGTGCCGCTGTTCCTATGGTCCCTATGCGCGCGCGATGATACGTGTCTGCAAGGAAGAGTCGTTTCACCAGCGTCAGGGCTTTGAGATCATGCTGACGCTGTGTCGCGGCAGCGAGGATCAGAAGGCGATGGCGCAGAACGCGCTCGATCGCTGGTGGTGGCCGGTGCTGATGATGTTCGGCCCGCCCGACAAGGCGAGCCAGCACAGCGACACCTCGACCAAATGGAAGATCAAGCGCTTCTCCAATGACGAGCTGCGTCAGAAATTTGTCGATGCGACGGTGCCGCAGGCGCAATTCCTCGGCCTCACCATTCCCGATCCCGGCATGAAGCAGGATACAGAGGGGCATTGGCGCTATAGCGAGATCGACTGGACCGAGTTTAACCAGGTGCTCGCGGGCAATGGCCCCTGCAATCGCGATCGGATGGCGGCGCGGCGCAAGGCGCATGACGAGGGCGCCTGGGTGCGTGAGGCGGCAGCTAGCTTCGCCGAGAAGCGGGCGCATCGCCGGCTCGCGCAAGCCGCGGAATAAGGAGACTGGCTATGGCCACGCCGAACACGCCTCTGTGGGAAGTCTTCATCCGCAGCCGCAACGGGCTCGCGCACAAGCATTGCGGCTCGCTGCATGCGAGCGATGCCACCATGGCGCTGCAGGCCGCGCGCGACATCTACACCCGCCGCGGCGAGGGGCTTTCGATCTGGGTCGTGCCGTCGAATGCGATTACCGCGTCCGATCCATCCGAGAAGGGCATGATGTTCGAACCGGCAGAATCCAAGATCTACCGGCATCCGACGTTTTATGACGTGCCCGAGGAAGTCGGGCATATGTGAGCCCGCTTCGTCATTGCGAGCGAAGCGAAGCAATCCATGGCGCGGCAAAGGGACAGAATGGATTGCTTCGTCGCTCCGCTCCTCGCAATGACGACGAGAACATGACGAAAGCAGGTTAGGCAGCATGGCTATTGCTTCGATCCAGGTCTCCGAAACCCCGCTGGTGCTCTATATCCTGCGCCGCGCCGACGACGCGCTGATCCTCGGCCATCGGCTGTCGGAATGGTGCGGCCACGCGCCGATGCTCGAAGAGGACATGGCGCTGTCCAATATCGCCCTCGATTTGCTCGGCCAGGCGCGCGAACTCTACGCCTACGCCGCAAAGGTCGAAGGCAAGGGCAACGACGAGGATAAATTCGCGTATCTGCGCGACGTCAGGCAATATCGCAACCTGCTCCTGACCGAGCAGCCGAACGGCGATTTCGCCCGCACCATGGTGCGGCAATTCTTCTATTCCGCCTTCGCCGATCTCTATTGGCGCACGATGATGAAATCATCCGACGCGACGCTGGCCGCGATCGCGGCCAAATCGGAGAAGGAAAGCGCCTATCATCTGCGCCATTCCTCCGAATGGATTGTCCGGCTCGGCGATGGCACGGAAGAGAGCCACCGCCGCGCGCAAGGAGCGATCGACGATCTCTGGGCGTTCACCGGGGAGATGTTTGCGGTCGACGACGCCGAACGGGCGCTGATCGATGCCGGTGTCGCGATCGATCCCGCCGGCCTGAAGCCGCAATGGCTGAAAACCGTTGCCGGTGTGGTCAACGAAGCGACGCTGCCGCTGCCGAAGAATGACTGGATGCAGCAGGGCGGCCGCTTCGGCCGGCACAGCGAGCATCTCGGTCATCTCCTCTCCGAATTGCAGTCGCTGCAGCGATCCTTCCCGGGGGCGACATGGTGACGGCGACCCTCAGCGCCGCTGATCTGCGCCAGCGCGCCTGGGATGCCGCCTCGCGCGTAGTCGATCCGGAAATCCCCGTGCTGACCATCGCCGATCTCGGGGTGTTGCGCGAGGTCAGCGTGACCGATGATGGTGTCGAGGTCGCGATCACGCCGACCTATTCCGGCTGTCCCGCGATGAACATGATCGCGCTGGAGATCGAGCTTGCGCTGGAGCGCGAGGGATTTGCCAAGCCCAAAATCCGTACTGTGCTGTCGCCGGCCTGGACCACTGACTGGATGAGCGAGGACGGCCGCCGCAAGCTTCGGGAGTACGGCATTGCGCCGCCGCTGCCGGCAAGCTCGCGCCGCGCGCTGTTCGGCGTGCAGGAAGTTGCGTGTCCGCAATGCGGCTCGTCAAATACCGAACTGCTTTCCGAATTCGGCTCGACCTCCTGCAAGGCGCTGTGGCGCTGCAAGTCCTGCCGCGAACCCTTCGACTATTTCAAGTGTCATTGACCATGTCCGCAGCCGCACCCCGCTTCCATCGCCTTGCCGTCCACGATCTGCGCCGCGAGACCGCGGATGCGGTGTCGTTGACCTTTGCGATCCCGCAGGAATTGGCTGACGACTACGCCTTCGCGCCCGGCCAGTACCTGACCTTGCGAACGATGATGGGCGGCGAGGAAGTGCGCCGGTCCTATTCGATCTGCTCCGGTCCCGATGACGGCGAGCTGCGCATCGCCGTGAAGAAGGTCGACGGCGGTGCTTTCTCGGCCTGGGCGGCGGATGAACTGAAAGCCGGCGACCAGCTCGATGTCATGACACCGACCGGCCGCTTTGGCGTACTGCCCGCGCCGGACGAAGCGCGGATCTATGTCGGCTTCGCCGCCGGCAGCGGCATCACGCCGATCCTCTCGCTCGTGAAGGGGGTGCTGTCGCGCGAGCCCAAGAGCCGCTTCTTCCTGTTCTATGGCAACCGCTCGACTGAAGGCGTGATGTTCCGAGAGGCGCTGGAAGAGCTGAAGGATCGTTTCCTGCAGCGCTTCTCCATGTTCCATGTCATCTCCGGCGAGGAGCAGGACATTCCCATCCTGCACGGCCGGCTCGATGACGAGAAGGTGAGGGTGCTGTTGCGCTCGCTGGTGCCGGCTTCAAGCGTCGATCATGTCTTCATCTGCGGTCCAACCGGAATGAGCGACGAGATCGAGGCCACCTGCCGCGACATCGGCATCGCGGAGGATCGCATCCATGTCGAGCGTTTCGTCTCCGGCCTCGGCGGCAAGCCGCGGCCGAAGAAGGCGATTGCGCCCGGCGCGCCGCCCAAGGCGTTTGCGTCGCTGATCATCGACGGCAAAAGGCGCGAGGTGCCGGTCGCCGAAGGCGAGGCGGTACTCGATGCCGCGCTCCGTGCCGGCGTCGACCTGCCGTTCGCCTGCAAGGGCGGGATGTGCTCGACCTGCCGCGCCAAGCTGGTCGAGGGCAGGGCGGCGATGGACGTGAACTACTCGCTGGAGCCGTGGGAACTGAAGGCCGGCTTCATCCTGACTTGCCAGGCCAAGCCGGTTTCGGAAAAGATCGTGGTGGATTACGATCACGTTTGATTGTCATTCCGGGATGGTCCGTAGGACCAGACCCGGAATCTCGAGATTCCGGGTTCGCGTCTACGACGCGCCCCGGAATGACAGGTGACGGGAGTTTGATGTGAACGTGAAGGCCACGCTATCGCCGGATGACCTAGCGCGTGCCTGCGCGGACGCGATGTGGAAAGGGGACGATGCCTCGAGTGGGCTCGGCATGAAGATCGTCGAGGTCGGGCCGGGGCGCGCCACGCTGACCATGAAGGTGCAGCCGCACATGGTGAACGGCCAGCGCATCGCCCATGGCGGCTTCATCTTCACGCTCGCCGATTCCGCTTTTGCCTTTGCCTGCAACAGCCACAATGAGAAGGCGGTGGCGGCGCAGGGCAACATCACCTTTATCAAGCCGGGCAAGCTCGGCGATGAGCTGGTTGCCACCGCGCGCGAGATATCGCGCAGCGGCCGCTCCGGCATCTATGATGTGCAGGTTACGACGGACGGTGAGGTGATCGCGGAGTTTCGCGGCCATTCCCGCACCATCGGCGGCACATGGCTTCCGGCGAACGAGACCAACAGCAAACAAAAATAAACATTTCGAGGAAACGCAGGATGGCTTCGACAAATCTCAAGACCAAGGGAAGCAGTTACAGCCCCGAACTCGACGACGCCGAACGCGCCTCGCGCGACGAGATCATGGCGTTGCAGAACAAGCGCCTCGCCTGGTCGCTGAAGCATGCCTACGACAACGTCGCGCATTACAAGAAGGCGTTCGATGCGGCCGGCGTGCACCCCTCCGATTTCAGGGAGCTGTCCGATCTCGCCAAATTTCCGTTCACGGTGAAGACCGATCTGCGCGACAATTATCCCTTCAACATGTTCGCGGTGCCGCGCGAAAAACTGGTGCGTGTGCACGCTTCCTCCGGCACAACGGGCAAGCCGATCGTGGTCGGCTACACCAGGGCCGATATCGACGTGTGGTCTTCGGTGATGGCGCGCTCGATCCGCGCCGGCGGCGGCCGGACCGGCATGATCATCCACAATGCCTATGGTTATGGCCTGTTCACCGGCGGCCTCGGCGTGCATTACGGCGCCGAGCAGCTCGGCTGCACCGTGGTGCCGATTTCCGGCGGCATGACCGAGCGTCAGGTGCAGCTCATCAACGATTTCCGGCCCGACATCATCACGGTGACGCCGAGCTACATGCTCGCAATCCTCGACGAGTTCAAACGCCGCGGCCTGGATCCGCGCAAGTCGTCGCTGAAGTTCGGCATCTTCGGCGCCGAGCCCTGGACCAATGCGATGCGCGCCGAGATCGAGGGCGCCTTCGACATGGACGCAACCGACATTTACGGCCTGTCGGAAGTGATCGGCCCCGGCGTCGCCCAGGAATGCGTGGAGACCAAGGATGGCCTGCACATCTGGGAAGACCATTTCTATCCCGAAGTGATCGACCCCGAGACCGGCAAGGTGTTGCCCGATGGCGAGAAGGGCGAGCTGGTCTTCACCTCGCTCACCAAGGAAGGCTTTCCGGTGATCCGCTATCGCACCCGCGACCTGACGCGGCTGCTGCCCGGTACGGCGCGGCCTTCGATGCGGCGGATGGAGAAGGTCACGGGCCGATCCGACGATATGATCATCCTGCGCGGGGTCAATGTGTTCCCGACCCAGATCGAGGAGGTGTTGCTCGCGACCGACTGGTGCGGCGGTCACTTCATTATCGAGCTGACCCGCGAGGGCCGGATGGACGAGATGGCGATCCATGCCGAGGCGCGGCCCGAACACTGGGACGGCAGCGGGCTTAACGAGCATGCCGAGAAAGTCGTGACCTTCATCAAGAACACTATTGGCATTACCGCCGAGGTCCGGATCGTCGCGCCGGACACGCTGGAACGCTCGCTCGGCAAGGCCAAGCGTGTTTACGACAAGCGGCCGAAAGGGTAATGGCCACTCCTCATGGTGAGGAGCGCGAAGCGCGTCTCGAACCATGAGGCCCCGACGTCGGCCTCATCCTTCGAGACGCTTGCTTCGCAAGCTCCTCAGGATGAGGGAAGAGAGATTCGCGTGTTCAGTAGACAATCGCGGTGATAGTTTGCCCTCATGGTGAGGAGCGCGAAGCGCGTCTCGAACCGTGAGGCCCCGTGCTCATCCTTCGAGACGCGGCGAAGACGCCGCTCCTCGGGATGAGGGTTGAGAGCGGAGAATGCGGGGAAGGAAAGTGGCGACGGCGCCTTTCTCTATATTCTCCGATGTGCTGACGGAAGCTTCTATATCGGCGTCACCCGCACGACGCTCGAAATTAGAATCGCTCAGCACAATTCTGGTGAGCTCGGAGGCTATACCGCGACGCGTCGGCCGGTAACCCTCGTCTCTCGCAATGGTTCGAGCGGATCACTGACGCGATCGAGAATGAGCGCAAACTGAAGAAATGGAGTCGGGCAAAGAAAGAGGCTTTTATGCGGGGCGATTTCGTGGCACTTCGGCAGCTCGCGGCACGTAGGTCGCCGCATCCAAAAAGTTGACGGAGAGTTTGATGAAGCCGGCCCCCAAACCGGTCGCGGTCGAAGCCCGCTGCGTCCGGCTCAATGCGAAGGCGGAAAATGCCGCCTCGCTGGCGCCCGCGGTCGAGCGCCATACGCTGTCGCGCGCGGCCAATGAGGTGCTGATCGAGGTCAAGGCCGCTGCCGTGAATCCCTCCGACGTCAAGGCCGCGACCGGGCTGATGCCCTATGCGGTGTTCCCGCGTACCTCGGGGCGCGACTATGCGGGCATCGTGATCGACGGCCCGCCCGGCACGGTCGGGCGGGAAGTGTTCGGTTCCTCCGGCGATCTCGGTATCCGCCGCGACGGGACCCACGCCACGCATCTCACCGTCGAGACCGAGGCGACCGTCGAGAAGCCGAAGGGCATTTCCTGGGAGGAAGCCGCCGGCATCGGCGTTCCCTTTGTCACGGCCATGGAAGGTTTTCGCCGCGCCGGGATCCCGAGACCGGGCGAAACGGTGCTGGTGATGGGAGTCACCGGCAAGGTCGGGCAGGCCGCGGTGCAGATTGCGACCTGGCACGGCGCCCGCGCGATCGGCGTGACGCGCAAGGCCGAGGCCTATGAAGGTCACACCAACTCGCCGGTGGAAGTCATCGACGCCTCCGCGGCCGATGTCGCCACGCGCGCGCGAGAACTCACGGGCGGCAAGGGCGTCGACATCGTCTTCAACACGGTCGGCGATCCCTATTTCCAGGCGGCGCACAAATCGCTCGCCTTGCGCGGGCGCCAGATCCTGATCGCGGCGATCGACCGCGTCGTGCAGTTCAATATCCTCGAATTCTATCGCGGCCAGCACACCTATGTCGGCATCGATACGCTCGGCCTGTCATCGGTCGCGACCGGCGATGTCTTGCGTGAGCTTGCACCCGGATTTGCCGGCGGGAAGTTGAAGCCGTTTCCAATCAATCCCGACGCGATTTATCCTCTGGAAGAGGCCAAGCGCGCCTTTGTCGCGGTCGCCGGTTCGTCGCGCGACCGCGTTATCTTCAGGCCGGCTTGAGGGGACTGCCATGGATCCCGCGACCATCGCCGTCCTGTCCGGCCTCGTCATCGGTCTGCTCTATGGCTCGATCGGGTTGCTCAGCGGCTTCTGCATGATGAGCAGCCTGCGCGGCTGGTGGGCGGAGGGCGACGGCCGGCTGGCGCGCACCTATGCGCTTGCGATGGGGGTCGCGATCGCAGCTTCCCAGTTGCTTGCCGCGCGCGGCTCGGTCGATCTCGCCAAATCGATCTATTTGCAACCGTCCTTCTCGGCGCCGGTGATGTTCTTCGGCGGCTTGCTGTTCGGCTACGGCATGGTGCTGTCGAACGGCTGCGGCTCGCGCGCGCTGGTATTGCTCGGAAAGGGCAACCTGCGCTCCTTCGTCGTCATTATCGTGCTTGGCATTTTCGCGGAGATGACGTTGAAGGGCCTGATCGCGCCGGCGCGCATCGCCGCGGTGCAGGTGACGCAGTTCAGCGCAAAAATCATCTCGCTGCCGGCGCTGTTGTCGAGCTTCGGGCTGAACGAAGTCTATGGCCGAATGTTCGCGACCTCGCTGGTCAGCTCGGCGCTGATCATCTTTGCCTTCTCGCACGCGCCATTCCGCCGCTCGATCGGCCAGATGGCGGCCGGCATCGCGGTCGGGCTCCTGATCGCGGCCGGCTGGTATGCGACCGGGCATCTTGGGGCGGATGATTTCAACCCGGTGCCGGTGACTTCGCTGACCTTCATCGCGCCGATCGCCGACAGCCTGCAATATGTGATGCTGTCGACGGGATCGACGCTGAATTTCGGCATCGCGACCGTCGGCGGCGTGTTCGCCGGCAGCCTGCTGACGGCGCTGCTGACCGGGCGCTTCGAGCTCGAAGGTTACCGCACGCCGCAGCACATGCTGCGCTCGGCCGGTGGCGGGGCGCTGATGGGCATCGGCGGCGTGATGGCGTTCGGCTGCTCGATCGGGCAGGGGCTCACGGGAATCTCGACGCTGGCGCTGGCGTCGTTCATCGCGGTCGCCGGCATATTGGCCGGCTCAGCGCTTGGCCTGCGCGGCGCACTCCGGGTGCGGCCGCTGCCGGCGCTCTGACCAAACGGCCGGCTGCCCAGCGTGGCCAATCCGATGCCGGCAATGATCAGCGCGGCAGCGATGGCCAAACTCCCGTCGACGGGCTCTCCCAGCAGGATGGCCGCGCTGGCAATGCCGACGATCGGCGTGGCGGTCGTGCCCAGCGACGTGGTCAACGCCGAGATGCTTCGGTTGACCATCGACATTGCCCAATAGGCAAGTGCCGTCCCGATCAATCCCGAATAGAGGAACAGCAGCGACAGTTTCCATGACCATCGCAGCCGTGGCCATCCCTCGCAGATCAGGGCTGCCACCGAAAGCACCACGGTCGCAACAAGCACCTGCCAGAACAGCAGTTGAAGTGGGGATGCGATCCACCGGTGGGCGCGAATATAGATGATATTGGCGGCCCAGCAGATAGCGGCGAGAATTACCATTCCGACGCCGAGTACCACATCGAGGTCGGACCAGTCGATCGACGCCGGGTTCAGGATCACGGCGAGGCCGGCGACGCCAAGTCCGGCACCCGCGATCTTCGACGGGCTCAACGATTCCTTTTTCAGGGCCGGTGCTGCCAGCGCGACCCAAAGTGGAGTTGTGTAGCCGAGCACGATGCCTTTGCTGGCGGGCAGGAAGCGCAATCCCGCCGCGGCGAGCGTCGCGAACAAGGTCATGTGCAGCAGCGCGACGCTCAGCACAACGGGAACATCGCCCCCTTCCGGAACGATCAGATTGTCGCTCAGCCGGAGGATAACGAGCAAGCCGCCGAGCGCGATGAAGCTTCTTATCGCGGCGGTCCAGAGCGGCGGAACATCGTGCACGAGAAGCTTGGTGACCGACCAGTTGACGCCCCAGGCAACGACCACGATCGCAAACAGGCCGGCGGCAACGCGCGGCGACAAGGGGGCATTCATCGAGCGTCCTTGAAGCAATTTCCGCCGGCCAGTATGATCCAGACTGGCCCTCGAGAAAGCACCAGATTGGAAAAAAACAAAGTGCCAGTTTCCGAACCGATGGTCTCCGGATTGATCGAGCTGAAGCGCTCGGGCGCTGACGCTCTGGCCGCGCAGTTGACGAACCAGCTGAGGCGCCTGATCTCGAGCGGCCGCCTCGGCAGGAACGGCATGCTGCCATCAAGCCGAAGCCTCGCGGCCGATCTCGGTGTTTCGCGCAACACGGTCAGCCATGCGTTCGAGCAACTCGTCGCCGAGGGGTATCTCAATGTGTCCCGTGGACGGCGCGCCGTGGTGATCGCCGACAGCGACGAGCGTTTTGCCGCGACCCCATCCACGGCGGCGGCGCGGGCCGCCGAGCCAAAATTGTCTCCGTGGGCATCGCGGCTCGAGCAGGTGGATTGGCCGATGTCCTACCAAGCCGCCCTTCGGCCGCTCCGTCCGGGACTCGCCGATGCAAGGGAATTCCCGGACGAAGTCTGGGCGCGATGTTTGCGCCGCAGTGCCTTGCACGCGGGAAAGCGTCATCCGTTGTCGGTCAACCGGACGCGTTTGCGTGAAGCGCTGAAGATCTATCTGGAAACGAGTCGCGGTGTCCGCGCCGAGATGGACCAGATCATCATTCTGCCGACCGCCCAGGCTGCACTCACCCTGATCGCGGCGACCGTGATCACGCCGGGCGATCGCGTCTGGGTCGAGGATCCCGGCTATCCGGGAGCTGCGGCCGCGTTCCGCGCGTCGGGCGCGCGCGTGATCGGTGTTGAACTGGACGAACAGGGAATGCGGCGGGTCCACGGAAGGACGGCACCGAAGCTCGTCTTCCTGACGCCGTCTCACCAGCATCCCACGGGGCGGCTGATGTCGCTTGTCCGCCGAAGGGAGTGGCTGGCAGCCGCGCAGCCGGGGAAGACCTGGATCGTGGAGGACGACTATGACGGTGAATTCCACTACGACAGCCGTCCGGTGCCCGCCTTGCAAGGCCTGGATGCGTATGGCCGCGTGCTCTATGTCGGCACCTTTTCCAAGGCGATGACGGCCGACATTCGTCTCGGATATGTCGTGGCGCCCTCGGGGCTGGTTGGCACCATGGAAATCGCGCAAAGGCACATGGGGCTGATCGCCGCCAGTCCGGTCCAGGAGGCGCTCGCGGAATTTATTTCCGATGGACACCTTCTCGCACATATTCGCCGGATGCGTCGGCTTTATCACAGTCGCCGGGATCATCTCGTCGGCGCGCTTCAACGGCACCTGGGCGGAGTGCTGAGGGCCGAAACACCGCCGGGCGGCATGCAGCTTGTCGCTCGCCTCGAGAGCGGCGCCGTGGATCAGGCAATAGTCGAGCGGCTGATCAAGGCTGGCGTTGAGACGCGCGCCCTTTCCAGCCTGTCACTGGACCAGCCGCGCGATCAAGGTCTGCTGCTCGGGTTTGCAGCCTGGCGCGAGAGCGAGATCAGCGCCGCCGTGCGGACGATGGCATCCTGCCTCGCTGCAACGAAGGTCAGGTCGTCTGTCGTGAGGTCGCAAGCTTCATCACGTCGAGATAGCCGGGCCGGACTTCCATCCGCTTGATCAGGCCCTTCTCGACCAGGAGCCGGTGCGCCTCGGGCAGCCGGTAGCACGGCAGATACATAAAGAGATGATGCTCGGCGTGATAGTTGACCCAATAGGGCGCGATCAGCGCCCGTTCGATTCCGTTGGCCAGCGTGGTGCGGGCGTGGCTGAACGGGTCTTCGCCGGTAGAGGTGCAGCCGTGCTCGGCGATGTTGCGGATGCGCGTGACCAGTGAGAGCCAGGTCGCCATCGCGACCAGCCAGACGCCGAAATACCAGATGCCGGCGCCGGCAAGCCAGAACAGGGCGAACAGCAGCGCGTTCAGACCAAGGAAGCGCACCATCTTCTCGCGACCGGTCGCTACAAAACTCTCGTGCTCGACCGGCTCGTCCCTGGCGGCCGGCTTGAACAGCGCCAGAAACAGCGGCAGGCGCTGCTTCACAAAGGTCTGCCCGGTGAGGTCGCGGATCGCCTTGCGGGTATAGCTCTCCTTGGTGATCGGGAAGGGGGCCGATAACGAGAGGTCAGGGTCCTCCGGCTGCTGCGTGAACTTGTGATGCTGCAGATGATAGGAGCGGTAGCTCGCGAGATCGGCGCCGACCGGCACCGCGCACAGCCACTGTCCGACGAATTCGTTGATCGCCTTGTTCGAATGCAGCCCGCCATGGGCGGCCTCGTGCATGAGGATCGCAAGGCCGAGCTGTCGCGTGCCCACGATCATCACCGCGATCAGCCAGGTCAGCGGGTTCGGCCACAGCGTCACCAGCGCGACGCTGGCGATGATCGTGCCCCAGGCATGCACCACCAGCCACATCCCGCGCCAGGAGCTGCGCGAGGTCAGGCGACGCCATTCCTCCGGCGTGAAGACGGTCTTGGGATCGATGCGGGCCACAGCCGGCATGGGCAGTTCCTCCGGCCGCGATGATACGTCAATCCGCTGCCCGGGTCACGATACGAATTTCCGAGGTGAGCGTGCGGTGCACCGGGCATTTGTCGGCGATTTCGAGAATGCGCTTGCGCTGGTCGGCGTCGAGCGGGCCTTCAAGGCCGATCGCGACATCGATCTGGTCGAGCATGCCCTCCTTTGTCTCGCATTCCGCGCAATCCTCGGCGTGGATCTTGCTGTGGTTGAGCGTCACGGTGGCGCGCTCGAGCGGGAAGGATTTGCGATCGGCGTAAAGCCGCATGGTCATGGACTTGCAGGCGCCGAGACTGGCGAGCAGGAAATCATAGGGGCCGGGGCCGGTATCGTCGCCGCCGGCGGAGCGGGGCTCGTCGGCGGATAGATGATGCGGGCCGATTGCGACCGTGTTCTGGAATTTGCCGTTGCGGGTTTCGCGCACCACCACCTGTCGTGGCTTGTCGACCGTCTCGACGACGCGCTCCGTGGCGGCAAGATCGACATAGCGCGTCGCCCAGGCCGCGATCATGTCGGCAACATAGCTGGAATCGCGCCGGTCGCTCAGCAGATGATCCGCGCCGAAAAGTGATACAAAGCTCTTGGGATGCTTGGCCGTGACAAAGATGCGCGTCGCATTATCGATGCCGACAGTGTCGTCGGTCGGGGAGTGCATCACCAGAAGCGCCTTGCGCAGATGGGCGATCTTCTCCATCAGCGGGTTTTCGGCGACGTCGTCGAGGAATTCGCGCTTGATGGTGAAGGGCCGGCCGGCGAGCGAGACCTGCGCGTGACCCTGTGCGCGAATGTCCTCGACATGATCCCTGAACAGGCCCGTGACATGCGCGGGATCGGACGGAGCTGCAATGGTGACCACGGCTTTTGCTTCCGGCACCTGGCCTGCGGCAGCGAGGATCGCGGCACCCCCGAGGCTGTGCCCGATCAGGATCGTCGGCGCCTTCCTTGTTTCGCGCAAATGATTGGCGGCGCGGACGAGATCGGCAACATTGGAGGAGAAGGTCGAATTGGCGAAATCGCCTTCGCTCGAGCCGAGCCCGGTGAAATCGAAGCGCAGCGTGGCGATGCCCTTTGCCATCAACGCCACCGCGATTCGCCTGGCCGCCAGCACGTCCTTGCCGCAGGTGAAGCAATGCGCGAACAGCGCATAGGCGACCACCTCGCCTTCGGGCAGGTCGAGCGCGGCGGCGAGCTGATGGCCGCCTTCACCTTCGAATTGGAATTTTTCCGTGGCCATGGTTCTCTCCGTGATGCTGGCCGCTACCTCTTACGACGGCAAAGTGACAAACGTCAGTCGCCGGAATAGCGCTGCTCCAACCAGGGATCACCGCGGTTATGATAGCCGCGCACTTCCCAATAGCCCGGCGCATCCTTTTCCAGGAATTCAATCGCCTGCAGCCATTTCGCGCTCTTCCAGAAATAGAGATGCGGCACCACCAGCCGCACCGGGCCGCCATGCTCCGCCGTCGGCGGCTGGCCGGCCCAGCTATGGGCGAGCAGGGCGTCCTCGGCGGCGAAATCCTCCAGCGAAAGATTGGTGGTGTAGCCGTCATAGGAATGCAGCACCACAAAGCGCGCGTTCTCGCGCGGCTGGCAGGCCTCGAGCAATTCGCGGGTCGGCAAGCCGATCCACTGATTGTCGTAGCGCGACCAGGTGGTGACGCAATGAATATCGGAGATGACCGGCGTTCGCGCCCGCGCCGAAAATTCCGCAAAGCTCCAGAACAGCGGATTTTCGATCGCGCCATAGACGTCGAGATGCCAGCGCGCATGCGAGATTTCGGGAGTGAGCCCGAGGTCGAGTGTCGGCCAGTCGCGGGTAAGATGCTGGCCCGGCGGCAGGCGTTGATCCCCGGGCCGCGCCGTCTTGCCGGTGAGGAAACGGCCCTCCTGCGCCCAGCGCTGCTTGCTGCGCGTCAGCTTCGAATCCGGCGGCGGGTCCTGTTCGTCAGCCATGTCGCTTCTTATTCGTGCCGGTGCATCGCCGATTCATGCTTGGTGTCGCGCATGGTGGAATAGATCAGCAGCGAGAGAAATATCATGCCGCTGAGATAGTAATAGAACCATTCCTCGTGCCCCAGGCTCTTGAACGAGAGCGCGACTGCCGGCGCGGTGCCGCCGAACAGCGACACCGTGATGGCATAGGGTAATCCAACGCCGAGCGCGCGGACATTGGTCGGGAACAGCTCGGCCTTCACGATCGCGTTGATCGAGGTGTAGCCGGCGACGAAGATCCAGGCGGCGCAGATCAGCAGGAAGGCGATCAAGGGCGACTTCGTCTCCTTCAACGTCATCAGGATCGGCACGGTCGCGAGCGTGCCGACCACGCCGAAGAAGATCAAGAGCGGCTTGCGGCCGATGCGATCGGAGACCGCGCCATAGATCGGCTGCAGGATCGTTGCGAAGATCAGCGAGCCGAAGATCACCATCGTGGTCTGGTCCTCGGTGAGGCCGACCGACAATTTCACGAAGGTCTGCATGTAGGTGGTGAAGGTATAGAACGCCGCGGTGCCGCCCGCGGTGAGGCCGACCACCAGCAGCAATTCCCTGGGGTATTGCAGCAGCGTCGCGATCGAGCCGGTGGGCTTGACCGCCTTCTTGGCCTCGATGAAGGCCTCGGTCTCATGCAGGCCGCGCCGCATCACCGCGGCGAAGATCGCAAGGCACGCGCCGATCACGAAGGGAATGCGCCAGCCCCAGGCTCTCAGCTCCTCCGGCGTCAGAAACACCTTCTGCAGCAGCAGGAGCACGATGATCGCGGTGAGCTGGCCGCCGATCAGCGTCACATACTGGAAGCTGGAGTAGAAGCCGCGATGGTTGGCGTCCGCGACCTCGCTGAGATAGGTGGCGCTGGCGCCATATTCGCCGCCGAGGCTCAATCCCTCGATGATGCGGGCCAGCGCCAGGAGCGCCGGCGCGGCAAAGCCGATCGAGGCATAGGTCGGCGTCACCGCGATCATCAGCGAGCCGAAGCACATGCAGACCACCGACAGCGTCAGCGACAGCCGGCGCCCGTAATGGTCGGCGAGATAGCCGAACAGCCAGCCGCCGAGCGGGCGCATCAGGAAGGTTGCGGCAAACAGCACGGCGGCGTTGAGCTGCTGCACGACCGGGTCGTCGTGCGGGAAGAAGGCCGGCGCGAAATACAGCGCGAACGCCGTATAGGCATAGAAATCGTACCATTCGACGAGATTGCCGACCGAGCCGATGAAGATCGCCTTCAGCCGCCGTTCGACATCGGCGACGTCGAGGTGATCGCTTGCGGATTTGAGCGCAGAGTCGGTCATGGCAGGCCTCCCTTGGGCGGCCTGCAGTCTTTATTCGTTTGGCGTCAGGCCGTCTTTCCGAATAGCACTGGCAGCTGCCGCGGTCCACGCACCGTGCCTTCCGACCAGGTGACCGTGCCGGCCGGATCGAGCCGGAACTCCGGGATGCGCTTCAGCCATTCCTCCAGCGCCACCGTCATTTCCATCCGCGCCAGGTTGGAGCCGACGCAGCGGTGAATGCCGAGGCCGAACGCGGCATGGCGGTTCTCCTTGCGGTCGAGCACGACTTTGTCCGCATCAGGGAACATGGCGGGGTCGCGGTTGGCGGCGGGGAAGGAGAGCAGCACCATGTTGCCCGGCTTGACCGGGCAACCGGAAATCGTGGTTTCCTTCATCACCTCGCGCGCCATGGTCACCGGCGAATAGGCGCGCAGCAGCTCCTCGACGGCCGCGGGCATCAGGGCGGGTTCGCGCACCAGCCGCTCGCGGTCGGCCGGCGTCCGGGCGAGATGCCATAGCGCCGCGCCGATCGCGCTCCAGGTGGTGTCGATGCCGGCGATCAGGAGCAGCCGCAGCGAGCCGCGCACATGGTCGTCATTCAGCGGCTTGCCGTCCTTGGTCCTCGCATTCATCATGGTCGAGATCAGGTCGTCGCTCGGATGCGTCTTGCGATGCTCGATATGACCGGCAAAGTAGAGGTCCATCTCCTCGGCCGCCTTTACCAGGATGGCCTGGTCCTTGATGCCGAGCTCCAGGATTTCGTGAATCCACTTGATGAAGAGGTCGCCATCCGTCTCGGGGATTCCCAGCATGTGTGCGATGGCGCGGACGGGAATGTGCTTGGAATAGCGCGCCGCCGCGTCGCATTGGCCGTCGGCAATGAAGGCGTCGATCAGCTCGTTGCAGATCGCGCGCACCCGCGGCTCCAGCCTCTTCATCGCATCCGGCGTGAAGGGCGGCAGCAGGAGCTGCTTTGCAGGCTTGTGCGCGGGCGGATCGGAGGTGATCGGCGGCGCGTTGGCGGTTTGCTCCGGGCGGATGTCGCGCACGATGATGCGGCGCGAGGAGAAATGCTCGGTGTCGTTGGCGATCGCCCGCACGGCTTCGTAGGTGGTCGGCATGTAGCAGCCGAGGAAACGCTCGGTGTGCACCACGGGCGAGGCGGAGCGCAGCTCGTCCCAGATCGGATACGGATTTTCGGTCCAACGCGGATCGGTATGGTCGAAATCGTTGACCCAGTCTTCGACCGGCGGATGTTTAGGCAGGTAGCTCACATCGGACATCGGGGCGGTTCCTTGTGTTCTGTTCGCTTGATGACGTTCAAACGCTGGTCGGAGGGGATCACTCCTCCGTCACCTCGATCGCGACTTCGGGACAGTTGGTTTGCGCCAGCCAGGCCTTGTCTTCGAGGCCCGCGGGCACCGTGCCGTCGCCGACTTCATGGGCGTTGCCGTATTCGTCGAGCTCGAACAGCTCGGGCGCCAGCGACTTGCAGCGGGCATGGCCCTGGCACTTGTCCTGGTCGACGTGGATCTTCAGCTTTGCCATGGCAGGCGTTCCTCCTCTGGCGCGCGGGCTTTCGCGGGTCGTGCATGTCCCCCGGGCGTTGGCGATGCGCGGCTTCTTGCCGTCCGCGCTTGTAAGTTATACGGTATTACATTCGTGTCTGCCTTATTCGTCAAGTGAAAAAAATCGTCAAATGTCACGCCAGCTCGCGCGTAAGCCGCTAAATACCTATCACCACGGCGATCTTCGCGACGCACTGGTGCAGGCGGCGCTGCGCGAAGCCGAGCAGGGCGGCCCCGAGGCGATCAGCATCAAGGCGCTGGCAAAGGAGCTCGGCGTGTCGCAGCCGGCGCCCTACCGGCATTTTGCCGATCGTGAGGCGCTGCTGCAGGCGGTGACCGCCGAAGCCTTCCGGCAATTCAATGCCATCCTGCGCGCGGCAATCGACAAGCCGTCGAAGCGCTCAAAGCTGTCGCGCCTGGCGCAGACCGCGCTCGAATTCGGTCTCAGACGGAACGGCATCTACCGCTTGATGTTCGCCTCGCGCACCATGGCTTGCTCCGAGAAGGACAGCGAGCTGCATATGGCCTCGCGGGAAACCCTGGGATTATTGGTGGAATCGTTCGAGTCTCCGGCAGTTGGTCTGTTGCGTGAGCGGCACGCGCTTCAGGTCTGGGCCGCATTGCACGGCGTGATCTCTCTCGCCGAGCAGGGTCTGCTGACGGGCGAGGTCGCGCGGGTGACCCGCGCGGAACTGATCGAAGACGTCGTGCAGCAGACCAAGATGGCGCTGTCGCTGGCGATCGAGAAGGCGGGCGGCGGACTCCGTTCACCTCTCCCGTAGGGAGAGGTGAACCCAATGCGCGGCGCTACTGGCGATTACTTCGCCACCCTCGGATCGATCGGCGTGGTGTCGCGCACGCCGAGGAGATCTTCCAGCGCCTTCGCGCCCGCGAGCAACTGCGCTTCTCCGCGCGGCGGCGCCACCATCTGCAACCCGATCGGCAGGCCCGATGCCGTGAAGCCGCAGGGCAGCGACAGCGCCGGGCAGCAGGCCAGCGTGATCGCGTAGACGATGCCGAGCCATTCGACATAATTGTCGAACTTCCTGCCGTCGCATTCGCCGACATAGCGGTCCTGAATCGGGAATGGCGACACGATGGTCGCGGGGCAGAGCAGGAGATCATACGTTTTGAAGAACTCCAGAGCGCGCGCCGTCATCGCGACGCGCTGCGCCTCGGCGCGTTCGATCTGCTCGATGGTGAGCTTCAGGCCTTGCTCGATATTCCAGATCACCTCCGGCTTGAGCAGGTCACGCTTGGTGCGCAATAGTTGCGCCTTGGTGATGGCGAAATCGAAAGCGCGCAGCACATGGAAGCATTCGTGGGCTTCGCGCAGGTCCGGATGCGCCTCCTCGACGATCGCACCCAGTTCGGCAAAGCGCTCCGCGGCCTTGCGCGTGACGGCCTTGACTTCGGGCTCGACGGGCGTGATGCCGAGATCGGGTGAATAGGCCACG
Organism: Bradyrhizobium sp.; assembly: GCA_035568535.1. GTDB lineage: Bacteria > Pseudomonadota > Alphaproteobacteria > Rhizobiales > Xanthobacteraceae > Bradyrhizobium. The sequence continues at coordinate 31,166 of DATMNV010000198.1, forward strand.
CGTTTCGGCTTCTTGCCTGAGCGCGCCGCCGACAGGAACGAGGCGGCAGGGGCCGGCAGCGACAGCGGGTCGTCGGCATATTCGCCGCTCATGGCGTCCAGCAGCAGCGCGAGGTCCTCGACATTGCGCGCCATCGGGCCGTGTACGGTGAGATTGCGGTCGATGGTCCCGCTCAGCGTGTGCGCCACGCGTCCGATGCTCGGGCGCATGCCGACCACGCCGCAGAAGCTCGCGGGGTTGCGCAGGGAGCCGCCCATGTCGGTGCCGTGCGCGAGCCAGGCCATGCCGGTGGCAAGTGCGACCGCGGCGCCGCCCGAAGAGCCGGCCGCGCTTTTGGACGTGTCCCAGGGATTGAGCGTCGCGCCGAACACCTCGTTGAAGGTGTTGGCGCCGGCGCCGAATTCCGGCGTGTTGGATTTGGCGTAGACCACGCCGCCATTGCCTTCGAGATTTTCCACGACAATGTCCGACTTCGCCGAGATGCTGTCCTTGAAGATCGGCGAGCCCTGGGTGTTCAGCGTGCCCTTGACGTTGAACAGGTCCTTGATCGGGATCGGCAGCCCTGCGAGCAGGCCGCGCTCGTCCGGCTTCTTCTGCATCAGGGCTTTTGCATGCTCTCTGGCGCGATCGAAGCAGAGCGTCGGCAGTGCGTTGACTTTGCCATCGACCTCCGCGATGCGCTTTTCCAGCACGTCGAGCAGCTCGAGCGGCGTGACCTCGCCTTGCCTCAGTTTGCCGACGATCGCGTTGGCGGTCTCCCGCACCAGTCCCTGATCAGCCAATTTCGCTTCTCCCGCTTCTTGGTAGTCCTGTAGAACATTTTCGGGCAAGCTGGCAACGCAAGTCAGGAGACAGGGAATGACACCTTCGGACGCGCCCGATTGGCGCAAGCTCAGCCGCCAAGAGCTCGACCGCGGCCTCAACAATGGCGAGGCGGTGGCCGGCAGCGCGGAGATCATCGCGGGCTGGGACGCACGCTCGGCCGAGTTGCGCAAGCGTTTCGCCGATCACCTCGATCTCCGCTATGGCCCGCGCGAGCGCAACCGCATCGACGTTCTCAAAGCTGCCGGCGGCGGCCCGACGCTGCTGTTCATTCACGGCGGCTATTGGCAGAGCCGCGCGAAGGAGACCTTCGCGCTGTTTGCCGAAGGCGCAATGGCGCACGGCATCAATGTCGCCCTGGCCGGCTACACGCTGGCGCCGGATGCGACGCTCGACCAGATCGTGGCGGAAATCCATGCCGGCATCGATTTTCTGACGGCGCAACTGCCGGCACTTGGCGGCGACGGCAAGGGCATTGTGGTCTCCGGCTGGTCGGCCGGCGGGCATCTGACCGCGATGGTGCTGCGGCATCCGAAGGTGAGGGCGGGCATGGCAATATCAGGCATCTATGACCTGGAGCCGATCCGCCATTCCTATCTCAACGTCAAGCTCGGACTCGACGAAGCCGCCTCGCGCCGCAATTCGCCGATGATGCAGGCTGGTGGGCCGGCAAAACCATTGTCGCTGGTGGTCGGCTCCGCCGAGCTGCCGCTGTTGCGTAAGCAGACCGCCGACTTCGCCGGCCATCGCGCGCGTTACGGTTTGCCCGTGACTTACGAAGAAATTCCCGACGCCGATCACTTCACCATCATGAAGGAAATGGCGCCCACCGGCCGCATCACCACGCTGATCCGGCAATTGTTCGAGCGGACCGCTTAGCCGTCATTGCGAGCGAAGCGAAGCAATCCATGTCGCCATGCGGGGAAAGAATGGATTGCTTCGTCGCTTCGCTCCTCGCAATGACGACGGAGCAATCATTAAGCCACCGTCGCCGCGATCAGATTACTCACCTTCGGCTCGTTCTCGATCCCCCGGAGGATGCCAAGCAGCTTGTCGACACGGTCAGCGGGCATGTGCTTCTTGGCCATCAGCGAAAATTTCTCCTCCATCTCCGCATCCGTCATCGGGTTCTTGAAATGGCCGCGGTGATATTCGACCCGGGTCGTCTTGCGCGCGCCTGATTTCAGCACGACTTCCAGTTCGCACAGATTGAACTCGTTCTCGGTGCGGTCGGCTTCCTCCGACGGCAGGACTTTTATGCGGCTGACGAGATCGAGCAGGCGCGAATCGTGCAGATAGGGGTCTTCGTAATATTCCGGCGCGATGTTGCCGTACATCAGCACGAGCCCCGCCGCATAGGGGATGCTGTGGTCGGCCGTTTCGTGCGTCTGCGGTTTCCACTTTTCGGGGCTGTCGGCCATGATCTTGATCGCGGAATGCGAGACGCGGATGTTGACCTCGGCGATGTCGTCCGCGGTCTTGACGAACGGTCGCGCCTCGACCGCGGCCTGCGCCACGGTCTGCGAGAATTGCCCGAGCGGGAAACGCTTGGTGAAGGCACGGCGGATGCCGAGGGGCTCGCCGAGCTGTGGGGTTTCGACCGGCTTCTTGCCCATCACCTTGAAGAAGCCGTAGGAGCCCTCGAACACCTTGCCGGGGCCGGTCATGCCGTTCTGCGCGAGCTCGATGGAGAACATCGCCTTGCGGCAGGCATCGGCCGCCGCGAACGCCTTCCAGTTCGACAGCGCATCCGAGCGGCCCTGGCGCGTCGCGGTGTTGCCGCCGACGGTGATGCCGATCGCCTGCACCATCTGCTCTTCCGTCAGTCCCATCAGCCGGCCGGCGCCGACCACCGCCGCCATGCCGGTGATGGTGGAATGATCGATGCCGTTGCCGAGATAGTCGAAGACGTCGGCGATCTTGCAGAACACTTCGTAAGACAGCACCGTCGCGGTGATGAGATCGCGGCCGCTGCGGGAGTTCAGTTCGCCCGAGCTCAGCAAGGCCGCAATGGTGTCGCTGGGATGGCCGGCGCCATGGGTGAGGCTGACAAAGGCGTCGTTGAAATCGAGATACCGGATCATCACGCCGTTGGCGAAGGTGGCGAGATCGGGCGACGTCTTGACGCCGCTGATCAGCACGGTCGCGGGCTGTTTTGCGCTGACATCGCCCGCAAGCTTGATCGCGATTTTGCTCGGTCCGGCATCATAGCCGCCGAAGGCGCAGCCGATGGTGTCGAGGATCGTGCGTTTGGCGAGACGGATCACGTCGTCGGGAAGGTCCTCGTATTTCAAATTCGCGGCATAACGGGCCAGCCTTTCGGCAAGCACGTCGCCCCCGCCCTTTTCCTGCGCAATCGCAGGCCATGCTTGCCCAGCCGCGACGCCCGCCGCGGCCACCGTTTTGAGGAAGCCGCGACGCGAGGGGGCAAGGCGGGCGGACATGGCTAACCCCAGCCCGCGGCGATGCCGCCGTCGACGGTGAAGATCACGCCCGAGGTATAGCCGGAGCGGTCGGAGGCGAGGAACGCCATGAGATCGCCGATCTCGCGCGCGTGCGCGGGACGGCCGAGCGGCAGGCCCTTCTGGAATTCCTTGTAGCGGTTCTCATCGCCGAACTGATGTTTGGCGCGGGTCTTCAAGAGCGTTACATGGCGGTCGGTGCCGACCGGGCCCGGATTGATGCCGACCACGCGGATATTGTCGGCGAGGCTTTTGCCCCCGAGCGCACGGGTGAACGCCATCAGCGCGGCATTGCCGGCGCTGCCACAGATGTAGTTAGCGTCGAATTTTTCGCCGGCAGCACCAATGTCGTTGACGATCACGCCGCCGCCGCGCGCCTTCATCTGCGCATAGATGGCGCGGGTGAGGTTGATATAGCCGAACACTTTCAGTTCCCAGGCATGGCGCCAGGTCGGCTCGTCGATCTTGTCGATCGCGCCGCCGGGGATGTCGCCGGCATTGTTGACAAGGATGTCGATGTCGGCGGCGTCCTTGACCAGCTTCTGGATGTCTTCGGGTTTGCGCAGATCGACGACATGGCCGGACGCGTCGATCTGATGCTGTGAGCGCAGCCTGTCGGTCAGCGCCTTCAACTGGTCGCCGCTGCGGGCGGCGAGGCGCAGGTGACAGCCTTCCTCGGCAAAGGCTTCGGCGGCGGCCGCGCCGATACCCTTGGAGGCGCCGGTGATGAGAACGCGCTTGCCGCGCAGATGCAGGTCCATGGGGATACTCGCTTGCTGGAAAAGAGGGGGCGGGAAGGATTGGGCGGGAGGTATCTTGGGGGGGCAGTCAACATTGCACTGCAGCGTTGATCTCAATGGCAGTTTGGTCCATTGCAGGGCCATCCCACAAGCGCCTAAAACGCAGGTCAGATCACAAGGAAGTTCTCGATGAGCAGCCCCAAGAAAACCTACCGGATCGCGGTCATTCCCGGCGACGGGATCGGCAAGGAAGTGATGCCGGAGGGCCTGCGCGTCATCGAGGCCGCCGCGAAAAAGCATGGCGTTGCCGTGCATTTCGACCATTTCGATTTCGCCTCCTGCGATTATTACGAGAAGCACGGCCAGATGATGCCGGACGACTGGAAGGAGAAGATCGGCAAGCATGATGCGATCTATTTCGGTGCGGTAGGCTGGCCCGCGAAGATCCCGGATCACATTTCCCTGTGGGGCTCGCTTATAAAATTCCGGCGGGAGTTCGACCAGTATGTGAATTTGCGGCCGGTGCGGCTGATGCCCGGCGTGCCATCGCCGCTGGCGAACCGCAAGCCGGGCGACATCGATTTCTGGGTGGTGCGCGAGAACACCGAAGGCGAATATTCCTCCGTCGGCGGGCGGATGTTTCCGGACACCGATCGCGAATTCGTCACCCAGCAGACAGTCATGACCCGGACCGGCGTCGACCGTATCCTGAAGTTCGCGTTTGAGCTGGCGCAGTCGCGGCCGAAGAAGCATCTGACCTCGGCGACCAAGTCGAACGGCATCTCCATCACCATGCCCTATTGGGACGAGCGCGTGGAGGCGATGGCAAAGAAGTTTCCGAAGGTGAAGTGGGACAAATACCACATCGATATTCTGACGGCGAACTTCGTGCTGCATCCCGACTGGTTCGATGTCGTGGTCGGCTCGAACCTGTTCGGGGACATTTTGTCGGACCTCGGCCCGGCCTGCACCGGCACCATCGGGATTGCGCCCTCGGGCAACATTAATCCGGCAGGCGATTTCCCGAGCGTGTTCGAGCCGGTACACGGCTCGGCGCCCGATATCGCGGGGCACGGCATCGCCAACCCGATCGGCATGATCTGGTCGGGCGCGATGATGTTCGAGCATCTCGGCGAGAAGCAGGCCGCGGACGCGATCGTCGGGGCGATCGAGCGCACGCTTGCCGAACGCACGCTGCGCACCCGCGACCTCGGCGGCAATGCCGACACGACGGCCTGCGGCAAGGCGGTCGCGGAGATGGTGGAGTAGTTCTCCTTACCCTCTCCCCTTGTGGGTGTTCAGACTGGGGACAAGGTGGACGGGTGTTCGGAGACCTCTTGTGGGAGAGGGTGCGCTCGCAACGCGAGCGCGGGTGAGGGCTCTCTATCCGCGGAGACAGACCCCTCATCCGTCGCGGACTGCGCATAGCCGATGCAAAGCATCGGCGTTTTAAGGAACGGCGGCCGGAGGCCGCCTATGGCCACCTTCTCCCACAAGGGGAGAAGGGAAGATCATCCCTTCACAATCCTCCGGCAGTGCTCCCATGCCGCATGGATCAGGTTCTCGCTCGCCTCGGGCGTGCGGAAGGCCGAATGCGCCGACAGCGTGACGTTGGAAATCTTCGTCAGCGGATGGTCCTTCGGCATCGGCTCGACGTTGAAGACGTCGAGCCCGGCATGGCGGATGTGGCCGGACTCCAGCGCTTCGACCATCGCGGCCTCATCGACGATGGCGCCGCGCGCGGTGTTGATCAGGATCACGCCTTCCTTCATGCCCGCGATTTTTTCGCGCGACAGGAGGCCACGCGTTTCATCGTTCAGTAGCAAGTGGATCGAAACCACTTGGCTGTCCGCGAGTAGCCTTTCGAGGCCGACGAACTTGACACCCGGATACGTCTTCGGTGACCGGTTCCAGGCGATCACCTTCATGCCGCTGCCCAACGCAATGCGGGCAACTTCGGCGGCGATGCCGCCGAAGCCGATCAGGCCGAGCGTCTTGCCGGTGAGCTGCATCGCATCCTCGCGCAGCCAGTTGCCGGCGCGCATCTCGCGGTCCATCCGGCCGATGCCGCGCGCGGCTTCCCACATCAGCGCGATGGCGCATTCGGCGACCGCAGTGTCGCCATAGCCCTTGATCAGGTGTACCTCGATGCCGAGCTCGCCAAGCTCTTCCGGGTTCATGTAGCTGCGCGCGCCGGTGCCGAGGAACACCACATGCTTCAGCCCGGCGCATTTCCTCGCGACATCCGTCGGCAGCGGCGTGTGATCGACAATGCCGATCTCGGCGCCGCCGAGAATCGCCGGCCAGGCGTCGGCCTTGATGTCGGGGTCGAGCTGCACCTTCATATCTGGATCGCCAGTCTTGCGCTGCCGCTCAAAGATCTCGGCCAGTGAATCGTTGGCGTCGACAAAAACTCCGCGCACCAGAACCTCCTTTTATTCCTGTTGTCAGGACGCGACGCCGGCGAGCGCCAGCACGGTGTGCATCAGCACATTGGCGCCGGCGGCGCAGTCGAGTTGCGTCGCGTCTTCCAGTTCGTTGTGGCTGACGCCGTCCTTGCAGGGCACGAACACCATGGCGGTCGGTACAACGGTCGCGAGATTGCATGCGTCGTGGCCGGCGCCCGAGGTGATGCGGCGATGGCTGTAGCCCAGCATTTTTGCGGAGCTCTCGACTGCATCGACCAGCTTTGCATCGAACACGGTCGGCTCCTTGCGCCAGATAGCCGCAAGATCGACCGCCGCCTTCCGCCGCGGCGCGATCTCCGCGATCGCCTCGCGCAATTCCCTGTCGATTGCGTCGAGCGTTTTGGACTCGGGGCTACGCACATCGACGGTGAAGGCGATCTCGCCGGGAATGACGTTGCGCGAGGGTGCCGCGATCACGGCCTCTCCAACGGTGCCGACCGCATTCGGGCCATGTTTCCTGGCGATGCGTTCGACCGCGAGCACAATTTCCGAGAGCGTCGCCAGCGCGTCCCTCCGCAGCGGCATCGGCGTTGTGCCGGCATGGCTCTCGAAGCCCGTGATCTTGCCGTCATACCAGATGATGCCCTGGCCGCGATCGACCACGCCGATGGTCTTGTTCTGTGCCTCGAGCAGCGGGCCCTGCTCGATATGCAATTCGACAAAGGCGCTGAATTTGCGTTGGCCCACCGGTTCGCTGCCGCGATAGCCGATGCCGTCGAGCGCGTCGCCAACGGTGACGCCGGTCGCATCCTTGCGCCTCAAAATATTCTCGGTGGTATATTCGCCGGCATAGGCGGCGGACGCCATGGTCGCCGGTGCAAAGCGCGAGCCTTCCTCGTTGGTCCAGTTGCAGATGCAGAGCGGGACTTCGGTCTCGATGCCGGCGTCGTTCAACGTACGCACCACTTCGAGCGCGGCCAGCGTGCCGAGCACGCCGTCATATTTGCCGCCGGTCGGCTGCGTATCGAGATGTGAGCCGAGGCCGACCGGCGGCTTGGACATGTCGCGGCCCTTGCGGACGCCGAACATCGAGCCGAGCGCGTCGACACGCACTTCCAACCCCGCCGCCTCGCATGCCTTGCGGAACCAGTCGCGCACCTGCTTGTCTTCGGCTGAGAGCGTCAGCCGGCGGACACCGCCCTTCGGCGTGGCGCCGAATTTCGCGGTTTCATGGATGGTGCCCCAGAGGCGGGCGGAGTCGATCTGCAGGTTGGATGCGATTTTGGTCATTCAGGCTTCCGGAATTGCGTAGGCTGCTGGCGGGACGGCATGGTAGAATCATCGTGCATGACATGTCGAGGCACGGAGCGCTATTGATGAATATCGGTTTGACCCGGAAGAAGCAGGGCGGTCTTTCCGAGACGCCGATCCTGCCGAGCCATCAGGCGCGCCTTGACTGCCGCAACGGCATGGCGTCGACCACGGCGGGCGTCGCCAATGGCTATGTGCAGGGCAATCTCGCGATCCTGCCGGAAAAATTCGCCTCCGCCTTCCACCGCTTCTGCCAGCTCAACCCCAAACCGTGCCCGATCATCGGCATGTCCGACGTCGGCAATCCCAAGATTCCGGCGCTCGGGATCGACCTCGACATCCGCACCGACGTGCCGCGCTACCGCGTCTGGCGCGACGGCGAAGTGGCCGACGAACCGACCGACATCATGGCGCATTGGCGCGACGATCTCGTCGCCTTCGTGCTCGGCTGCTCGTTCTCGTTCGAGGAAGCCCTGATGGCGGACGGCCTGCCGATCCGCCACATCGAGCACAAGGTACGCGTGCCGATGTACCGCACCAATATCCAGTGCCAGCCGGCCGGACCGTTCGCCGGCCCGATGGTAGTTTCGATGCGTCCGTTCAAGCCAGCGGATGCGATCCGCGCGGTGCAGATCACCTCGCGTTTCCCCAGCGTGCACGGCGCGCCGGTGCATCTCGGCCATCCGCATTCGATCGGGATTGCCGAGATTTCCAAGCCCGACTATGGCGATCCCGTGCCGGTCGGGGCCGACGAAATCCCGGTGTTCTGGGCCTGTGGCGTCACCCCGCAATCGGTCATCGCGGCGGCCAAAATCCCGTTCGCGATCACGCATGCGCCCGGCCTGATGCTGGTCACCGATCTGCAGAACAAGCAGCTGGCGGTGCTGTGACTTGCACCGTCATTCCGGGATGATCCGAAGAACCAGACCCGGAATCTCGAGATTCTCAGGTGCGCGATTGCGCACCATGGTTCGATGCTTTGCATCGCCCCGGAATGACGTCACCATTCAATCGTGCCCGTGCTCCGGCAGCGTCAGTCCGAACGTCTTGACCAAATCCGCGATCTGCTCCGGCGAGAGATAGCGCGGGTTCAGCCCGCGCAGGAGCAGATAGAGCTTGGCCGTCTCCTCCAGTTCCTCCGTCGCGAACACCGCCGCTTCCAGCGTGTCGCCCGACACCACGGGCCCGTGATTGGCGAGCAGCACGGAGGAATATTTCCCGGCCAGCCCCTTGATCGCATCGGCAACAGCGGGATCGCCCGGCCGGTAATAGGGCACGAGCGCGGTCGCGCCGCATTTCATCAGGTAATAGGCGGTCATCGGCGGCAGCGCCGCGCGCGGGTCGATCTCCGGCAGCATCGAGAGCGCGACCGAATGGGTGGAATGCAGATGCACCACCGCGCGCGCCACCTCGCGCGTCTGATACAGCGCGCTGTGCAGCGGCACTTCCTTGGTGGGCGCGTCGCCGGAGACGAGCTTGCCATCCGCCGAGAGCCGCGACAGTTTGGCGGGATCGAGGAACCCGAGCGAGGCGTTGGTCGGCGTCACCAGCCAGCCGCCATCTTCTAGCCTGACGCTGATATTGCCTGATGAGCCCGGCGTCAGCCCGCGCTCGAACAGCGAGCGGCCGAAGCGGCAGATCTCCTCGCGCAGCCTTGTTTCGCTCAATATCAGTTTCCTGCCATCTTCCCGTTTTGTCGTTGTCTCACGCTTTGGCAGCGCGGCCAAGCCGTGATAGGCAAGGGCAAAGCCGAGAAGAAACAGAAGGGAACGCCGCATGGCCGAAACAGCAAAACCGCCCGTCGCCGTGATCGGGCTGGGCTCGATGGGCTTTGGCATGGCCACTTCGCTCAAGCGCGCCGGCTTCGATGTCACCGGCTGCGATGTCGCGGCCGACAGCGTCGCGCGCTTCGTCAAGGACGGCGGCAAGGGCGCGAAAACGCCGGCGGAAGCGGCCAAGGGCGCCGGCATTGTCATCAGCGTGGTTCTCAACGCGGCGCAGACCGAGAGCATCCTGTTCGGCAAGGACGGCGTCGCCGAGACCCTGGCCAAGGAGGCGGTCTTCGTTTCCTCCGCGACCATGGACCCGGATGTCGCGCGAAAACTTGCCAAGGAGCTGGAAGCCACAGGCCGGCATTATCTGGATGCGCCGATTTCCGGCGGCGCGCAGCGCGCAGCCCAGGGCGAGCTGACCATCCTCGCCTCCGGCAGCGCCGCCGCCTTCGCCAAGGCGCGGCCCGCGCTCGATGCGATGGCGGCAAAGCTCTACGAGCTCGGTGATGCGCCGGGCCTAGGCGCCGCGTTCAAGATGGTCAACCAGCTGCTGGCAGGCGTCCACATCGTTGCCGCGTCCGAGGCGATGGCGTTCGCCGCGCGGCAGGGCCTCGACCTGCGCAAAGTCTATGATGTGATCACCGCGTCCGCCGGCAATTCCTGGATGTTCGAGAACCGCATGAAGCAGGTGCTCGAGGGCGACTACAAGCCGCGCAGCGCGGTGGAGATTTTTGTGAAGGATCTCGGTATCGTGCAGGACATGGCGCGCTCGGCGCGGTTTCCGGCGCCAGTGGCTGCCGCCGCGTTGCAGATGTTCCTGGCGGCTGCCGGCTCCGGGATGGGCCGCGACGACGATGCGTCCGTCGCACGCCTCTACGCGCGGATCAGCGGCACGCAGCTCCCGGGCGAGCCGAAGTAAAATAAAGAGGACTCTCGATGCCCCGTTTCGCCGCCAATCTCTCGATGATGTTCACCGAGGTGCCGTTCCTCGACCGCTTCGACGCCGCGGCCAAAGCCGGCTTCACCGCGGTGGAGTTTTTGTTTCCCTACGAATTCCCGGCCAAGGAAGTCGGCGACCGCCTGCGTCGAGCCGGCCTGACGCAAGCGCTGTTCAACCTGCCGCCCGGCGACTGGGCCGCGGGCGAAAAAGGCTTTGCGGCGCTGCCGGCGCGCTTTGGCGATCTGCAGCAGAGCCTGCACACCGCGCTGCCTTACGCGCAGGCGACCGGCGTCAAGCGGCTGCATCTGATGGCGGGGATTGCCGAGCGCGGCGACCGTAAGGCCGTGGAAGCCTTCTACAAGTCGGTCGCCTGGGCGGCCGAGTTCTTTGCGCCGCATGGGCTCGATGTCGTGATCGAGCCGATCAATCCGCGCAATGTGCCTGGCTACTTCCTCAACAACTTCAACTTCGCCTACGATCTGATCAACGAGCTGAAAATCCCGAACCTGAAGCTGCAGTTCGACATCTATCACTGCCAGATCATCCATGGCGACGTCACCATCCATCTGCGCGAGATGATGCCTGTCATCGGCCACATCCAGATCGCCAGCATTCCCTCGCGCAACGAGCCCGACGGCGAAGAGCTGAACTACCCTTATCTGTTCGCCGAGCTCGACCGGCTCGGCTACAAGGGCTTTGTCGGCTGCGAATACAATCCGCGCGGCAAGACCACCGATGGTCTCGGCTGGTTCAAGCAATATGCCGGAGCAAAACCGTGACGCTAAAACTCGGCTGCATCGCCGACGACTATACCGGCGCCTCCGACCTTGCGAACACGCTGACCCGCGCGGGCTTGCGGACCGTGCAGACCATCGGCGTGCCTGCCGACGACCTCGCGCTGCCAGAGATCGACGCGGTGGTGGTGTCGCTCAAGAGCCGCTCGATCGAGGCCGGCATCGCGGTCGAACGCTCGCGCGCGGCGGAGAAATGGCTGCGTGGCCGCGGCGCTGACCACGTCTTGTTCAAGATCTGCTCGACCTTCGATTCCACCGACAAGGGCAATATCGGCCCGGTCATGGACGCGCTGCGCGAGGATTCCGGCGACAAGATCGTGCTGGTGACGCCGGCTTTTCCGGAGACCGGCCGCACCGTCTATCAGGGTAATCTCTTTGTAGGCTCGGTGCCGCTGAACGAGAGCCCGCTGAAGGATCACCCGCTCAATCCGATGCACGATTCCAACCTGGTGCGCGTGCTGGCGCGCCAGAGCCATACCAAGATCGGCCTGGTCGACCTCGCCACGGTGACGCGGGGCACCGATGCGGTGCGCAAGCGGCTCGCCGATCTCGCGGCTCAAGGCATGGGCGCCGCCATCATCGACGCCGTGTTCGACCGGGACCTGGAGACCATCGGCGCGGTGGCGCGCGAGCAAAAGGTCTCGGTCGGCGCTTCCGGCATCGGGCTCGGGCTGGCGCGGGCGCTCACCTCCGCAAGCGGCGGCAAGGCGGTTGCCTCTGAAGTCCCGATCGGCGGGCCGGCCGCGTGCCTGGCCGGCAGCTGCTCGCAGGCGACGCTCGGGCAAATCGCGAGCGCCGAGAAGGTCATGCCGGTGCTTCATCTCGATCCGGATCAAGTCGTTAGGGGCAAGGATGAAGGCCGCCGCGCGCTGGCCTGGGCGCGCGAGCGGCTCGGCAACGGGCCGGTCCTGATCGCCTCGAGCTCGACCCCCGACGAGGTCGTCGCCCTCCAGGCGCGTCACGGCCGCGACGCCGCGGGCCATGCCATCGAGCAGGCGATGGCCGACATCGCCGAAGGGCTCGTGCAATCCGGCGTGCACAGGCTCGTGGTTGCCGGCGGCGAGACCTCCGGCGCGGTCGTTGATCGCTTGCAGATACCCGGTTTTCTCGTTGGGGTAGAAATCGCGGCCGGCGTTCCGGTGCTGCGCGCCGTCGGCGCCAGGGAAGGCGCCATGTTGCTTGCCTTGAAATCAGGCAATTTCGGCGGGCCTGAGTTCTTCTCGGACGCTCTCGGACTCATGCGCTGAGCGCGGGGCGAATCTCATTTCCCATGCATTTTTTCAGGCCCGTACTCCCATGGAGCCGCGGCGTTAACGCGCCCGTAGGTTGATTCGTTTTTGATGCAAACCGCTACTTCCGTGCCGGCCCGTCAGACAGCGCCCATTCGCGCTCAAAAAGAAGAGATCGCTTGCTATGCTCTCCAAACTCTCGATCCGCGCCAAGATCACCTCCGTCGTGGCGCTTCTCCTCGTCGCCATGGCCGGCATGGGCCTGCTCGCGGTCTACAATATGCGGGCGATCAACGCGAACACGGTAGATATCGCCACCAACTGGCTGCCAAGCGTCCGCGTGCTCGGCGAGTTGCGCGCCGGCGTGATCACCTACCGTAACGTGATCCGCGAGCACATGCTGGGCGAGACCGCCGAGGAAAAGGAAGCCGCCGAAAAGATCCTGGCGACTGTGGTCGAGAGCAACACCCAGATTCGCCGGCAATATGAGCCGCTGGTCACCTCCCCGGAAGAACGCGCGCTCTACAGCGAGTGGTCCAAGACCTGGGATGAATACAGGAAAGGTACCCAGGAGGTCATGGCGCTGTCCCGCAAGGATGCCGGCAAGCTTGCGCACGACGCGCATGAGCTCAATACCAAAACGGTCAACAAGATCGGTATCGACTCCGACAACACCCTGAAGAAGGACATCGACCTCAACAACGCCGGCGCCGACAAGGCCAAGGACGACGCGGCCGCCAATTACAGCTCGGCCTTGATGACGCTCGCCCTGATCCTCGGCGCGGCCGTGATCGCCGGCATCGCCGTCAGCTTCTACCTGGTGCGCGACGTTTCCAACGGCATTGCCTCGATCGTGAAGCCGATGCAGGCGCTCGGCCAGGGCGACCTCTCGGTCGAAATCCCGCACCGGGGTGAAAAGACCGAGATCGGCATGATGGCGGACGCCTTGCAGATATTCAAGGAAGCGCTGATCGCCAAGAAGGCCGCCGACGAGGCCGCGGCAAAGGACGCCGAAGCCAAGATCGAGCGCGGCCGCCGGGTCGACAGCATCACCCGCGAGTTCGAGCAGATGATCGGCGAGATCGTCAACAACGTCTCGTCCGCCTCGACGCAGCTCGAGGCTTCCGCCGGCACGCTGTCGACGACGGCCAAGCGTTCGCAGGAATTGTCCACGACGGTCGCTTCCGCCTCCGAGGAAGCCTCCACCAACGTCCAGTCGGTCGCCTCCGCCACCGAAGAGCTGTCGTCGTCGGTGAACGAGATCAGCCGCCAGGTGCAGGAATCGGCGCGGATGGCGAGCGATGCCGTCGGCCAGACGCGCGGCACGACCGAGCGCGTCAGCGAGCTGTCGAAGGCTGCGACCCGCATCGGCGACGTCGTCGAGCTGATCAACACGATTGCCGGCCAGACCAATCTGCTCGCGCTCAACGCCACCATCGAGGCCGCGCGCGCCGGCGAAGCCGGCCGCGGCTTTGCGGTGGTCGCCTCCGAAGTGAAGGCGCTGGCCGAGCAGACGGCAAAGGCCACCGGCGAGATCGGCACGCAGATCAACGGCATCCAGGCCGCGACCCAGGACTCCGTCAACGCCATCAAGGAAATCTCGGGCACGATCGAGAAGCTGTCCGAAATCGCCTCGACCATTGCCGCGGCGGTGGAAGAGCAGGGGGCGGCGACCCAGGAAATCTCCCGCAACGTCCAGCAGGCCGCCCAGGGCACCCAACAGGTCTCGTCCAACATCACCGACGTGCAGCGCGGCGCAACCGAGACCGGTTCGGCCTCCTCGCAGATGCTGGTCGCCGCCCAGACCTTGTCGGGCGACTCCGGCCGGCTCAAGACCGAGGTGTCAAAATTCCTCGCCAGCGTGCGCGCGGCCTGAGGCGACACGTCCGAAAACGATACGGCCGTGGCGGCGAAAGCCGTCGCGGCCCGTGAGCTATTGCGGAAGTGGAGGAGGGCGTTGCGCTCCGATGTTAGCTAGATGCCTGAGGTTGAGGTAAACATCACGGATGACTGATTTGGAATGAGGCCTTGCGGCGAGTTCCCATTCAGCATCACGGGGAAACGCGCCTTCCATGATCGCACTGGTCCGCATCGCGCTGAGCCGGCCCTATACTTTCGTCGTGCTCGCGCTTCTGCTGCTGCTGCTCGGACCGCTTGCTGCGCTGCGCACGCCGACCGACATCTTCCCCGACATCCGAATCCCCGTGATCGGCGTGGTCTGGCAGTACACCGGCCTGCCGCCGGACCAGATGAGCGGGCGTATCACGACACCGTTCGAGCGCTCGCTGACGACCACGGTCAACGACATCGAGCACATCGTCGCCAACTCCTATAACGGCTTTGGCATCGTCAAAATCTTCTTCCAGCCGAATGTCGATATCCGCACCGCCAACGCCCAGGTGACGGCGATCTCGCAGACGCTGCTGAAGCAGCTGCCGCCCGGCTCGACGCCGCCGCTGATCCTCAACTACAACGCCTCGACGGTGCCGATCATCCAGGTGGCGCTGTCAGGCGAGGGGCTCACGGAGCAGAACCTCGCCGACATCGGCATCAACCAGCTGCGCACGCCGCTGATCACGGTGCCGGGCGCCGCGATTCCCTATCCCTATGGCGGCAAGCAGCGCCAGATCCAGATCGACCTCAATTCGACCGCGTTGCAGGCGCGCGGCCTGTCCGGGCAGGACGTCGCCAACACGCTCGCAGCGCAGAACCTGATCACGCCGGTCGGGACGCAAAAGATCGGCCAGTTCGAGTACAATATCCAGCTCAACAACTCGCCGCTCCGGATCGAGGACCTCGGCAACCTCCCGATCAAGACCGTCAACGGCGCCATGGTCTATATCCGCGACGTCGCCAGCGTGCGCGACGGCAACCCGCCGCAGACCAACATCGTCCATGTCGATGGCAACCGTTCGGTGTTGATGATGGTGCTGAAAGCCGGCGCGACCTCGACGCTCGATATCATCGCCGGCATCAAGCAGAAGGTGGTCGAGGTCCGCGACGCGCTGCCCGAGGCGCTCAAGATCAATTTCGTCGGCGACCAGTCGGTGTTCGTGCGCGGCGCGATCAGCGGCGTCGCCAATGAGGGCGTGATCGCGGCCTGTCTCACCAGCCTGATGATCCTGTTGTTCCTGGGAAGCTGGCGCTCGACCGTGATCATCGCGGTCTCGATTCCGCTCTCGATCCTGGGCGCCATCATCATGCTGTCGGCGATCGGCGAGACGCTCAATATCATGACGCTTGGCGGTCTGGCGCTCGCCGTCGGCATCCTCGTCGACGACGCCACGGTGACCATCGAGAACATCAACTACCATCTCGAGCAGGGCAAGCCGGTCACGCAGGCGATCCTCGACGGCGCCCAGCAGATCGTCACGCCGGCCTTCGTCTCGCTGCTCTGCATCTGCATCGTGTTCGTGCCGATGTTCTTCCTCACCGGCGTCGCGCGCTTCCTGTTCGTCCCTATGGCGGAAGCGGTGATGTTCGCGATGATGTGGTCGTTCATCCTGTCGCGCACGCTGGTGCCGACCATGGCGAACTATCTGTTGAAGCCGCACACCCATCACGAGGGTGATGAACGGCCGCTCACGCGCAATCCGCTGGTCAAGTTCCAGCGTGGCTTCGAGACGAGGTTCGAACGGCTGCGCCAAGGCTATCACGATCTCTTGTTGCTCGCGCTCGGCCACCGCAAGGTGTTCGTTACCGGCTTCCTCTGTTTTGTCGCGGTATCGTTCCTGCTGGTGCCGTTCCTCGGCCGCAACTTCTTTCCTTCGGTCGATGCCGGCAACATTCTCCTCCATGTCCGCACCCAGGTCGGCACCCGGGTCGAGGAAAGCGCCAACCAGTTCGCCGACGTGCAAAAGGTGATCCGCAAGATCATCCCGCAGGGCGAGATCGAGACGCTGACCGACAACATCGGCATGCCGATCTCCGGCATCAACATGACCTACAACAACACCGGCGTGATCGGTCCGGCGGACGGCGACATCCAGATCAAGCTGCGCGAAGGCCACCGGCCGACGGCCGAATATGTCAAGCTCATGCGCGAGCAGTTGCCGAAGGCGTTTCCGGGCATGACCTTCGCCTTCCTGCCCGCTGACATCGTCAGCCAGATCCTGAACTTCGGCGCGCCGGCGCCGATCGACCTGCAGGTCCGCGGCGCCAATCTGGACGCAAATTTCGCTTACGCCAGCAACCTGCTCAGCCGCATCCGCCGCATTCCCGGTATTGCCGATGCGCGTATTCAGCAATCTCCCAGCAACCCGACCTTCAACATCGATGTCGACCGCACCCGCGCGCAATATGTCGGCCTCACCGAACGCGACGTCACCAACAGCCTGGTCGTGAATCTAGCCGGCAGCTCGCAGGTCGCGCCGACCTATTATCTCAACCCCGATAATGGCGTCTCCTATTCGATCGTGATGCAGACGCCGCAATACCAGATCGATTCGCTCAGCGCGCTGCAGGCGCTGCCGCTGACGGCGACCGGCAATCCGCAATCCCCGATCCTGGGCGGCATCGCCAACATCACGCGCACCACCTCGAGCGCGGTGGTGTCGCAATACGACATCCAGTCGATGGTGCAGATCTTCGCGACCCCGCAGGGCCGCGACCTCGGCGCGGTCGCCGCCGACGTCCACGCGCTGCTGGCGGAAACCGCCAAGGATGTGCCGAAGGGTTCCACCGTGGTCCTGCTCGGGCAGGTGCAGACCATGAACTCGGCGTTCTCCGGCCTGTTGTTCGGACTGCTCGCCGCGGCGGTTCTGATTTACCTCCTGATCGTCGTCAACTTCCAGTCCTGGTCCGACCCGTTCGTGATCATCACCGCGCTGCCGGCCGCGCTCGCCGGCATCGTCTGGATGCTGTTCACGACGGAGACGACGCTGTCGGTACCGGCGCTGACCGGGGCCATCATGTGCATGGGGGTCGCCACCGCCAACAGCGTGCTGGTGATCAGCTTTGCGCGCGAACGCTATGAGGAACTCGGCGATCCCATGATGGCCGCGCTCGATGCCGGCTTCGTGCGCTTCCGCCCCGTTTTGATGACGGCGCTCGCCATGATCATCGGCATGGCGCCAATGGCGCTGGGGCTCGGCGAGGGCGGCGAGCAGAACGCGCCGCTCGGCCGCGCCGTGATCGGCGGACTCATTTTCGCGACCATCGCGACGCTGATGTTCGTGCCGGTTGTTTTCAGCATGGTGCATAAGAAAGTGGCGGCTCGGGCCAGGGCCCCACTGGAAATGCAGCTGGCCGCCAAATAGCCGGGAGACGGCCGAAATTCCGGCATTTGCCCGATATCGCGCCGCTGTTTGTAGGCACTCACCGGATCGTCACGCGCGAGTATCGTGGAATTGAAGGTAAGCCGTGTTGCCGGATGTTGGCTGCGCCGCGGCGTTCGGGTAAACGGGCGCGGACGCATCCGCTCAACTGGCTGGTTGGTTGGGGCGTCTGGGGAATGCCGCATTCATGGTCGTACTGGTCCGCATCGCGCTGAGCCGGCCCTATACTTTCGTCGTGCTGGCCCTGCTGATCCTGATCGCCGGGCCGCTGGCTGCGATGCGCACGCCGACCGACATCTTCCCCGATATTCGCATTCCCGTGATCGGCGTGGTCTGGCAGTACACCGGCCTGTCGCCGGACCAGATGTCGGGGCGCATGGTCACCCCGTTCGAGCGCGCGCTGACGACCACGGTCAACGACATCGAGCACATCGTCGCCAATTCCTATAACGGCGTCGGCATCGTCAAAATCTTCTTCCAGCCCAATGTCGACATCCGCACCGCGAATGCGCAGGTCACCGCGATCTCGCAGACGCTGCTGAAGCAGATGCCGCCCGGCGCGACGCCGCCTTTGATCCTCAATTACAACGCTTCCACCGTGCCGATCATCCAGATTGCTTTGTCGGGCGAGGGCCTCACCGAACAGAATCTCGCCGACATCGGCATCAACCAGCTCCGCACGCCGCTGGTCACGGTGCCGGGGGCGGCGATTCCCTATCCCTATGGCGGCAAGCAGCGCCAGGTGCAGATCGACATCAATCCCGAGGCGCTGCAATCGCGCGGGCTGTCGGGCCAGGACGTCGCCAATGCGCTGGCCGCGCAGAACCTGATCACGCCGGTCGGTACCCAGAAGATCGGCGAGTTCGAGTACAATCTGCAGCTCAACAATTCGCCGCTGAAAATACAGGAGCTCGGCGACCTGCCGATCAAGGCCGTCAACGGCGCCGTGGTCTATATCCGCGACGTCGCCAGCGTCCGCGACGGCAATCCGCCGCAGACCAACATCGTGCATGTCAACGGCAACCGTTCCGTGCTGATGATGGTGCTGAAAAGCGGCTTCACCTCGACGCTGGATATCATCGCCGGCATCAAGCAGAAGGTAATCGACGTCCGCGACGCGTTGCCCGAGGCGCTCAAGATCGATTTCATCGGCGACCAGTCGGTGTTCGTCCGCGGCGCCATCAACGGCGTGATCTTCGAGGGCGTCGTCGCTGCGCTCCTGACCAGCTTGATGATCCTCTTGTTCCTCGGCTCCTGGCGCTCGACCTTGATCATCGCGGTATCGATCCCGCTCTCGGTGTTCGGCGCTGTGACGATGCTGTGGATGGTCGGCGAGACACTGAACATCATGACGCTCGGCGGCCTGGCGCTCGCCGTCGGCATTCTCGTCGACGAGGGCACGGTGACCATCGAGAACATCAACTGGCACCTGGAGCAGGGCAAGCCGGTCGAGGCGGCGATCATGGACGGCGCCAACCAGATCGTGGTGCCGGCCTTCGTCTCGCTGCTCTGCATCTGCATCGTGTTCGTGCCGATGTTCTTCCTCACCGGCGTCTCGCGCTTCCTGTTCGTCCCGATGGCGGAAGCCGTGATGTTCGCGATGCTGTGGTCGTTCATCCTCTCCCGCACGCTGGTGCCGACCATGGCGAAATATCTCCTGCACCAGCACGAGCATCATGAGGGCGGCCCGCCGCCGAGCCGCAACCCGCTCGTCTGGTTCCAGCGCGGCTTTGAAGCCCGCTTCGAGCGCCTCCGCGCCGGCTATCGAGACTTGCTTGTGCTTGCGTTGCGGGCGCGCGCCGTCTTCGTGATCTGTTTCCTCTGCTTCATCGCCGCGTCCTTCCTGCTGGTGCCCTATATCGGCCGCAACTTCTTTCCCGCCGTCGATACCGGATCGATCCTGATGCATGTGCGCACCCAGGTCGGCACCCGCATTGAGGAAACCGCGAATCAATTCGCGGACGTGCAGAAGACGATCCGCAAGATCATCCCGTCTGATGAGATCGAGACGCTCGCCGACAACATCGGCATGCCGATCTCCGGCATCAACATGACCTACAACAACACCGGGGTGATCGGCCCGCAGGATGGCGACATCCAGATCAAGCTGAAGGAAGGCCATCGGCCCACCGCCGAATATGTGAAGGAGATGCGCGAGCAATTGCCGGAGGCTTTCCCGGGCCTGACCTTTGCGTTCCTGCCCGCCGACATCGTCAGCCAGATCCTGAATTTCGGCGCACCGGCGCCGATCGACCTGCAGGTCCGCGGCGGCGACGCCAATGCAAACTACGCCTACGCCAACAAGCTGCTGACGCGTATCCGGCGCATTCCAGGGATCGCGGATGCGCGCATCCAGCAATCGCCCAACAACCCGACCTTCAATGTCGAGGTCGACCGCACCCGCGCGCAATATGTCGGTCTCACCGAACGCGACGTCACCAACAGCCTCACCGTCAATCTCGCCGGCAGCGGCCAGGTCGCGCCGACCTATTTCCTCAACCCTGAAAACGGCGTGTCCTATTCGATCGTGATGCAGACGCCGCAATTCCAGATCGACTCGCTTGCAGCGCTCCAGGCGCTGCCGATCTCGGCCGCGTCAGCCACGACGCCAAATCCGCCCATCCTCGGCGGCATCGCCAACATCACGCGCACGGTTTCCAGCGCCGTGGTATCGCAATACGACATCCAGCCGATGTTCCAGATATTCGCCACGCCACAGGGCCGCGATCTCGGCGCGGTCGCAACCGACGTCAGGGCGGCAATCGCGGAGACCGCGGGCGAGGTGCCGAAGGGAAGCTCGGTGGTGCTGCTCGGCCAGGTGCAGACCATGGACGCGGCGTTCTCCGGGCTGATGTTTGGCCTGCTTGCAGCTGTCGTACTGATCTATCTCCTGATCGTGGTGAACTTCCAGTCCTGGTCCGATCCGTTCGTGATCATCACCGCGCTGCCGGCGGCGCTTGCGGGAATCATCTGGATGCTGTTCTCGACTCACACCACATTGTCGGTGCCGGCGCTGACCGGCGCCATCATGTGCATGGGTGTCGCCACCGCCAACAGCGTGCTGGTGATCAGCTTCGCCCGTGAGCGCTATGAGGAACTCGGCGACCCCGTCCAGGCCGCGATTGAAGCTGGTTTCGTCCGCTTCCGCCCCGTGCTGATGACGGCTCTCGCCATGGTGATCGGCATGACGCCGATGGCGCTGGGACTGGGCGAGGGCGGCGAGCAGAATGCGCCGCTCGGCCGTGCCGTGATCGGTGGCCTGGTCTTTGCTACGACCGCCACGTTAATGTTTGTTCCCGTAGTTTTCAGTATGGTACACCG
>DATMNV010000199.1:0-30815 GCA_035568535.1 Bradyrhizobium sp.
AAACCGCTACACACTTTTCCGGATGATGCTCTAGCGACGCAGCGCCGGCACCACCAGGAACGGCAGCATCCCAAGCACGACATTGATCAGCGAGAACACAATCAGCGGATTGTAGCTGTGGGTGAAGTCGTGCAGCAGGCCGCCGCTCCAGGAGCCGAGCGCCGATCCCAGTCCGCTGCCGATCGAGATCGTGCCGAAAATCGTACCGACGCGTTCGCCGCGGAAGATCTTGATCGCGGTAGCGGTGATCAGCGGACCGCGCGAGCCGATCATGCTGCCGAAGGTGACGACGAAGCCGGTCAGGAGCCAGTAATTCGGATAGTACTGCAGCAGCCAGAGCAGGATGATGCCGACGATCGAGATCGCGTAGGAGATCAGCACGGATGGCCTGCGGCCGATAAGCCCGTCGAGCGTCGAGACGCCGAGCATGCCGAACAGCAGCACGACGCCGGAAAAGCCCCAGGCGGTCGCGGCCTGCAGGGGCGGGAAGCCGGCGTCGATCAGATAGGCCACGATCTGCGCCGAGAGCGCATACATCGCAACCGCCGTGAAGAAAAAGGTCGAGAACAGCGCCCAGAAGGCATGATGGCGCACGGCGCCGAGCAATGTCCAGCCTTCGTCCACGAGGTCGTTCTCTATCTTCTTCATGACATGCGGAGCGCCGGCGGCGAAGCGCCGCCACGGCAACAGCACGACCGGCAACAACACCGCGATCACGATCACGCCGAACAGCTGGTAAGTGCCGCGCCAGCCGAGATGATCGATCAGGATCTGCGACGCCGGCAACAGCAACAGCACGCCGCCGCCCATCGCGGAATAGACCACGGCCATGGCGGTCGGCAGGCGCGGTCCGAACCAGCGGCCGAGCAGGATCGAATTGGGGACGTTGCCGATCAACGCGGCGCCGAAGCCGACGCAAAGACCGATGGTGAGCTGGAATTGCCAGAGATGTTGCGCATAAGCGGCGATCAGGAACGCCGCGCCCAGGAGGAAAATGCCGAATGAATACACCACGCGCGGGCCGGAGCGGTCGAATACGCGTCCGACCAGCGGCGCGGTCAGGCCGGTCGCCAGCCAGGTCAGCGAATAGACCGAGACCACTTCGGCGCGATCCCAGCCAAAATTCTCCGAGATCGGCTTGAGGAAGACGGTGAAACTCTCGCCGAGGCCGCGGCCGAGCACCGAGAGTGCAAAGCACAGTGCGAGCACGCCCAAGGCCATGCGCGCCGGTTTCGGCGGCTGCGTTACCGTTTCCTCCCGCGGCGTCGTTTGATCCATGAAGGGGAGGGAGCGCGCTTTGCAGGCAAAGCGCAAGCGCACTCCCGGAATACGCCTTATGCAGCCTTGAGCAACACGTGACGCTTCTTGCCGAGCGATAATTTGATCACGCCTTCCGCCGTCAGATTAGCCTTCGACAAGGTCATCTTCTCGTCGGTGACGGCGGCATCATTGACGCGCAATCCGCCGCCCTTGATCTGGCGCCGCGCTTCACCGTTCGACGCCACAAGACCCGCTTTGACGAACGCGGTCAGCACGCCAAGGCCAGACTCCAATTCGCCGCGCGGAATTTCCACCGTCGGCAGATTTTCCGCGATCGTCCCTTCCTCAAAGGTCTGCCGCGCGGTTTCCGCTGCCTGCCGCGCGGCCCCAGTGCCATGCAGCAGCGTGGTCGCGGCATCCGCCAGCGCTTTCTTGGCCTCATTGATCTCCGCACCCTTGAGTGCCGCGAGCTTTTCGATCTCGCCCATCGGCAGGATCGTGAACAGCTTCAGGAACCTTGCGACGTCGGCGTCTTCGGTGTTCCGCCAGTACTGCCAGAAGTCGTAGGGCGAGCACTCGTCCGCATTGAGCCAGATCGCGCCCTGTGCGGTCTTGCCCATCTTGGCGCCGGAGGCGGTGGTGAGCAGCGGCGTCGTCAGTGCATAGAGCTGGTCGGTGCCCATGCGGCGGCCGAGATCGACGCCCATGATGATGTTGCCCCACTGATCGGAGCCGCCCATCTGCAGCCGGCAGCCGGTGCGCCTGGCGAGCTCGACGAAATCGTAGGCCTGGCAGACCATGTAGTTGAACTCGATAAAACTCATCTCCTGCTCGCGCTCGAGCCGGAGCTTGACCGAGTCCATGGTCAGCATGCGGTTGACCGAAAAATGCTTGCCGACATCGCGCAGCATCTCGATCCAGTTCAGCTTGGTCAGCCATTCCGCATTGTCGAGCATGATGGCGTCGCTGGCACTGGTGCCGAAGCGCAGCACCTTGTCGAACACCCCGCGGATGCTTTCCTTGTTCGCCTCGATCTCCGCGATCGAGCGCAGCGCGCGCGTCTCGTCCTTGCCGGAGGGGTCGCCGACCATGGTGGTGCCGCCGCCCATCAGCGTGATCGGCTTGTTGCCGCTCTGCTGCAGCCAGTACAGCATCATCATGGTCAGGAAGTTGCCGATATGCAGCGAGGGTGCGGTGCAGTCGTAGCCGACATAGGCCGTTGCCTGCCCCTTCGCGGCCAGCGCGTCGAGGCCCTCGAAATCCGAGCATTGATGGATGAAGCCGCGCTCCTGCAGCACGTTGAGGAAGTCTGACTTGAAAGCGGTCATCTTTCGGCGACTCTGATCATTCTTGTTTTACGGTATTTGCAGCAAATTCCAGGATTCCGCCCTTGGCTACCTGCCGCAATGCGCTGTGGCATTATAAGATGTGCTCGCGCGGTACAAGCTTAGGGAACCCGAAATCTGCCGCAAAGCGCGTGCAGGCCGGGGTTTCGAGAGGGTACTGACTGCAATGATGCTGACGACACTCGGTCTGATGAGTGGGACCTCGCTCGACGGGGTCGACGTCGCCATGATCGAAACCGACGGCAAGAAGATAAACGCCTTCGGACCATCGGGCTACCGGCCCTATACCGAACGGGAGCGCGGCCTGCTGCGCCAGGCCCTGACGGAGGCCGTCCATCTGCCGCAGCGCGACGCCCGGCCGGGCATCCTGCGCGAGGCCGAGCAGGCCGTCACGCAAGCGCATGCGGAGGCGGTCGCGGCCTTTGTCGCGCAACATCGCATCAGCTTCGACGATATCGACATTGTCGGCTTCCACGGCCAGACCGTGCTGCACCGGCCGGAGCGGCGGCTGACGGTGCAGATCGGCGACGGCCCGGCGCTGGCAAAAGCCATCCATATTCCCGTGATGCATGATTTCCGCGCCGCCGATGTCGCCGCCGGCGGGCAGGGCGCGCCCTTCGTGCCGGTCTATCACCGCGCGCTGGCGCAATCGCTGCAGCGCGAGGGGCCGATCGCGGTGGTCAATATCGGCGGCGTCGCCAACATCACCTATATCGACGGCGTCGACACGCTGATCGCCTGCGACACCGGGCCCGGCAACGCGCTGCTCGACGATCACATGTTCCGTCACTTGAATCAACCGTTCGACAAAGGCGGCAGCTTCGCCGTGCTGGGCAAGGTGGATGAAGCCTGGGTCGCCCGAGCGCTGGAGCTGCCGTTCTTTGCGCTGCCGCCGCCGAAGTCGCTCGACCGCAACGATTTCGCCGCGCTCAAGCTCGGCTGCATGGCGCCGGCCGATGGTGCTGCAACGCTCACCGCCTTCACCGCAGCCGCGATCGGCCGGATCGTGCCGCTCCTGCCCAAGCCGCCGACGAGCTGGATCGTGTCCGGCGGCGGCGCGCGCAACCTCACCATGCTGCGGATGCTGCGCGAGCGGCTGGCGCCGGCGACGGTGGAAGCCGCCGATACGCTGGGCTGGGCTTCCGATTCGATCGAGGCGCAGGCCTTCGGCTTCTTGGCGGCGCGCGGCCTGAAGGGGTTGCCGCTCAGCTATCCCGCCACGACCGGCGTGCCGATGCCGATGACAGGAGGGATCATCTCGCGGCCTTATTGAGACGCCTTGACATGTCCATGCAGTTGCATGTAATTGGATGCGATTGCATCAATGTCGGGGTGCCCGATGGCCGCGCCGCTAAAACTCGTCAGCCACAAGCTTTGTCCCTATGTACAGCGCGCGGTGATCGCGCTGACCGAAAAGGGCGTGCCATTCGAGCGCGTGGACATCGATCTCGCCAACAAGCCGGACTGGTTCCTGAGAGTCTCTCCGCTCGGCAAGACGCCGGTGCTGCTGGTCGGCGATCACGCGATCTTCGAGTCCGCCGTCATCCTCGAATATCTGGAGGAGACGCAGGCCAATCCGCTGCATCCCGCCAACGCTCTGCACCGCGCCGAGCATCGCGCCTGGATCGAATTTGGCTCGGCCGTGCTGAATGACATCGCTGGCCTCTATTCGGCGCCGGATGAAGCCGCATTCAGAGCCAAGGCGGCGCAACTCGAGGCGCGGTTTGCACGGCTGGAAACGCGCGTCGCTTCGCCCTGGTTCGACGGCGAGAAATTCTCGCTGGTCGATGCCGTGTTCGGCCCGGTGTTCCGCTATTTCGATGTGTTCGATGCGATCGGCGATTTCGCCATTTTGCGCGACAAGCCGAAGCTTAAGCGCTGGCGTGCAAATCTCGCGGCGCGGCCGTCGGTCAGGTCAGCGGTTGGAGCCGACTATCCGGCGCTGTTGCGCGACTTCATTGAGCGGCGGCAGTCCTATCTCTCGCAACTTCAGGCGAAGCTCGCCGCTTAGGCGAGCTCAGCCGCCATTTTTGCCAGCACCGCAACTGTATTCATGTTGCGCGCGGTTCCGGCCTTCGCCGCGGGGATAACGAGCTTGGATTGGCCCATGCCGTCGCCGTAATGGACATAGATCTCGCGCTTTCCCAGCCCGATCTCTTCGTCCTTGCGGCCGCGGACCGCGGCGAGCGTGTCTTTCGGCGGCGGCTCGTCGAGGAAGATCGCCATGGTGCGGTTGGGTGCGGCTTTCGGGAACGGATTATCCGCCGAGACCTGCGCCATCTCGGCGGCGCTGCGCACGAGCACACCGACAGCCTTGCCGGCATAGGCGGCAAGCCGCTTCTCCAGCGCGGCCTTGACCGCGGCTTCGGACTTGCGACTGGCAAACACCACGTTGCCGCTGGCGATATAGGTGCGGACTGCCGTGAAGCCGAGCTCCTCGCACATCGCCTTCAGATCGCTCATCGGCAATTTGCCGGTGCCGCCGACATTGACCGCGCGCAGCAATGCCACGAACGAGGCCATGGAGCTTTAACGAACGTTGGCGAGCCGCATGTCGAGATAGGCCGTGACCGTCTCCATCAACGGCTCCATCTTTTCCTCGAAGAAATGGTTGGCGCCGGGAATGGTCTGCTGGTCGATCACGATGCCCTTCTGCGTCTTCAGCTTCTCGACCAGCGTGTTGACGTCCTTGGCGGGCGCGACGATGTCCCTGTCGCCATGCACGATCAGGCCGGACGACGGGCAGGGCGCGAGGAAGGAGAAATCGTAGCGGTTCGGTTCCGGCGCGATCGAGATGAAACCCTCGACCTCGGGCCGGCGCATCAGGAGCTGCATGCCGATCCAGGCGCCAAAGGAAAAGCCCGCGACCCAGCAGGCGCGCGCTTCGGGATTGATGGTCTGCGCCCAGTCGAGCGCGGAAGCCGCATCCGACAGTTCGCCCGCGCCGTGATCGAACGAGCCCTGGCTGCGGCCAACGCCGCGGAAATTGAAGCGCAGCACGGAAAAGCCGCGTGCGGCGAAGGCGTAATAGACCTGATAGACGATCGGATGATTCATGTTGCCGCGGAACTGCGGATGGGGGTGCAGCACCATCGCGATCGGCGCGTTCTTCTGCTTGGCCGGATGATAACGGCCTTCCAGGCGGCCCGCCGGACCGGTGAAAATTACCTCAGGCATGAGAGATCCTTAAAGACCATCAACCGATATTTGCCGGCTCGCAGCGATTGGTTCGGCGAGCCCCGCGAGAGAGGGGGTTCTTGCGTCGTCGGGTGATGCGCGAACGGCGCGCGGTGAAACTCGGCCGCGTTCTAACATGAGGCGAGGGGCAAAAAGCAAGCATCTTGAACATCCGATAGCGGCCTCAAGGCGTTAGCGCGGGCGGTTGCCGAAGCGCTCAAACATTGCCAATTGGCGAGGAGCGGTGCTTAGTTGTGGCCGGGAGTTAAGGTATTATCGTACTTGATGACGAACAGGGTCTACCTCGACTGGAATGCGACCACGCCGCTGCGCCCCGAGGCAAAGGCGGCAATGGTGGCGGCTTGGGAGCTTTCGGGAAACCCGTCCTCTGTCCATGCCGAAGGCCGGCACGCGCGCCGGCTGGTCGAAGATGCCCGCGCCGCAGTCGCCGTGGCTGTGGGCGCGCCGCCCCGCAACGTCATCTTCACGTCGGGCGGAACGGAAGCCAATGCGTCGGCGCTGACGCCCGGGCTTCGCGGCCCCGCAGGCAGTCCCGTGCAGCGGCTTCTGATATCTGCCGTTGAGCATGCCTCCGTCATGGCCGGCGGGCGATTTGCGGCAAATGCGATATCGAAGATTGCGGTGACGCCCTCCGGCCTCGTCGATCTCGGCGATCTCCGCACGAGGCTCGCCTCCGGCCCGGCCGCGCTGGTCTCCATCATGGCCGCCAATAACGAGACCGGGGCTCTTCAACCGATCAGGGAAGCAGCTCGGATCGTGCATGAAGCGGGCGGCCTGCTGCACGTCGACGCGATCCAGGCGCTCGGCAAATTGCCGCTCGATATCAAGGCGCTGGGCGCCGACGTTACGACGCTGTCGGCACACAAGATCGGCGGTCCCAAGGGTGTCGGTGCCTTGGTGCTTTCGGAGGGCTTGTTGGGCGTCGAGCCGCTGTTGCGGGGCGGCGGCCAGGAGCGGGGGCACCGGGCGGGAACCGAGAATGTCGCAGGAATCGCCGGCTTTGGCGCGGCAGCCAAAGCCGCCGTGGGGGCGCTGGAGGCGGATCGGCCTCGTCTGGAAGGCCTGCGGGACCGGCTGGAAGCCGGCCTGCGGCAGACGCCCGGGGCTATCATCTTCTCCCGGGACGTCCCGCGGCTGCCCAATACCACGCTGTTCACGGTTCCCGGGCTCCGGGCGGTAACCGCCGTGATCGGTTTTGATCTGGCTGGCGTCGCGGTCTCCTCCGGTTCCGCCTGCTCGTCCGGCAAGGTCCAGCCGTCCCATGTGCTGGAGGCCATGGGATTCGGCCCCAAGCTCGCGGAAGGAGCGGTGCGGCTCAGTCTGGGCTGGTCTACGACCGAGACAGACATTGATTCCGCCCTTCAGGCTTGGCGAAAGCTCGAAGGTACCCTAATTAAGGGTAGCGACGAAACACAGCTTGAACGGTTCTAAGCAGGTGATTTCCGCGCTAAAGCATCGTAAGAGAGCTTTGGAACTGTTCCACCGCGGTCCTTGAAACCGCGAGCGGAGGAATGAATGCCAGCCGTGCAAGAGACGGTCGACCGCGTCCGGCGGATCGACGTCGACCAATACCGTTATGGGTTCGAGACGTTGATCGAATCCGACAAGGCTCCGAAGGGCCTGTCGGAGGATACGGTCCGTTTCATTTCCGCCAAGAAGAACGAGCCGGCGTGGATGCTGGAATGGCGGCTGGAGGCGTATCGCCGCTGGCTGACCATGACCGAGCCGACCTGGGCGCGCGTCGACTATCCCAAGATCGACTACCAGGACCTCTATTATTACTCCGCACCGAAGCCGAAGAAGCAGGTCGGATCGCTCGACGAGATCGACCCCGAGATTCTCAAGACCTATGAGAAGCTCGGCATTCCCTTGCGCGAAGTCGAAGTGCTCGAAGGCGTGGTGCGGCCTGAGGGCGAGCGCAAGATCGCGGTCGACGCAGTGTTCGACTCGGTTTCGGTCGCGACCACCTTCCAGAAGGAGCTGAAGGCCGCCGGCGTGATCTTCATGCCGATCTCGGAGGCGATCCGCGAGCACCCCGAACTGGTGAAGAAGTATCTCGGCACGGTAGTGCCGACCTCGGACAATTTCTTTGCGACGCTGAACTCCGCGGTGTTTTCCGACGGCTCGTTCGTCTATGTGCCGGAAGGCGTGCGCTGCCCGATGGAGCTGTCGACCTACTTCCGCATCAACGAGCGCAACACCGGCCAGTTCGAGCGCACGCTGATCATTGCCGACAAGGGCTCCTACGTCAGCTATCTCGAAGGCTGCACCGCGCCGCAGCGCGACGAGAACCAGCTTCATGCCGCTGTCGTCGAGCTGGTTACGCTCGATGACGCCGAGATCAAATATTCGACGGTGCAGAACTGGTATCCCGGCAACGCCGAGGGCAAGGGCGGCATCTATAATTTCGTCACCAAGCGTGGCGATTGCCGCGGCAAGAATTCAAAAATCTCCTGGACCCAGGTCGAGACGGGATCGGCGATCACCTGGAAATATCCGAGCTGCATCCTGCGCGGCGATAATTCGCGCGGCGAGTTCTACTCGATCGCGATCTCGAACGGCTTCCAGCAGGTCGATAGCGGCACCAAGATGCTGCATCTCGGCAAGAACACCACAAGCCGGATCATCTCCAAGGGCATCGCGGCGGGGCGCTCGCAAAACACCTATCGCGGCCTCGTCACGGCGCATCGCAAGGCCACCGGCGCGCGCAACTTCACCGCCTGCGACTCGCTCCTGATCGGCGACAAGTGCGGCGCGCATACCGTGCCCTATATCGAGGCGAAGAACTCCTCCGCCACGTTCGAGCACGAGGCGACCACCTCGAAGATTTCCGAGGACGTGCTGTTCTATTGCGTCCAGCGTGGGCTGTCGCAGGAAGAGGCCGTCGGCCTTGTCGTCAACGGTTTTGTGAAGGACGTGCTGCAGCAGCTGCCGATGGAATTTGCGGTGGAGGCGCAGAAGCTGATCTCGATCTCGCTCGAGGGGTCGGTCGGATAGCGACCTCATCCTGAGGAGGCCGCGCAGCGGCCGTCTCGAAGGATGGGCCAAGGAAAGAATATCGGCCACGCCCTTCGAGACGCGTCTTCGGCGCTCCTCAGGGCGAGGATCAAATGGAAGAGAATGATGGCATTACTTGAAGTCAAAGACCTGCAGGTTCGTGTCGAAGATCGCGAGATTCTCCATGGGCTCTCGCTGACCGTGAACAAGGGCGAGGTGCACGCGATCATGGGGCCGAACGGCTCCGGCAAGTCGACGCTATCCCACGTCATCGCCGGCAAGCCGGGCTATGAGGTGACCGGCGGCGAGGTACTGTTCAACGGCGAGAACCTTCTCGAGATGGCGCCGGACGAGCGCGCCGCCAAGGGCGTGTTCCTCGCGTTCCAGTATCCGGTGGAAATCCCCGGCGTCGCCACCATGAACTTCCTGCGCACGGCGCTGAACGCGCAGCGCAAGGCGCGCGGCGAGAGCGAGTTTTCCACGCCGGACTTTTTGAAGAAGGTCCGCGAGGTCGCAAAATCCCTGAACATTCCGCAGGACATGCTCCGCCGCGGCGTCAATGTCGGCTTCTCCGGCGGCGAGAAGAAGCGGAACGAGATCCTGCAGATGGCGCTGTTCGAGCCCGCGCTCTGCATCCTCGACGAGATGGATTCCGGCCTCGACATCGATGCGCTGCGCATCGCCGCCGACGGCGTCAACGCGCTGCGCTCGCCCGGGCGGGCGATGGTCGTCATCACCCATTATCAGCGGCTCCTCAACTACATCGTGCCCGACTTCGTGCACGTGATGTCCAGGGGACGCGTGGTCAAAAGCGGCGGCAAGGAACTGGCGCTGGAGCTGGAAGAGTCCGGCTACACCCAGTTCGAGGACGCGGCCTGAACGGATTCTGCGATGAACGTTGTTTTGACAAAGACCGAGACGGGACGCGCGGTGGAAAGCATCTTCACTGCTTCGCGCGACCGCCTGCCCGGAACGAGCAAGGTCATCGATCAGAGGCGGCAGGCGTTTGAGGCCTATGAGCGCGCGGGCCTGCCGCACCGACGGATCGAGGAATGGAAATATACCGACCTGCGCGTCCTGATGCGCGAGGTGAAGCCGCTGGCGGCGAAGCCGGATGCGGCTGCGCTCAAGCGCGCGAAAGCGGCGCTGAAGCCGGTCGCGGTCGCAGGCGCGGCCAAGCTGGTGCTGGTGGACGGTGTCTTTGCGCCGGAGCTTTCCGACAAGGCTCCGGCCGGTGTGAGCATTGGGACGCTGCGCGAAGCGCTCGAGAAGGGCGCCTGCGATCTTCTTGAGACCGATGTGACCGACGCGATGATCTCGCTGAATGCGGCGCTCGCGACCGATGGCGTCATGGTCGGCGTCGCCGACGGCGCCGTGCTCGCTCAACCGCTGCAGATCGTTCATGTCGCGACCGCTTCGTCGGCGTCGGCCTTTACCCGTTCGCAAGTAAAGATCGGCAAGGGCGCGCGCGTGACGCTGGTGGAAAACTTCGTCGCCGCCGATGGCGCCAAGGCCTATCAGGCCCATGACGCCGTGTTGCTGTCGATCGGCGATGGGGCCGAGCTGACTCAGGTACGTCTGATGGCCGATGGCACTGACGCGGTGAACATCACCTCCGCGGTGATCGCGGTCGGCGCCAAGGTGAAATTCAATCTCTTCAACATGACTGCCGGCGGTGCGGTCAGCCGCTTCCAGGGATTCGTCGCGTTGGCGGGCGAGGGCTCCGAGATCAACGTCAACGGCGTCAATCTGCTGAAGGGCACGCAGCATGCTGACACTACGCTGGTGGTCGATCATGCCGTGCCGCATTGCACGAGCCGCGAAGTTTTCCGCGCCGTGATCGACGACCGCGCTCATTCGGTGTTCCAGGGTCGCATTATCGTGCGTCCCCACGCGCAGAAGACCGACGGCAAGATGATGACCCGCGCGCTGTTGCTCTCCGACGAGGCCGAGGCCGACAACAAGCCCGAACTGGAAATTTTCGCCGACGATGTCACCTGCGGCCATGGTGCGACCGCGGGCGCGCTCGACGAGAGCCTGCTGTTCTATCTGCGTGCGCGCGGCCTGCCAGAGAAGGCAGCGCAGGCGCTCTTGATCCAGGCCTTTGTCGGCGAAGCCATCGAGGGCATCAGTGACGACAATCTGCGCGAGGCCGTGATGACGGCCGCCGAGCGCTGGCTGGAGGCGAGGGCATGAGCACGCATCCCGCCGTCGCCAACGGTTCCTACGATGTCGCCCGCGTCCGCGAGGATTTTCCCGCGCTCGGCCTGAAGGTCTATGGCAAGCAGTTGGTCTATCTCGACAACGCCGCTTCGGCGCAGAAGCCGACCGCCGTGCTCGACCGCATGACGGAAGCCTACAAAAGCGAATACGCCAATGTGCATCGCGGCCTGCATTACCTCGCCAATGCCGCCACCGAAGCCTATGAAGGCGGCCGCGCCAAGGTCGCAAAGTTCCTCAACGCCCGCCGCAACGAAGAGATCGTCTTCACGCGCAACGCCACCGAGGCGATCAACCTCGTGGCCTATTCCTGGGGCGAAGCGAACATCAAGGCCGGCGACGAGATCGTCATCTCGATCATGGAGCATCATTCCAACATCGTGCCCTGGCATTTCCTGAGGGAACGCCATGGCGCCGTGATCAAATGGGCGCCGGTCGATGACGAGGGCAATTTTCTGTTCGAGGAGTTCGAAAAGCTCCTGACGCCGCGGACCAAGCTGGTCGCGATGACCCAGATGTCGAACGCGCTCGGCACCATCGTGCCGGTCAAGGATGTCGTGAAGGCGGCGCATGCGCGCGGCATTCCCGTGCTGATCGACGGCAGCCAGGGCGCGGTGCATCTCGCCGTCGACGTCCAGGACATCGACTGCGACTTCTATGTCTTCACCGGCCACAAGGTTTATGGTCCGACCGGCATCGGCGTGCTCTATGCCAAGCACGAGCATCTGGTCGCGATGCGGCCCTTCAACGGTGGCGGCGAGATGATCCGCGAGGTCGCGAAGGATTGGGTCACCTATGGCGATCCACCCCACAAATTCGAAGCAGGAACGCCCGCGATCGTGGAAGCGGTCGGGCTGGGCGCCGCGATCGACTATGTCAATTCCATTGGCAAGGAGCGCATCGCCGCGCATGAGCGCGACCTGCTTACCTATGCCCAGGAGCGCCTGCGCGAGATCAACTCGCTGCGCCTGATCGGGACTGCGAAGAACAAGGGCCCGGTGATCTCCTTCGAGATGAAGGGCGCCCATCCCCACGACGTCGCGACCGTGATCGACCGCCAGGGCGTGGCGGTGCGCGCCGGCACCCATTGCGTGATGCCGCTTTTAGAGCGGTTCAATGTCACGGCGACCTGCCGTGCCTCGTTCGGCATGTATAATACCCGTGAAGAAGTCGACCATCTCGTTCAGGCGCTGATCAAGGCCGGGGAATTGTTCGCATGAGTGATGTAGCCGAAGTCAAAACCGCGAACATGGAGACTCATTCCGCGTTGGCGCCGGAGGAGACCGAGCGGCTGTCGACGGAAATCGTCGCGGCGCTCAAAACCGTGTTCGACCCGGAAATCCCCGCCGACATCTATGAGCTCGGCCTGATCTACAAGGTCGACATCAGCGACGAGCGCGCGGTCGACGTAACCATGACGCTGACGACGCCGAATTGTCCGGCGGCCGGCGAGCTGCCGACCCAGGTCGAGAACGCGATCGCGAGCGTCCCCGGTGTCGGCGTGGTCAATGTCAACCTGGTCTGGGACCCGGCCTGGTCGCCGGACCGGATGAGCGACGAGGCGCGCCTCGTGCTGAACATGTGGTGAAGTGCGAGCATGATCCGGAAGAGTGGATGCCGGTTTTCCGAAGAGATCATGCTCAATCAAGATTCTGGACGCGGATTAGGCTTCAACCGGCATTGATTTGCCGTCAGGACTGACCAAATGACTGACATGACGCCCGCATCACCCATTCCTTCCGCCAAGCCGAGGCGGCCACGCCCGCAGGTCATGCGGCTGACGGATGCTGCCGCCCAGCGCATCCAGGAGCTGACCAAGCGAGCCGATTCGCAGATCGTGGGCTTGCGCGTCGGCGTCAAGAATGGCGGCTGTGCGGGCCAGTCCTATACCGTCGAATACGCCCATGAAGTCCGTCCGACCGACGAGGTGGTCGAGGACAAGGGCGTGAAGATCCTGGTCGATCCCAAGGCCGTGTTGTTCCTGCTCGGCACCGAGATGGACTACAAGGCCGACAGGATGCAGGCGCAGTTCATCTTCAACAACCCGAACCAGGTTTCGGCCTGCGGCTGCGGCGAGTCCGTGCAGCTCAAGCCCGCGCAGATCTGACTGACGGGCACGCGGGCGCATGGACCGCGAATTCCTGATCGACCTGTTCTCGGACTTCGGTCCCGTCACCATCCGTCCCATGTTTTCCGGCTTCGGCATTTCCGTCGACGGCGTCAATTTCGCGATGGCGCTGCGCGCCGGGCTTTATTTCCGCGCCGACGAACAAACCGTTCCGCAGTTCGAGGCGGAGGGTTCAAAGCCGTTCCAGTACCAGACCCGCGCCAAGACCGTGATGGTCAACTCCTACTGGCAACTGCCGGCGCGGCTGTTCGACGACACTGAAGAATTGAGCCGCTGGGCGAGGGCGGCGCTCGGCGCGGCGCAGCGTGCGGCGCTGAAGAAGCGGCCGAAGGCGCGCAAGGCGAAAACCAGGAAGACCGCGGCAAAGAAGTCGGTGCCCAAGAGGAAATCGCTTCGTAGGGCAGGCAAAGCGAAGCGTGCCCACCAATCAAGTCGACGGTCTGGATAGATGGTGGGCACGGCGCTGACGCGCCTTTGCCCATCCTACAAGACGGGCGTCAAGCCACCTGGCCCTGCGTTTCGGCGGCAAATTCCGGATCGGCCTCGCAGATCACGCGGTTGCGGCCGTTGCGCTTGGCGGCGTAGAGGCAGGCATCGGCGCGCTCGATCAGCGAGTCCGTGTCGTCGCCGGGCTTGAGCATGGAGACGCCGACCGAGATCGTGACTCGGCCCAGAATTTCGCCGGTCGATTTCTTCTTCAATTCCTTCGCCATCACGGCGCGGCGGATATGGTCGGCAACCGTCAGCGCCTGGCGCAGCGCGGTGTTGGGCAGCACCACTGCGAACTCCTCGCCGCCGTAGCGGGCGGTGATGTCCTGGCCCTTGATGGTCTGCTTCAGCGACAGGCCGACGAGCCGCAGCACCTGGTCGCCGGTGAGATGGCCGTAGGAATCGTTGAACGACTTGAAGTGATCGATGTCGAACATCAAGAGCGACAGCGGCTCGCCGTGCGCCAGCGCATGCTGGACCGCCATGTCGATCATGCGGTCGAAATATTTGCGATTTCCCAGGCCCGTCAGCGGGTCGGTCAGCGACTCCGCGCGGATCGCTTCCAGGCTCTGCTGCAGATTCGATATTTCGTTCTTCGACAGCGTCAGGCGCTCTTCCAGGACCTTGTTGGCCTCGCGCATTTCGAGCGTCGACTTGATCAGCGATTCGGCGATCGCCTTGACCTGCTCGCGGGTTATCGCGCTGGAGAGTTCTTCCCTGGCGCCGTTGAGGCTCGCGTCATAACTCGACGACACGCCAAGCGCATCGGTCAGCAGCACCATCACATCGTCGATCTCGCCGATGACGCGCGCGCCGACCTTGTCGATGCGTTCGGTGGTCTTGATGTGGGAGAGATAGGTTTCGTAGATCTGCTCGAGATCGGATTCGGTCAGCTTGCCGTTGCGCGCTAGGGTTTCGTTGATGATCTTGTTGAGCTGCGCATTGTAGCCGGTCGCGTAGACGTACCAGATCTCGTAATTGCGGGGGACTGCGGTCTGACGGAGCGATCTGATCTGGCCGAGCGCGACCTCCGCGAAGGCCATTGTGCGTTCGTGTTCGTCGAGCACCTTGACCACGAATCTCGTCCCCATGGCGGGGACCGCCCGCCTGCCGCAATAACTGAAATTATGGGGGCAAAGTTAGTGCAGGATGATGAACGACCGGTAAACGGTTCCGGTCGCGCAATCCTGTCGGTTTTCCGCGCGTCAGACGCGCGCGCGAACAGGCCTCAGCAAGAACGCCGGCAGATGCGAGTGATCGGCAGCAGGCTCCGCTTCCGTCTCGCGGGAGGCGCGGCGCGGCTCATTGCGCGGCTTCGGCGTGCTGCTTGGCGCCGGGCTTTCCTGTGCGCCGCCCTGATGGCGTTGACCACCTGCGCGGCGCGGCTCGCGTTCGCGCTGTGGTTTGCCGCGGCCACGGCGTGAACCTTCGCGCGAGCGATGCTCGCGCGGCGGCGCGCCTTCGGAATCCTCAGCACTTGGGGTGAAATTGCCTTCGGCGCGCGGAATGCTTTGGCCGATCAGCTTTTCGATCGCAACAACCGATTTGGAGTCGAGCGGGGTGACGATGGAAATCGCTGTGCCGGCGCGGCCCGCACGGCCAGTTCGGCCGATGCGGTGCACATAGTCGTCGGGATGATGCGGCACGTCGAAATTAAAGACGTGACTGGTGGTGGGAATGTCGAGGCCGCGGGCCGCGACGTCGGAGGCCACCAAGAGCGGAATTTCGCCCTTGCGGAATTGATCGAGCGCAGCCGTGCGCGCCGATTGATCCATGTCGCCATGCAGGGCGCCTACGCTGAAGCCGTGCTTCTGCAGCGATTTGTACAACAGCGCCACTTCGCGCTTCCGGTTGCAGAAGATAATGGCGTTCTGCAGGTCCTTGGCGTCGCGCAGCAGCCGGCGCAGCATCTCGCGCTTCTCATGCGGCTCGCGGCCGACGCTGACCTGGAACTGCGAAACACCGATGGCCGTGGTCGCGGGCCGGGAAACTTCGATCTTTTGCGGATTGTGCAGGAAGGCTTCAGTGATGCGACGAATTTCGGGAGGCATGGTCGCGGTGAAGAACAGCGTCTGCCGCGTGAACGGAACCAGCTTGCAGATGCGTTCGATGTCGGGGATGAAACCCATGTCGAGCATGCGGTCGGCTTCATCGATCACCAGCAGTTCGACGCCGGTGAGCAAGAGACCGCCGCGCTCGGTATGGTCGAGCAGGCGGCCCGGGGTGGCGATCAGCACGTCGACGCCGCGCGTCAGCTTGGAATCCTGGTCACCGAAGGAAACGCCGCCGATCAGAAGGGCGACATTGAGTTTCTGGCCCACGCCATAACGATCGAAGCTTTCCTTGACCTGCGCGGCGAGTTCGCGCGTCGGCTCGAGGATCAGGGTGCGCGGCATGCGTGCCCGCGCGCGGCCCTTTTCCAGAATGGTGAGCATGGGCAGGACGAAGGCTGCGGTCTTGCCGGTGCCGGTCTGAGCGATGCCCAGGACGTCCCGGCGCGCCAGCACATGGGGGATAGCCTGTTCCTGAATGGGAGTGGGGGTCGTGTAACCGGTGGCCGCGACGGCGGCGAGAACCTTGTCGGACAGTCCGAGATTTGAAAAAGACATTGCGCCTCTAATCGACACCGCCGTTCGGAATCGAGGGTAAAAGGCGGTCGCGTTAGGCCCCGAAACGGCGCGCTTGATAAAGCTCAGGGGCAGTAAGTAACGCTGACCAGCGGCTGATCGACAGGGAATCGCGTTCGATCCAAATCCGCTTTGACAGGAAACATAGGGGCGAAATGGCTAAAGTCAATCTTGGAGCGGAGCAAAAGGGCGAAAAACCTTAACGTTTTCGCACAAATAACTGGCTTTCTGTCATTTCGCCTTCAAATCCTGGACGGCTGATGAGAACCTGAGCAGGAGGAATCGTCATGTATCCAAAGGCCCGGCTTGATGCCCTGCACGACGGTGTTTTCAGCGTCGCCATGACGCTGCTGGTGCTCGATGTCCGCTTGCCGGACGATTTCCATCCCGCCGATGGCGGCGAACTGCTGCAGGGCCTTCTGAAATTATGGCCGAAGTTTCTGCCCTACCTGCTGAGCTTCACGGTGCTCGGCCTGCGCTGGCTCGCCAGCATTCAGATCCGCAGCGGCGCGGAATCTTTCAACCGCGAATATGTCAACTGGTGGCTGTTCTATTTGCTGCTGATCACCTTCGTGCCGTTCTCAACGATCGTGGTCGGGCGCTACGCCCCACTCGCGCCGGCGATCTGGCTTTATGCCGGGCACATGCTGCTGATCGCCTTGATCAGCATGCGCATGGTCGCCCTGACGCCTGAGCTGGAGCGCGGCGATCGCCTGCGCCGCCGAACGACGTCAGCGCTGTTTCTCGCGCTCTCCTCGCTGCTCACGCTCGTGCTGAGTTTTGTAAGCCCCGGGATTGCCTTGTGGGCGCTCGCCCTCAATTTTGCCCAGCCGGTGATCGAGAGATGGCGTTACAGCCAGCCGAGGACGGATTGAACCTGGGCGAGTGTTTCTCCGACTACGGCAAAGGGCATTTTGTGTTGGGCGCAGGCATTCGGATGAAGAAGCTGATTTCGCTGAAATACGCGCTGGCGGCGCTGTTCTTGGGGCCGACTGCGTCGGCGCATGCCGAAAAGCGCGTGGCGCTCGTGATCGGCAACAACGACTACAGGAACGTGCCGAAGCTGCAGAAGGCGGTCAACGACGCCCGTACCATGGGCGATACACTGAAACAGCTCGGCTTCACGGTGATGGTGGCGGAAAACCAGAACCGCACGCAATTCAGCCAGAGCCTGCTCGCCTTCGACAATGCGGTCGGTCCTGGCGACACCGCGTTCTTCTTCTATGCCGGCCACGGTTTCGAGATCGCCGGCCAGAACTATTTGCTGCCGACCGATGTGCCGGCCGCGACCGAAGGCCAGGAAGAGCTGGTGCGCGACGCCGCCGTTCTCGCCGACCGCATCGTCGAGCGGCTGCAGAACAAGAACGTGCGCACCTCGATCCTCGTCTTCGACGCCTGCCGCAACAATCCGTTCGAACGCTCCGGGACCCGCGCGGTCGCGGGCGGCGGCGGACTTGCGCCGATGTCGCAATTGCCGGAAGGCGTGTTCTCGATCTTCTCGGCCGGCTACAAGCAGACCGCGCTCGATCGGCTCTCCAACGACGACAACAGCCCCAATTCGGTGTTCACAAGGACCTTCTCCAAGGAGCTGCTGCAGCCCGGCGAGAACCTCGTCGAAGTCGCCCAGCATACCCGCAAGCTCGTGAGCGAGATGGCCGACCGCATCGGCCACCGCCAGATCCCGGCCTATACCGACCAGATGGTCGACAACGTCTTCCTGAACGGCCTGGCCAAGGGGCCGGCGGATGCCGCAAAGCCTGCCGAGCCCGTGCAGAAGGTCGCGGCCGCCATTCCGCCGGTCGTTGCGCCGCGTAGACCCGACCCGCAGACCGATTCGCTGAATGCGCCGATCGCCTCTTTCTCGCGCCACAATGGCGGCTGGACCGTGGTGTTCTCGATCGTCGATCCGACGCTCGGCATTTCCTGGCGGATCGGCGATGCCGGCGATTTCCGCGAGACCGGCTTCCTCGATACGCTCGATCCGCGCACGCGCAAGCGCATGCCCAATCCCTCGATTGAGCTGGCGGCGGATGCGCCGGCGGCGACGATCCAGCTTCGCTATATCGACGCTTCCGGTGAGATGCAGGGACCGTTTCCGATCAAGTTCGATCCCGAGGCCGCGCTGCTGCGCGATCAGCGCAAGATCCTCGACATGACCGCGACGAGCTGGCTGTCGTTCCGCGAGTTCAACGGGCTGCTCGTCTACTACACGCATCTGGTGTCGTATCGCTGCGCGATCCGCGAGGTGCGCGTCGGCATCGACAGTGCGGTGCCGGACAAGGTTCTGAAGATGCCGCCCTGCGACACGAGGGATCCGAGCGCGATTCCCAACGGCGCGCAGCTCTATATGAAGCTGCCGCCGACCACCCAGTTCATGTCGGTGGAATTGACCTATCGCGACGGCAGCGTGTCGGAGATCAAGAGTTTCCGGCGCTGAGCCAACAGCCGGTGTCCGATGCAAGGCGGCCCTTTATCACCCCATGATCGAAAAGCCGCCGTCGATGGGGATGGCGGTGCCGGTGACGAAGTCGGACGCGGGTGACGCGAGAAACACAGCTATCCCCGCAAAATCGTCGATCGCACCCCACCGCGCCGCCGGCGTGCGCGCCAGCACCCGCTCATGCAGGCCGCCGACCTCGACGCGGGCGCGCTTGGTGAGGTCGGTGTCGATCCAGCCCGGCAGGATTGCATTGGCCTGGATGTTGTCGGCAGCCCAGGCGCAGGCACAGGCGCGGGTGAACTGCACGATGCCACCCTTGCTGGCGGCATAGGCCGGCGTGAAGCTCGCGCCGAAGATCGACATCATGGAGCCGATATTGATGACCTTGCCGCCGCCTGTGGCCTTCATTGCGGGGTAGACCGCCTTCGAACACAGGAAGGCGCTGGTGAGGTTGGTGTCGATCACGCTGCTCCATTCCTCCAGCTCGAGGACGTGCGGCGGTTTGCGGATGTTGATGCCGGCATTGTTGACGAGAATGTCGATCCGGCCGAGCTCGCCTTTGACCTGATCGACCATGCGGGCAACCGCCTGCTTGTCGGTGACGTCGGTTGCGACCGCGATCGCCTTGACGCCGTGCGCCTTGAGATCGGCGACCGCCGCTTTCGACTTCTCCTCGTTGCGGCCGACGACGGCAATGTCGGCGCCGGCATCAGCAAGGCCTCGTGCCATACCGAGGCCGATGCCGCCATTGCCGCCGGTAACGATGGCGACCTTGCCTTTCAGATCGAACAATTCCGATTTCATTTGCAGCACTTTCCAGATTTCAGCGTTGGCTTTGCCAGATGAAGATCAGGCCGACGGAGGCCAGCATCGCGCCATACAGCGCCCACTGGATTTCGTTGATCATGAAGCTTGTCTTCGGCCAGGTCACGACGCCGATACCCTGGCCGATCCAGAGCAGGCCCATTGCCAGCGCAAGGAATCCGACGATGAGCAGCGCTCTGTGCATGACTTTCCTTCCGGGACGGGCTTTTGGCTGGATCGCCGCCCGTTCGATGGGCCTCGCGGAAAATCGCGGCCGAGGGCAACCGTAGCGGTCGATCGGCGATCAAATCAAGCAGACACGCGGCCAAACAAAAAAGCCCCGGCATATCAGCCGGGGCTTTCAGGTCCTGAGAAATCAGGGAGGAGATCAGTACTTCGCGACGAGCGGGCCGGTCCAGTTGAAGCGATAGACCAGCGAGGTGCTGATGGTCTGGTTCCAGGTGTTGAAGCGGATGTCGCGGCCGGTGGGCAACCCGGTAGCGTCAAAGAACTCGGTGTCGTTCTTCGCGTTGTAAAAAGCCGAGCGATATTCAGTCTTCATGAACCAGCCGGGCGAGGTGATGCCGAAGATGTTGAGGTTGTTCTCGACGCCACCGCCGACGAACCAGCCGTTGCGGTTGAACGAGTTGGTGTGAATACCAGTCGCAGCACCGCTAACCGTGCTGATCATGCTGGTGCCCGAGAAGTGAGCGCCGGAGTAACCGGCGTTCACATACGAGAGGACGTTCGGGGCCACCAGCCAGCCGACGCGCCCGCCAACCGCCCAAGAGTCCTGAATCTTCTCGAAGCCAGTCAGGCCAGCGGCGGTGTCATGGATCGTGCCGCGGATGCTGCCGAACTGACCGTCGGCGAGGATGCCGATCACCCAGCTCTGGTTGACTTGCCAGTCGTAGCCGGCGCCGACGGTGCCGAACCAACCGGAACCACCGTCACGCTGATCAATCGCGAGGGGAATACCGGTCACGGTGGTCTGGGTATGCTGGTCGCCGGCCCACAGACCGCCACCACCACCGCCGAAGATGTAGAAGCCGGTCCAGCTAGGAAGCGCAACCGGAGGCGGAGCCTTGGTGTAAGTCCGCGCGGGCAGGTCAGCAGCGAGCGCCGAACCCGAGAAAGCCGCCGCGGCGGTCAGAGCGAGCAAGAGCTTCTTCATTTTCAATTCCCCAGTATTAAGGCGTTCAAACTTGGCCGCGTGACAGGTCAAAAGCCAGCGATTCCCCGGCCCGTTGCAAGGCACTATAGACGGTTCGGCCCAAAATGCTGTTGCGCCACAGGCACACTCGCCGGAAAACGACCACTGACAGGGCGCGACGCGAAATTCTAAGTAATTGAAAATTAAAGAGAATCGTCCGGCGGCCGGAATGGCCGCCGACGGCGGATTCGTGGCAATTGGTTGCTGCAATCTAGACGTCGAGCAGTTCGTCGCTGGCGTACGGGGCCTTGTCAGAAATAAAGGCGAAGCGGGCCTCCGCCTTGGTGCCCATCAACCGCTCGACCGAATCGGCCGTGCCCTCGCGGTCATCGGCGAGCAGCACGACGCGCAGCAGCATGCGCTTGGCCGGGTCCATGGTGGTTTCCTTGAGCTGCGCCGGCATCATTTCGCCAAGGCCTTTGAAGCGGCTGATATCCACCTTGGCGTTGGCGTTGAACTGGCTCTTGAGCAACTCGTCCCTGTGCGCGTCGTCGCGCGCATAGAAGCTCTTGCTGCCATGGGTGAGTTTGTAGAGCGGCGGTACCGCGAGATAGAGATGGCCTTCATCGATCAGCCGCGGCATCTGCCGATAGAAGAAGGTGATCAGGAGCGAGGCGATGTGCGCGCCGTCGACGTCGGCGTCGGTCATGATGATGATGCGCGAGTAGCGCAAATCTTCTTCGCGGTAATGCGCAAGTGTGCCGCAGCCGATCGCCTGCATGAGATCGGCGAGCTGCGCATTCGCGGTCAGCTTTTCCTTGCCGGCGGATGCGACGTTGAGGATCTTGCCGCGCAGCGGCAGTATGGCCTGGGTCTTGCGGTCGCGCGCCTGTTTGGCGCTGCCGCCGGCCGAATCGCCCTCGACGATGAACAGCTCGGAGCCTTCCTGCGCCGAGTTGGTGCAGTCGGCGAGCTTGCCGGGCAGGCGTAGCTTCTTCACCGCGGTCTTGCGCGAGATTTCCTTTTCCTGACGGCGGCGGATGCGCTCTTCGGCGCGCTCGACCACGAAGTCCAGCAGCTTGTTGGCCTGCAGCGGATTGCCTGACAACCAGTGATCGAAGGGGTCCTTGATCGCCTGTTCGACGATGCGCTGGGCTTCGGCGGTGGCGAGACGATCCTTGGTCTGCCCCTGGAATTCGGGCTCGCGCACGAACACCGAAAGCATGATGGCCGCGCCCGCCATGACGTCTTCGGAGGTGATGCCGGCGGCGCGCTTGCCCTGGCCGACGCGCTCGGCGTGATCCTTCAGGCCGCGCAGCAGCGCACTGCGCATGCCGGATTCGTGCGTGCCACCATCCGGCGTCGGCACCGTGTTGCAGTAGGAGGAA
Source organism: Bradyrhizobium sp. (assembly GCA_035568535.1). Taxonomy (GTDB): domain Bacteria; phylum Pseudomonadota; class Alphaproteobacteria; order Rhizobiales; family Xanthobacteraceae; genus Bradyrhizobium. The sequence goes on from DATMNV010000199.1 coordinate 22,051, forward strand.
AGGAAGCCGTCGGCGTCCGCGGTCCACGCCACCGCCCATTCGCAGGCGCCATGGGCGCCGTTGCGCCCCGATTTGCCGGAGAAGATGTCGGGATGCACCAGCGTGTCGGCATGGATCGCCGCACCGAGATAGTCCTTCAAGCCGCCCGGGAAATGGAATTTGTCTTCGGCGGGCACATCCTCGATGCCCTTGAGCAATTCGGGCGCGCAGCGCCAGCGGATTTCGACGCCGCCGAACAGATAGGCCTTTGAGCGCGCCATCTTGAACAGGCGCTGCGGCTTGAAGGTCGCCTTCGCGCCGAAAATGTCGGTGTCGGGCTTGAAGCGGATTTTGGTGCCGCGGCGGTTGTTGATCTTGCCGACATCTTCGAGCTTGCCCTTGGGATGGCCGCGCTCGAAATTCATCCGATAGAGCTTTTGACCGCGGGCGACCTCAACTTCGAGCCGAGAGGACAGGGCGTTGACCACGGAGACGCCGACGCCGTGCAGGCCGCCCGAGGTCTCGTAGACCTTGGAGTCGAACTTGCCGCCGGAGTGCAGCGTGCACATGATGACTTCGAGCGCCGACTTCTTCGGAAATTTTGGATGCGGGTCGACGGGAATGCCGCGGCCGTTGTCGGTGACGGTAAGGAAGCCGTCCGAATCCAGCTCGACCTCGATGAAGTCGGCGTGGCCGGCCAGCGCCTCGTCCATCGAGTTGTCGATCACTTCGGCAAAGAGGTGATGCAGCGCCTTCTCGTCGGTGCCGCCGATATACATGCCGGGCCGGCGCCGCACCGGCTCCAATCCCTCCAGCACCTCGATATCGGCCGCGGTGTAGCCGGCCTCGGCGCTAGAGCTGCGCGCGGCGACCTTCAGCGCGGCACGGCCTTTCGGCTCGGCCGCGCCAAAAAGGTCGTTGGATTTGGTTTTTGCAGCAGATTTCAGCGGTTTAGGCATATTTCTTCATGTGTTGGCGTGGGCCGTCAGCGCGGCGAATCGGTTCCTCTGACTATGCCACGGATAGGCCTGGAAATGTGGCGGTGGGCCGTTTAGGCCTGTGCGGTGCGGAACACAATCACAGCAAAAAGCGCCATCGCCGCGATCGTGACCAGCGATCCCGCGATCGGGATGGCGATGAAGGCCGTGCCATGCGTCACCACCGCGGCCACGCCCACCGGCATCAGGATGCCGCCGATGATATGGAGCGACCCTTGCGCTTTTGCCAGTGCGCTCGATCCCGCGGTCGGAACGAGACGGTAGTACAGCCCGAACAGAAACAGCAGCACGCCGCCGACCAGATTGAGATGCGCATGCGCGGGCTGCAGCGTGAAATCCTCGCGGATGCCCATCACGATACCGAGCACCATCCCAAGCAGCAGGACAACGACGCTCACGCACATCATCAACGGTCCGATCATCACAACTTCCTTGTCTTTGTCTGGGGATTTGCAAACCGGGCGGGGAGGGCGATTGCTCACAATCACGTGGTGCTTTGTGACTTGAAGTCACGTAAGCAGCCGGCTTACCTGCTGTTAGGCATCGATGCCGCAAAAAGGTTCAATACACGCGTCGGGGCGGGAAGGTCGTTTGGAATGGAAGACTATGTGCGCGCACTCGCCAATTTCGTGCGCGACCACCAGGCCTGGGCGGCTCCGATCGTGCTGGTGCTGGCATTCGGCGAATCGCTTGCCTTTATCTCGTTGTTGATTCCGGCCTGGGGCGCGCTGGTGGCGATCGGCGCGCTGATCGGCGTGAGCGGCATCAGCTTCTGGCCGCTGTGTATCGCGGGCGGGATTGGTGCGGCGCTCGGCGACTGGGTCTCCTACTGGTTCGGCTACCGGTACAAGGAGCAGGTCGCGCAGATGTGGCCGCTGTCGCGCTATCCCGACATCCTGCCGCGCGGCGAAGCCTTTGTGCGGCGCTGGGGCGTGCCGAGCATCTTCATCGGCCGTTTCTTCGGCCCCCTGCGGGCCTCGGTGCCGCTCGCCGCCGGCATTTTCGAGATGCCGTACTGGACGTTCCAGATCGCCAATTTCGTCTCGGCGCTGATCTGGGCGGGAGCGCTGTTGATGTTCGGCGACGTGATCGCGAAGATCATGGAATGGCTGTGGCGCGTGGTTTGAATCTTGACGGAAGCGCGCGCTCGCCTTATAGGGCCCGCCCATGATGCATCTTGCGACCAGCTCCATCGCCCGCCGCCGCCGTAGCCTTGCTGCGGTATGGGCGATCGCCTGCGTCTAAAGATCACCCGTGCCGCTGGATGAGCTCCGCGGCATTTCCAAGAAAGCAGCGTAACTGATCCGGCGGCTCCTACTTCAAGCAGGAGTTTTTTGGCCATGTATACGCCTCCGCCCTTCAAGTCTGATCGCGCTGCGAGCCTTGCCTTCGCGGAAGCGCGCGGCTTCGGCACGGTCTGCGCGTTCGACGGCACCAAGCCGATCGCTTCGCAATTGCCGTTCTATCTTAGCTACGCCGATGACGGCACGCCGCGCGCGCTGTTTCATGCCGCGCGCGGCAATCCGCTCGCGAAGCTCGCGGATGGCACGTCGCCCTGGCTGCTCGCGGTCAATGGCGCGGACGCCTATGTGTCGGCGGACTGGTATGTCTCGGCCGACCAGGTGCCGACCTGGCTCTATCAATCCGTGCACCTGACCGGCACGGTGCGAACGCTTTCCGAAGGCGAGCTTGCCGCGCAGGTCGATGCGCTCAGCGCCAAGTTCGAGGGCCGGCTCGCGCCAAAAAAGCCCTGGACCTCGGCGAAGATGACGGCGGCGCGCCTCGAGATGCTCAAGAAAGCGATCGTCGGCTTTGTCATGACCATCGAGCAAGTCGAAGGTAGCTTCAAGCTCAACCAGCAGAAGTCCGAAGTCGATTATGCCGCGGTTGCCGATGCGCTCGCCGCGCAGAGCGATGCGGGCGCGCGGCAGATCGCAAGCCTGATGCGGGAAATGCGGCCGCAGGCGTTCGAGGCAGAAGCGTTCGAAGGACAGAAGCCATGAGCGCGAAAAAGAAAATCGCCGTGCTCGGCGCTTCCGGCTATACCGGCGCCGATGCCGTGCGGCTGCTGGCGCGGCATCCGGATGCCGAGTTATCGGCGCTCACCGCCAACACCCATGCCGGCAAGGCGATGGACGAGGTGTACCCGCACTTCTTCCCGCTCGACTTGCCTGCCCTGACCGAATGGGAAAAGGTCGACTGGACCGCGCTTGACGCGGTGTTCTGCGGCCTGCCGCACGGCACGACGCAGGAGATCATCGCTTCAGTGCTGAAGGCCAATCCCGCGATCAAGATCCTCGACATGTCCGCGGATTTCCGCCTGCGCGATCAGGCGACGTATGCGCAATGGTACGGCCATCAGCATCGCGCGCTCGAGCTGCAAAGCGAGGCGGTCTACGGGCTGACTGAGCTTTATCGCGACCGGATTTCGGCTGCTCGGCTCGTGGCGTGCCCCGGCTGCTATCCGACCGCCGTGTTGCTGGCGCTGGTGCCGCTGGTGAAAGCCGGCCTCGTCGATGCGCATGACCTCGTCATCGATGCCAAGTCGGGCACGACCGGTTCGGGGCGCGGGCTGAAGCAGAACTCGCTGTTTGCGGAGGCGGGCGAGGGGCTGTCGCCCTATTCGATCGGCTCGCACCGTCACGCGCCGGAGATCGAGCAGGAAATCAGCGTTGTCGCAGGCTCCGAGGTGACGGTGAATTTCACGCCACATCTGATCCCGATGTCGCGCGGCGAGCTTTGCACCTGCTATGTCCGGCTCGATGGCGCCGGCGTCGACGATCTGCGCGCGGCGCTGGAGGAAACGTATATCGACGAGCCCTTTGTGCATGTCGCCAAAGCGGGCGCGATGCCGCAGACCCAGAACGTGCGCGGCTCCAACCATGTGCAGATCGGCGTGTTCGCCGACCGCATCAAGGGCCGCGCGATCGTGATTTCAACGCTCGACAATCTTGTGAAAGGCTCGGCCGGGCAGGCGATCCAGAACATGAATTTGATGTTCGGCTGGCCCGAGACGACGGGGCTCGAGCAGATCGCGCTGTTTCCGTGAGGGCAGAAGTGGACGACGACACGCTGCAGTTCTACCGCCGCAAAGCCGAGGCCTATGCCGGATGGGCCAAGGCGCCGTCGACACGGCTGGTTGGTTTCCTCACGCAGCTCGCGCCGGGCTGCTCGATCCTCGAGCTTGGCTGCGGGGCGGGCAACCACTCCGCCGAAATGCTCTCGCGCGGCTTTGCGGTGCGCGCCACCGATGGCTCGCCCGAGATGGCCGAAATTGCCGCACGCCGCCTCAACCATCCGGTCGAGGCGATGCTTTTTCATGAATTGGATGCACAAGACGCCTATGACGGCGTCTGGGCCAGCGCCTGCCTGCTGCACGTGCCGCGCGATGAACTCGCCGCCATTCTCACACGCATCCATCGTGCGCTGAAGCCCGATGGCCTGTTCTATGCGAGCTACAAGGTGGGCGAGGGCGACGGCCGCGACTCGCTCGGCCGCTATTACAACTATCCCTCGCCGGAATGGCTCGAGACGACCTACGCCGCCTCGGGGAGGTGGCGGCAGATCAAGTCCGACACCTCCGTGATCCAGAGCTTTGACGACGCGCCGGCCACGATGCTGCACATCGTCGTGCGCAAAGCGTGAATTCGATCAGCCTTACACCAGCTTGAACACCGCGAGCGCCAGCACCGCCTGCGCCAGGAAGCCGACGGTGAACGCCAACGTCCGGAACACCGGCAAGCCCAGCGTATAGACCACGAGATGCGCGAGGCGGGACCAGAAATAGACAGCACAGGCCCAGACCGTCCATTTGGTCGAGTAATCGATCTCGTTGAGGATCAGCACCAGCGGCGCGAAGATCACGAGATTTTCCACGGCATTGTCATGCGCGAACATCAGCCGCGTCGCCCAGGGCGCGTGCGGCTTGGCGCCGGGAGCAGGGTTGTCCATGGCGGCGCCGAGCCCGCGAACCATGGAGCGGTTGACGATGTAGGGGATCCACAGCAACCCCGTCAAAATGACGGTCAAAGTGAGCCAGAACAATTCGGGCGTCAGCAAACCGGGCGTCATGATTTCCCCCTTACTCGATTTCGCAATCCCTGCGGGACGACGCCTTATAGCCGAGCGCGCGGCGTTGCGCTACGCGCGCACGCGCACATAGCTGCCGGGCGCGTCCTCGATCGGCGGCAGCGCGTCGCTGCCGACGCCGCGTGCGGGCACTTGCTCTGCATCGATTTCGCCGAGCCATTCGCGCCAGTTCGGCCACCACGAGCCCTTGTGCTCCTGCGCGCCCTTGATCCAGTCGGAGAGCGACACATCCTTGATGTTGTCGTTGAGCCAGTACTGATACTTGTTGGACGCGGGCGGATTGACCACGCCGGCGATATGGCCGGAGCCGGACAGCACATATTTCACCGGTCCGCCGAAGAACTGCGAGCCGTAGAGCACGGAATCGGCCGGCGCGATGTGATCCTCGCGGGTGGCGAGGTTATAGACCGGCACCTTCACCTTGGAGAGATCGAGCAGCGTGTTGTCGAGCACCATGCTGCCCGAGGACAGCCGGTTCTCCAGGTAGCAGTTGCGCAGGTAATAGGAATGGTTCGCCGCCGGCATCCGCGTCGCATCCGAGTTCCAGTGCAACAGGTCGAAGGCGGAGGGCGGCTGTCCCTTCAGATAATTGCTGACGACATAGGACCAGATCAGGTCGTTGGAGCGCAGCATGTTGAAGGCCATCGCCATCTTGGCGCCTTCGAGCACGCCCGATTCCTGCATGTCGCGTTCGAGCGCGGAGATCTGCCCTTCGTCGACGAAGACGAGCAGATCGCCGGCATGGGTGAAGTCCACTTGCGCGGCGAGGAAAGTCGCCGAGGTCACGCGCACGCGCCGTTTTTCCGCGAGCCAGGCCAGCGTGGTGGCGAGCAGCGTGCCGCCGACGCAATAGCCCATGGTGTGAACCTTCATCTCCCCGGTCGCCTTTTCGATGACGTCCATCGCGGCGAGCGGACCTTCCTTCATGTAATCTTCCCAGGTCTTCGCACCCAGATTCTTGTCGGGATTGACCCAGGAGATCACGAACACGCTGATGCCCTGGTCGACGCACCATTTGATGAAGGATTTCTCCGGCCGCAGGTCGAGGATGTAATATTTGTTGATCCAGGGCGGCACGATCAGGAGCGGCGTGCGCAGCACATTCTCCGTCGTCGGAGCGTACTGGATCAGCTGCATCAGGTTGTTCTGGTAGATGACCTTGCCCGGCGTCGTCGCCATGTTGACGCCGACGACGAGGTTGGCCGGATCTGACTGGCGGATGCGGAGCGTGCCGTGGCCGGCTTCGATATCTTCCGCCAGCATCATCATGCCGCGCACCAGATTGTCGCCGTTCGACGACAGCGTCTCGCGCAGCACTTCGGGATTGGTCAGCACGAAATTCGACGGCGCCAGCGCATTGGTAATCTGGTTGACGTAGAACTCGGCCTTCTTGCGGGTATGCGGATCGACGCCCTCGGCGTTGCGCACGAGGTCCTGCGCCCACTGCGTCGTGAGCAGATAGGCCTGCATCATGAAATCGAAGAACTGGTTCGACTTCCACTCGGGATCGGCAAAGCGCTTGTCGCGCGGCGAGGGCGAGATCGCGGGCATCGCTTCTTCACCGGCGAGACGGCGCATCGCCGAGCCCCAGAGATCGAGATAGCCCTTGGCCATCTTGGTCTGCAGGTCGGACGAACGCTCATTGTCGGAGAGCCAATATTCCGCAACCGTGGTGAGCGTCTTGACGACTTCGCTCATCTCCTCGGTCGACTTGTCTTTCAGCTCGCCGCTCTCGCGCGGCTTGAGATAGGCCGCCAGCGCCTTGCCGCCGCTCTCCATCGCGCGCGCGATGTTCATCGCAAACGCTTCGGTGTCGAACTTGTTCTCTTGTGTCGCTTCGGTCGTCACGTCGGTCATGACAAGAACACTATCGCTTCATTTCACTTTCGTCACCGCGAGAGATCGCAGCTAGCGCAGAGAGATTAATCTTTGTTTAGGTATGTGTTGCACTGCGACAAATGATCTTGGTTCTGTCATATTGAAGCCCCGGCGGCGCAATTAGCTGTTCTTGCCTTGGCCGTTTTAAGCCAGAATGGTTTGAGCTGCGGCATGCGGATGAGCCAAAGTCCGGGGAACAGGGCCCAACCGGTTGCGCCGCGAAGCGGGGACCTTGTGGTGTGATGTTGGTGGGTCGACCAAAACGACTGCTTGTGCTGGGAGTGGTGCTGATGTCGGCGCTCGCTCTTGCCGGCTGCACCAGCCAGATCGCCGATCTGCCGCTGGTCGGCACGCCTGCTGACGCGCCCGCGCGTCCGAAAGAGCAAGGTGCCTTCCTACCGGTCAATGACCTGCCGCCCGATCGCGATGAAGCCGCGATGGACCCGAAAGAGCGGGCCAAGATCCAGTCCGAACTGATCGCCGCGCGCGACCGCCAGGCGGCCGCAACCGCGGGCAAGGATGCGCCCGCTACCGCTAAATAAGGCAGTCTTGTGCCAAGGTAATCGCTGGCGCGGGCAGGCGTCCGTGGTAAAAGAGCCAACTCAACCGTCAGGGTGACCGTCAGAATTGTCCCTGATCGCGCTAAATGTCTGATTTGGCGTGATTTCCGGACAAAGTGGATTCCGCTTCGCGTGAGTGTGGCGGCGGCGATTCTGACCCCAGGCGGTTGCCCGGAGCCAGAGGACCCATGGAAGATTTTTACCGCATCCGCCGTCTGCCGCCTTATGTGTTCGAGAAGGTGAACCAGGCCAAGGCGGCCGCGCGGAATGCCGGCGCCGACATCATCGATCTTGGCATGGGCAACCCGGACCTTCCGGCGCCGCCGCATGTGCTCGAGAAGCTGAAGGAAACCCTCGGCAAGCCGCGCACCGATCGCTATTCCGCCTCGCGCGGCATTCCCGGCCTGCGCAAGGCCCAGGCCGCCTATTACGCCCGCCGCTTCGGCGTCAAACTCAATCCGGACACGCAAATCGTCGCGACCTTGGGTTCCAAGGAAGGCTTCGCCAATGTCGCGCAGGCGATCACCGCGCCCGGCGATGTCGTGCTGTGCCCGAACCCGAGCTATCCGATCCATGCCTTCGGCTTCCTGATGGCGGGCGGCGTGATCCGCTCGGTGCCGTCGGAGCCGACGCCGCAGTTCTTCGAGGCGGTGGAGCGCGCGATCATCCATTCGATCCCGAAGCCGATCGCGCTCGTCGTCTGCTATCCCTCGAATCCGACCGCCTATGTCGCGAGCCTGGATTTCTACAGGGATCTGGTTGCGTTCGCGAAGAAGCACGAGATCTTCATCCTCTCCGATCTTGCTTATGCGGAAGTCTATTTCGACGACAAGAATCCGCCGCCCTCGGTGCTGCAGGTTCCCGGTGCGATCGATGTCACCGTCGAATTCACCTCGATGTCGAAGACGTTCTCGATGGCGGGTTGGCGCATGGGCTTTGCGGTCGGCAATGAGCGCATCATCGCCGCGCTGTCGCGGGTGAAATCCTATCTCGATTACGGCGCCTTCACGCCGGTTCAGGTCGCGGCCACCGCCGCGCTGAACGGCCCGGAAGATTGCATCCGCGAGATGCGCGACACCTATCGCAAGCGCCGCGACGCGCTGGTGGAATCGTTCGGCCGCGCGGGCTGGGACATTCCGCCGCCGGAGGCCTCGATGTTCGCCTGGGCGCCGCTGCCGAAGGCGTTCGAGGGGCTCGGCAGCATGGAATTCGCAACCTTGATGGTGGAGAAATCCGGCGTCGTGGTCTCGCCCGGCGTCGC
>DATMNV010000200.1:0-119381 GCA_035568535.1 Bradyrhizobium sp.
GCCGCAGAAGAGTTGAGCGTCCCGTTCGTCGCCTCGGGCGGCATGGCCGATGGCAGGAGCCTTGTCGGTGCGCTGGCGCTCGGCGCCGCCGGCATCAACATGGGAACCCGCTTCATCGCGACAAAGGAAGCGCCGGTCCACGACAACGTCAAGAAAGCCATCGTAGCCGCCACCGAGCTCGACACGCGGCTCGTCATGCGCGCCCTTCGCAATACCGAGCGCGTGCTGACCAACAAGGGCGTCCAGCGTCTGATCGAGATCGAGCGCGAGAAGGGCAAGGCACTGAAGATCGACGACATCCTCGACGAGGTCGCCGGCGTCTATCCCAAGGTGATGATCGACGGCAACATGGATGCCGGCGCCTGGAGCTGCGGGATGGTGGTCGGCCTGATCAACGACGTTCCGACGGTGAAGGAATTGATCGACCGCACCATGGCCGAAGCCGAGCGCATCATCCGGCAGCGGTTGGTCGGATTCCTCGACGGCGTCCCGGAAAAGAAGCGGGCGCGCGCGGTGGCCTGAGGCCGGGATATCGTGGGGCCGAGAAACGACGACAGACCTTCGTATCGGTCCTGGCGGGCATTGCAGCGGCTCAGTCGTCGAAACATCGGCTTTTGCGATATTTTCAGATGACCGCGCATGGATGCGCTCGCTGGCCAAAAACGGCCGGTGGCGCGGCAGAAGATCAGTATCGACCACCGCCCCAATAGCAACCGCCGGCGCCACCGATACACGGCCCGGCTGACCGGGAATTCCGGCGGATCTGTTGTGGCATCAGGTCCTCCAGGGCGCGCGGCCGCACCGTTCGAGGACGATCGTCCGCTGCCGGTTTTGAAGGGGCACTTCTCGCGTCGAGACGTGGCGTTGAAGCCGGTGGAGCTGTAGGGGCAGCCGACGAAGGTGCGGGAGGACCCGCTTCATTTGAAGAAGGAACAGGGGTGGTGGCGGGGGGAGCCGACGCGGTGGTGGGAACGGCCCACGGGTTTGGGGCCGGCGACGACGGGGCCGCGGCCGGAGTAGGAGACGGGATTGGGGCCGAGGGCGTCGCCGGCGCCGCAGCCTCCTGAGGTTGCCACGAGATCCGCTTGTTGACGAAAGACCTTACCGACGACATCACCTCATACACGCGCGAAGCCTGCTGGGCGACACCTGCAAAGCCGCGCAAGGCGTTGAACAGCAAAATGGCGAGGAGTGCGATGGCCAGGAACCGCAGGGGATGTCGCACTGGAAAAAATATGATGTTTACGACAAAGGCGAGAGCTGTCAGCCACGCGGGCACATCCGTATCGATCGCCATGTCCATCTGGTGCAGCGGCTCGCTCGTCTGCGCCAGATCCTCGTATCGGGGCGCCGGTCCACCGTTAAGTTCGATTGCCTCGGCAATTTGACGAAAGCTTTGACCTTCTCTCCGGAGCGCGCTGCCTGTGTCGCGGAATGCCGCGTCTCCGAGCATGTCCGGCTGATCCATGCGTTTGATGCTGGTCAGGATCTTGGGCCGTAGCAACAACCGACGCTGTTCGATCAACTCGGCCATTTTCGCGAAGCTCAGCTTGGCATCGCTGAGGATCTGAGCGGCGTGGTGCTTGGCAGCTTCGGCCACGGCAGGATCCTCCGCGTCCATCTGCTCCATGGCCTTTTTCAGGGATGCAATGTTATCGATCATCGCAAAACCTCTCCCGCGACAATCGCATCGATGGCACCGCTCCTTCGCCGTCGCTCGTTGGCGTAGCGAGACGTTGCGCTCGAACGTTTCCGACTGTCTCCGGTCTTACGGCCGGGCCTGTGCCGCCGCGGTATCAACGCTCAACACGAGAACTGCGCGGGCAAGCTGCTCTCATAGTGACAGGCAACCATACTAAGAAACAGTAAACATGGCCAGCCTGGCCGCGTGGCTCACACTTTGGCGGATCATGCCCGCGCGTTGCAGTAACGCCCGAGAGCGCGCCAGGTTGGCCCAGGACTAGCGATCATTGTTGACCCTCAGACGTGATCGATCTGGGGCCGCCGAACGGGACCGTTTTTCGTTAACTTCCAGCCATCCAAAGTTCAGTCTCAGACCGATGACGCCGAAACCGTTCTCATCGGTGGATCAAACAAGGGACTCAGCCCAGCTTGTCCAGCTCTGCTCGATGATGCCGGGATTTCCAACCGTCGCGGAGCCTTCGCCGACCAGGAGCCCAACGGACGCGAAGGTATTTTCTCCAATTACTTCTATCAATTACTCTGTAGCTATAGACCCAATCAAATATATCGGGGTGCCGTTTTCGTTCTACTATTTCGAGCCAGACAGTAACATTATCAATAATGACGGGATGCCAGGCAAACCATCTTCGCCATTCGGTTCTGTTTCTGGGTTTTATTCTCATTTCATCGTCCATTCATTGTGATCCGCTGATAAAGTGCACTGAAGCAGCCTCTCGTTTGGGACCGTCGAGACCGGACATGAGTTGGATTTTCAATCATTTCGGGCTCCTGATGTCCCGCCGCGAGTATCCGCTGTCTGCCGCTGTCGAGGCGTCATGCCCACAGCCGCCGGGGTAGTCTCGGAGACGGCCACGGCTTCGCGTCACACCGCCGTCGGCATGCGCTTCGCGACCGTCAGCGTAGCCCTCGGGGTACAATACTCTCGTGCTTGAGCAAGCGCCACGGCCGCTTCGCGCGGCCGCTGGGATTCTCTTGTATCCGAGGCCGGTCCGATCGTCCGCAGCATCGCCGTGGTCCGCGGCGAGTCGAGGCTTCTTCAGGCGATGAACAGCTCATCGATCCGATGCGTCCGCGTCAGATCGCCATCATCGTTGGTGACACGCCTATCCGCAGGTAAACGCACGTCACCGCGCCGACCGTTGCGTTGCAATGCTACCTGAAGCTTTGGCAGCCTCCGAGGAAGCGAGCTCGTCGGGGTTTGCGGGACCGCTCGACTCAATGTCGACATCATCAAGAATTACGAATCATTCTCGCCTTAGCGAGTCTGCGTGATCGCGCAGACGTTGATCGACAGGTTGAATGATGAAGTCCCTTCGCGTACTTTCGATCGCCTCAGAGATTTCCCCCTTGATCAAGATCGGTGAACTTGCCGACGTTACCGGCGCGCTTCCGATCGCCTTGAAACGCGAGGGCATCGAGGTCCGCACCGTCGTGCCGGGATATCCTCGCGTCATGAATTCGCTCGGGCTGGTTGAAGGCGTGATTCATCTGCCGCACTTTTTCGGCGCAGAGGCTCGGCTTCTCCGGGCGACAACTTGTGAACTCGGCTTGTTTGTTCTCGACGCGCCGCACCTGTTTGCGCGTGCCGGAAACCCTTATCTCAGGCCTGACGGCGTGGATTGGCCGGACAACGCGTTGCGCTTTGCCGCGTTGGCGCGAATCGCCGCCGATATCGGCCTTGGATTCGTCTCGTCCTATGTGCCTGACATCGTCCACGCCCACGACTGGCACGCCGCTCTTGCCTTGGCTTACATGCATTACAGCAATCGGCGACGTCCGGCCACGGTGATGACGGTTCACAACCTTGCTTATCAAGGTGTGTTTCCGCGGGAGATGCTTGCCGCAATCGGTTTGCCGGCTGAGTCATTCACCGTTCACGGCGTCGAATATTATGGAAAGATCGGGTTCTTGAAGGCCGGTCTGTATTTTGCCGATCGCATCACGACGGTCTCCCCGACCTATGCCAGGGAGATCCTGAGCGATGAGGGCGGCATGGGGCTTGGCGGTCTCCTGCGCGAACGATCCTGTGACCTCAGCGGAATCCTCAACGGAGTTGATACTTCGGTGTGGGATCCTGCAACAGACCCTCATATCCCCGGCTGTTTCTATGCAGATGTGCCGAGTTGTTTCGAATCGGACGTTCTGAAGAATAGAGCGACCAACAAGGCGGCCTTGCAGCGGCAGCTTGGTCTGCAGCTCGCGCCTGATGCGTTTCTGCTCGGCGTCATCGGTCGCCTGTCCGGGCAGAAGGGGCTCGATCTTCTCCTTGAAAATCTCCCAACGATCGTAGGCGAAGGAATGCAGTTGGCCGTGCTGGGGGGCGGGGGAGATCGCAGCCTGCAGCATCGTTATCGTGCGGCCGCACAAGCCAATCCGCAACGGGTGAGCGTTACGATCGGACAGGATGAAGGTTTGGTTCACCTGATTCAGGCCGGCGCGGATGCGCTTGTGGTGCCGTCGCGGTTCGAGCCGGGCGGCCTGACGCAGCTTTGTGCCTTGAGGTACGGCACGGTTCCCATCGTGTCTCGTATCGGCGGACTGGAAGATACGGTCGTCGACGCTGGCGATTTGGCCATGACCGGCGGCAGACAAACCGGGTTCAAGTTTGCACCGGTGACCAAAGAGAATCTCGCTGGCGTCCTCAAACGGGCTTGTGCCACGTTTCACGACGTTGCTGCTTGGCGACGGATTCAGCGCAACGGCATGTCGACCGACGTGTCGTGGCGGAATTCCGCCAGTCGCTACGCTAATCTTTACAGCAGATTGGTCGAATTGCCTCAGGAGAAAGTTGCCTGAAGTTGGTGTCGCAGAAAGTTCATTGAAGGCAACCTAGTTATCACCCTGCGTTGGGCTCCGCTTCAGTAGCGGCTCTGCCCAGACGGCCTCCAGAGAGAATCGCCCCAAGATTGAGATTTACTGGGAGCCGCCCGACCGCAAGTGCCGGATTTTCAGTTCGAACGGAAGTACGGATGACGAAGATGAGCGCGAATGCGGCTGCGCTTCGCCGACACGTCATCGGCCACCTCAAGTTCGAGCATCGCATGGGCCGCATTCGAGGAAATTCTCGAGAAGATGGTTAATGCCAATTGCAGCAACGCATATTGGCTGCGCTGGTGTGCCGGAAATCATATGGAAATGTTCGTGATTGCTGTCACTTAGATCAGCTGTCACGGCGTGTTCGTCGCAAGATTCCTAAGTCGGCTTGCTCGTCCGCAGGAAGCGAAGGCGCACTTGTTGACTGCGTTGCGTGTGCAACCGGTCGCACTTTGGTCGAATTTTTTTTGCCACAACGGTTGGTCGATCAGCGCGCGCATGTTGGAGTTTACAATGAACAGTACTGCCACCGCAGGGCCGCCGGCCTGCAGCCGATTGGCACTGATCGTAGCGGGCATATTCGCATTGCTTGGTTCGTTTGTAGTCACAGCACCTGCGCAAGCTGGTTATTATGACGGTTCCTATCCCTGTTCGTACCGTTGCGGCTACCCGGCCTACCGCTATTACCCAACCTATCGCTACCACAACGGATGTTATTCGTGCGGACGACACCTCATTTATGAGCGCCGCTACGTCGAACGCGAATTTGTCGAGCGGCGCTATGGTTACGGGGGCTATCGCCGTCCCTACGGTTATTATCCGTACGGAGGCTACCGCCGTCCTTACGGTTATTATCCGTACGGGGGCTACCGCCGTTCCTACGGTTGTAATCCGTGCGGTGGTTATCGATCCTGGTCGAGGCCCTCGGGCTACGGCAACGGCTACGGCTACGGCGGTATCGGGCGTCGCTGGCCAGCGCCGTATGTCGACGGATACGAGCGGTCCGGATATGAGGAGCCGCCGCGGCCGCCAGCGCCGGTTGGGGACGGGGACGACTACTAAAGCCGTTCCTGATGGCTGGAAGAGCGCCCCAATGGAATGCCGGCCACCCGATCCAACATTGCAGGCACTGCTGCTTCATGGGGAGTAGCAGACGCGTCGCGACGCCGCCGCGCCGACTGTCGGCGATGCTCGCGTCCGGCCCGTTCGGATCCCTCAATCTCCGAACGCGGTGCCCGCAAGCATGATGTAGGCACCGACCGCGAACCAGAAGGCGTAATTGCTTACGATCGGTATCTCGATGAACACGCTAAGCACCGCGAGGATTATCACAATGAGCGAAGCAACAAACCCAAAGTTCACTGCGCATATCTCCTCGGGCTACGACGAAACGCTCAAAATCTTTCCACATGATCACACACGGCAAGGTGCAAGACCTCGTCGCAAGCTCTGGGCCCAGAGTGGCCCGACACTCGCATTGCGAATGTTCTTTAGATCGTAGTGCTGGAGTGAACTGGAAATGCTGTCTTCTAGCCCAGACGCCCGCGTTGCGCGCAACCGTAAGCCAGATTCGCGAATTTTTCAGGGCGTTAGTTGGAGCGTTTCAAGGCCGGAAAGGCCTTGTTTCGGGAAGAGCGGTGGAGTTAGTCGGATGTGACAAAGCCCTTACTTGGAAAGCTACTTCCGAGAGAGCGTTGCTGGCTTTGGCGGCGAGCCCGGCACTCGCATTGATAACGCCGTCATCTGAATGGAGAATTTCCGATGCTCGTGACCGAAGAAGACGCAGTGATGAAGAAATGGTGCCCTATGGTCCGGCTTCGCTGGGAGCAAAGGCCATTTGCCTTCAATCGCTCCAATCCGGGCTCCAAAGGTCGCCTTAACAACATGCTGTACCGAATGTTTTTCCCACGCCTGCATCACCAGATGAGGGGGCATTTCTTTCGATGCCAGGGGTCGGGTTGCATGATGTGGCGATGGGATACTAGAGATCCGCGCCCGTCAGAGCCGCGCAAGGGATATTGTGGCTTGGCAGGCACGCCTTTCACGTTCGCTGCGCAGTGACGGGTCCTGCGTTGCGTGGCGCAGGCTCATTGCTCATATCCGACACTGTCTTGGCAGATGGCGGCTCAGCAGGGACCGTTGCGATGAGCGTTTCGGAACAAGGTGAAATACTAGGCACTCGTCGCTAACTGCAGGTTGTGCGAATCTGCTTTCGGTCTCTTCGCGAGCAGAGCGTCGTGTGCCCGGACTCCGCTCTCACTTTAGTCAAAAAAGCACCCCGAAAGATCCCCGAATCATCTGACTTATCCACAAGGCAAGAACAGGTGGAGTTCGTTATGCGAAGCCATACCGTCATCCTAGCTTCAGTGCTGGTATGGCTCATCAGCATCGAAAGCGCCAAGGCGAAGCTCGACATCCTGGTCGATAAAGCGACGCAGCGCATGCTCGTCATCCAGGACGGTTATATTCGCTATATGTGGCCCGTCTCCACCGGCCGCGACAACATGCAAACTCCAAACGGGGTCTATACCCCGCAGCGATTGGAGCGCAACTGGTTCTCGACCGCGTACTACGACTCGCCGATGCCATTTTCGATCTTCTTCCACAATGGCTACGCCATCCACGGCAGCTACGCGATCGATCGACTTGGGGGACCCGCATCGCATGGATGCGTACGGCTGCATCCCCATCATGCCGCAATACTCTTCGACCTCGTGCAACAGCAAGGTCCGGACAGGACGACTATCGAAATAACAGACGAAGGGCGCCCCGCGGAGCCATCGTCGCCCGGGCGCCAGATCGCGGAGCTACGAGGCGTGAACCCGGCCGTGCCGAGGACAGTACGTTATCGGGAAACTGGTGACATACCTGATCCGCCCCCGGCACAGCGCGGCAATCGGCCGATTGCCGCGAAGAATGGCTTGCCGCCGCGGCTGGCGCCGGCCGCCCACTTGCCGAGCGCACCCAGCGGGGCAGGGGAAGCCGATACAGCAGACGGCTCCGCACGGCCACCGAACGAATCTTCCGACTCTCGTTCCAAACCGAAGGTTGTTGAAAGACCGAAGGTTGCCGAAGGATCTCCAGAGCCGGCGCAACCAGCGTCATCGACTTCCAGACTCAAGCTCCTACCCGCATCCTGTTGGTCCGGTGGCGCTTCGCGATGGCAGTGGTGGGCATCGAGCCAGGGAAATCCTTGCAAGTAACTTCTCGGAGATCGAACGCAGCTTCGTCTCTGTCTTGCACATGCCAGCTTCATTTCGGACTGAGGCGGGTGGCGCTTACCGACTTCAATGATACGGCGTCGCACTGGCGCGTCAAAGATGAATACGCGTCCTAGTTGATGACTGAACCGCGGCGATCGCTGCGTAAGGCAACCGGGTCCTGGAAGCCGCGCAGTATCAGTTGGTCGGCGCGCACCTCAAAGCTCTCGAGCCGGTCGAGAAAGCTCATGCCGAGCAAGTTGGTCTTCATCAGACCGTGCGGTACCACCAGCGCCGGCACCGAGCGTTCGACCAGCTTGCCTATCGCCATCCGATCGAGCCACAGCCGCGCCGCCTTGGTATGCCCGGCCGCGGTTTGAACATCGACATTATATTCGAGCAGCTCCAGCGGGAGGCCAACGGCCTTCGCGGTTTCGTAGGTCAAGACGACCGAAGTCGCCCCGGTATCGACCACCATCGCCGCGGCAATACCGTTAATCCTGGCCTGCACGGCGAACCCGCCGTTCGAGCCGCGCGGGATCTGCACGGCGTAGGTCGGCTCGCGCTGGCGCCAAAAATCCGAAACGGTGCCGTTGGCTAGCGCGGACCGCCCCGGATCCTTGTAAGCGCCAGCGGCGATCGCGATTAAGGCCAGCAGGAACAGCAAAATCAGGAGGCGCTTCATGGTTCGCCTCCCCTGACGGCGCGGCGATACTTCACTCGCGCTCCGGATCCGTCGCCATCGTGGGCAAACCGCCGTCCGCCATGCGTTGCGGCAACTCCGCCATAGCGGCGCGCCGCTCGGCACTGTCTATGCCGTGCCAGCGCGCGTACTCGGGGAGCGTACGGCCGCAGCAAAAAAAAGAGCCGGTTCTGGGATCGATCATGCAGATTGCGATGCACGGTGTCTCCTGGTTCATTCAAACACAACAATCCCGGCGCCAAGCCGCGGTCCTTCTGCCATGACTGGATCAATATTTGGTCAATACTTGGCGAGCATCGGTTTGTAGAAATTGTGATTCAGACCGGTGCGGAAGATATCTTTTTAGATATTGCTCGAAAAGATCAGGCAGATCATCCGTCTTTGCTGTCCATTCCTGCCAACAAGGCGGCCGGGTCTTTCCGGCGCATTTGGCATCCCGAATGCATGCAATGGCTGCCATTAGCGACAGGTCGTCGCAAGGGGTTGGCCTCTATCGATGAATGCTTCGGTCCCGACCGCTGGGGCTTACAAACCTAAACGGCGATGCCCCTTGCCAAGCAATTCGAGAAAAAATTATGACATGCGCCAAAGACATGCTCCAAATATGTGTGATGAGCCCGTGTTTTGAAGGTTGTCATATTGGCGCCAGCACCGCTGCCGCGATAAACAGTGTCCCGTGATGCTTCGATATTTGATCTTGCTTGGCGGGCTTTCCGCCATCGCAACGAGTGGACCAGCGGCGGCACAATCATGGATGCCTGTGCGGGCGCCTGATCGGGTGTCGCCGCAGCCATTGGCGCGGGCGCCGGAACCGGCGACGATCAGCCGCGAGAAGAGCGGCACGGCTTTCTTTGTCGATGATGCGGGCCACATGCTGACCGCTCGGCATGCAGCGGAGGATTGCGCCCGCATCGTTGTCGCCAAGGAGGGCCGCGCCGTGGCGGCCCGCATCGTGGCACTTTCGCCCAGCGTCGATCTGGCGCTGATCAAGGTTCCCAAGACCATGGGCCTTGCCGCCGTGTTTCCGCGCAGTGCGACTGTCTCTGCCAACGACATGGTGTTCGCTGCTGCCTACGATACGTTGCCGCCTCTCGTGGGACGAGGCGGCACGCTCGCCAACGCTACCGTGGTCTCTAGCCATGATGGCGGTGCTGAGGCCGGATATCTGGCAATCGATTCCAGTGTCACCTTTGGTGCAAGCGGCGCGCCCGTGCTCGATGGCCGAGGGTTGGTGGAAGGGGTGATCAGCCGTCGTACCATGGTCAATCGTGTGCTGGCGGTTGGAGCCGGTGAGGCCAAGGCGTTCCTGGCCAGCAACGGCGTCCGGCCCGCGGAGGACGACCGGCCCCAGATTGCGGGCGGAACCTCACGTGCAAACCGCGCGGCCTCAATTTCCGCGCGTGTCACCTGTTTGCAAAACTGAGCGGGCAAGATAAACGAGGGGACCTCAGTTGCTCGGGGCTTTCTCAGGTATGGACCTTCGTCATGTTGAGTGTCGGCGCAGCCGCCAGCGTTCGGTCGTTCGCCAAGGCCTTGTGCCTGTTTGCGGTCGCGTCTAGCCCGTTCCTCCTTCCGACAGCCTTCGGGGTGCAGGGTGTCGCCGCCCAGGGACTCGACTATCGTGATCCGGCCAAAGCGCCTCCGTCCTGGATGCAGTTTGCAAAGCTGGTTCGATACCGTTTCGAGTCATGGATCGGAGCTGACGAAGAGGTCGCAAACCGCCTCCGCGCCTATTTGAGCGATCATGCCGGCGGGGAAGACGGGCCACCGCAGACGGTGGCGGTGCGCGCCTGGCTTAACCCCGATGGTACGGTGGAGCGGGTGACGTTTGACACGCTGAAGGACGCGCGTGCAGATGCTGATTTGCGCGCAATTCTGATGCGCGGCAATATTGGCGAAGCGCCACCCCCGGAAATGTTGCAACCACTCAATCTTCGCTTCTCGCTCAACCTCAAGAAATAAACTCAGATACGGGTACGTTACTGCAGACAAACCTACTGGCCGCATTCCTCATCATTGACGGCGTCCCCCAACCTGGGCCCGCGCCGCGCTTCTATATCGCCTGCGCCAATGACGGCCCCGGCGGCTTCTCTCAACAACGGAGCGGCCACGATTGGAGTGGTACCGCCCAAAACAAGGGTTGCCGCTCCGCCTCGCATCCGGCTTGCTGGCAGCTTTCGTCCGCTGCAGATTATCCGGCGCCGGATGAAGCGATGATCCGGCGGGCCTGCGTCAGGTGGGGGGCATCGAGCATGACGCCGTCGAGCTGCACGGCCCCCTTGGCGCTGGTTTCAAAGGCGGCGATCACGCGTTCGGCCCAGCGTCGTTCGTCTTCCGTCGGCGTAAAGCAGCGGTTGATGATGTCGACCTGCGAGGGATGGATTGCGACCTTCGCCGAAAATCCGTCGCGGCGCGCCGCGTCGGCCTCGCGACGCAGCGCGTCGCTGTCGCGAAAGTCCGTGAATACCGCGTCGATCGGCGCAACTTCGGCCGCGCGCGCGGCCAACAGGCAGAGGTTCCGCGCCAGCGCAAAGGGGCCGGTATAACCCCCCTGATCGTCGCGGTTGGCGGTGGCGCCGATCGCGGCCGACAGATCTTCGCCGCCCCACATCAGTCCGGCCAGGCGCGGGTGCCGCCAGGATTTTGCGGCCAGCGAAAGCGTCGAGGCTGGCGTTTCCGTGCAAACGACGATGATTCCGGTCTTGCCTTTTCGCGCCGTCGGCTCGTTGCGCCCGATCAGGTCGCAAAGACGGGCGACGTCCTCCGGACCCAGCGATTTGGGTAGCACAATCCCGTCCGGTGCGGCGGGGATCACCGCTTCCACGTCCTCCCGGCACCAGGCGGTGTCGAGCGAATTGACGCGGACATATCGCCGGGGACCCGTGCCCCGATTTGCGAGCGCCTCCACGACGACCTTGCGCGCCTCCGGCTTGGCATCGGGATGAACGGCATCCTCGAGATCGAGAATGATCACATCGGCGGCGCTCGCCGAGGCCTTGCCGATCATCTTCGCCGAATTGCCGGGGACGAACAGCAGCGAGCGCATCAGGCCGCCTTGGGACGTTTGCGCATCAGGGCCGCGCGCTCGCAGGTCGCCACGATCTCGCCGTTCTGGTTCAGCATTTCATGGTAGAAATTGACAATGCCCTCGTTGGGGCGCGATTTGCTTTCGCGCTTGGAACGCACGATGGTGCGCACCTTCACCGAATCGCCATGGAACAGCGGCTTCGGAAAGCGCACGTCGGACATGCCGAGATTGGCGAGTGTGGTGTTGAGCGTCGTATCGTTGACAGTCATGCCGATCAACAGGCCCAGCGTGAACAGGCTGTTCACCAGCGGCTTGCCCCATTCCGACTTCGCGGCGTAGTGCGCATCGATGTGAAGTGGCTGCACGTTCATCGTGAGCAGCGAGAACCACACATTGTCGGTCTCGGTGATGGTGCGGGACCATTCATGATTGAACACCATTCCGTCGGTGAATTCCTCGAACCATAGACCTGCCATCAGGACTTCTCCTCAACCTCGCTCGGCGTTATTTCGATCAGGATAGCGCCCGCCGGGACGGTATCCCCCGCATTGCAGCGTATCCGGCCGACGCGGCCGGCTACGTGTGCCCGCAGCGTATGGATGAGTTTCATCGCTTCCATCTGCAGCACCGGCGCGCCCTTCTCGACGGTGTCGCCGAGCGCGACGTGCAGCTGCGAGACCACGCCGTGAAGCGGCGCTTCGATCAGATTGCCGGACTTTTCCAGGCTGCCATGTTCGCGCGGCATCTCGATGCGCAGACGGATGGTCGCGGAGAGCGACAGTCCTTCGCGCGTGATGCTGACGATGTCGCCGTCGCGACGGGCGATGAAAGGATGGCCCGAGGGCGAAGCCAGCTTGATCGCGCCGTTCTCGATCACGGGCCGCCCGAGGCTGACCGATGCGTTTTCCAGCTCGACGGTGATGCCGTCGCGGCCGACCAGGACCTCGGCGTCGGCTTGGCCGTATTCGTCGGCGAGATGCAGCGACGCCTTGGCCGGCCGCACCGCCGACGTGACGCGAACTGCGCTGCGGCGATTCCAGGGATTGATCCATTGCGCGGCCGGTTCCGCATTGTCGAGTTCGGCCCAGACCACGCAGGCTGCGGCGCGCAGGCTGCGCAGCTCTTCCACGTTCGGCTTCCACCCACCAGGAAACGCCGTCTCGATGAAGCGCGTGGTGGCATTGCCGTCAGTAAACAGCGGATGGCGCGAAGCATCGCGGAGAAAGGGCTGGATGGTCGGAACGCCGAGCAGCGTCAGCTCCGAAAGCCCCCTGGTCAGACGCGACAGCGCGGCCGCGCGATCGGTGCCATGCGCGATCAGCTTGGCCAGCATCGAGTCATAATAGAGGCTCACTTGCGAGCCTGCTTCGACGCCGCTGTCGAAGCGTACGGCGTGCGGCACATCCAGAGCGGACAATCTGCCCGTCGCCGGCTGGAAGGCCAGGTCGGCGCGCTCGGCGGTGATGCGCGCCTCGATCGCGTGGCCGCGCGCACGGATCTGCTCCTGCATCAGCGGGAGCTTCTCGCCGGCCGCCGCAAGCAATTGCCATTCGACGAGATCGACGCCGGTGATGAACTCGGTGACGGGATGCTCGACCTGGAGCCGCGTGTTCATTTCGAGGAAATACGGCGTGTCGCTGTCGTGGTCCATGATGAACTCGACCGTTCCGGCGGAGTCATAACGAATCGTGCGGCCGAGCTTCAGCGCGGCGTCGAACAGTTTCGCACGCACGCTGTCGGGAAGATTGGGAGCAGGGGCCTCTTCCAGAAGCTTTTGATTGGTGCGTTGGACCGAGCAGTCGCGCTCGAACAGATGCACGAGATTGCCGGTGCGATCGCCGGCGAGCTGCACTTCGAGATGGCGCGGGTTGAGGATCAATTTCTCCAGCAGCACCGAATCGTCGCCGAACGCGGCTTCCGCCTCCGCCTTGGCAGCGGCAAGCGCCGCCTTGAAATCCCTTGCATCGTCGACGCGGCGCATGCCGCGACCGCCGCCGCCCGCGGACGCCTTGATCAGTACGGGAAAGCCGATCCTGCCCGCCTCGCGCGCGAGCGTGGTTTCGCTCTGATCGCCGCCGTGATAGCCGGGCACGGTCGGCACGCCGGCCGCTTCCGCGATGCGCTTCGATTCGATCTTCGAGCCCATTTGCTCGACCGCCTTCGCCGACGGCCCGACGAAGATGAGGCCGGCGGTTTCGCAACGTTTCACGAATGCAGCGTTCTCCGACAGGAAGCCGTAGCAGGGATGGATCGCATCCGCGCCGGCCTGCTTTGCCGCGGCGAGGATGGCCTCGATGTCGAGATAGCTGGCGCGCGCCGGCGGCGGACCGATCCGGATGGCCTCGTCGGCGGCTTTCACATGCGGCGCCTCTGCATCTGCATCCGAATAGACCGCGATGGTGCGGATGCCCAAGCGGGCGCAGGTCCGCATGACGCGAAGCGCGATCTCGCCGCGATTGGCGATCAGGACCGAACCGATAGGGCGGGGGCTGAAGAGAAGCGACACGGTCAGAAGTCCTACATTCGATAGACCGGCCGCGTGCCGGTGACGGGCGGCTCCATCGCGCCGATGGCGATGCAGAGCCCCAGCACGTCGCGGGTGTCAGTGGGATCGATCAGGCCGTCGTCCCAGAGCCGCGCCGTGCAGTAATAGGGATCGGACTGCTCGTCGAACATCTTCCGCAATTGCTGCTCATGCGCGGCGAGATCGGCCTCGCTGGCGGGATTGCGCGAGATGCTGGAGCGGCGCAGGTCCATCAGCACCGAGCTGCCGACATCCGGGCTCATGGTGCCGAGCCGCGCGTTCGGCCACATGAACATGAAACGCGGCCGGAAGCCGCGGCCGCTCATGCCGTAATTGCCGGCGCCGTAGGAGCCGCCGGTCACGACCGTGTATCGCGGCACGCGCGCATTGGAGACCGCGTAGACAAGCTTTGCCGAGTTCTTCGCGATGCCGTTCCGCTCGGCTTCCGAGCCGACCATGAAGCCCGTGATGTTCTGCAGGAACAGAATCGGCACGTTACGCTGGTCGCACAGCTCGATGAAATGCGCACCCTTGAGCGAGGAATCCGAGAACAGCACACCGTTGTTGGCGATAATCCCAATCGGGAGCCCGTGGATGTGCGCAAAGCCGCACACCAGCGTAGCGCCGTAGAGCGGCTTGAATTCGTGAAACCCGCTGCCGTCGACGATGCGCGCGATGATCTCGCGCTGGTCGAACGGCTGTTTGAGGTCGGCGCCGATGATGCCCGGAATCTCAGATGGGTCGAACAAAGGGGCGTGCACCGGGCGGATATCGCCGTGAAATTTCTGGACGCGGTTGAGCGCGCCGACGATGTCGCGAGTCTTGGCGATCGCCTCCATCTCGTCACGAGCAAAATGGTCGGAGACGCCGGAGACAGTGCTGTGCATCTCCGCACCGCCCAGCGTGTCGCGGTCGACGATTTCGCGGATCGCGGCTTTCACGATCTGCGGACCGCCGAGATGGACGCTGCTGTTGCCGGCGGTCATCACGACCTCGTCCGCCAGCGCCGGGATGTAGGCGCCGCCCGCGGTGCATTCGCCGAATACGGTCGCGATCTGCGGAATGCCGGCCGCCGACATCCGGCATTGCCGGTAGAACGCGCCGCCGAAATGATCCTGGTCGGGAAACACCTCGTCGCCCTGCTGCAGGTTGGCGCCGCCGCAATCGACGAGATAGACCACCGGCAGCTTGTTTTCGAAGGCGATGTCCTGCGCGCGCACGTGCTTGCGGATGGTCTCCTTGAAGAACGATCCGCCCTTGGTGGTGGCGTCATTGGCGATGATCATGCAGATCACGCCGCGAATGGTGCCGATCCCGGTGACAAGGCCCGCTGCCGGCACCGCGTTGTCGTAGAGACCCCATGCCGCCAGCGCCGACAGTTCCAGGAACGGGCTGAAGGGATCGACCAGGAGATCGATCCGCTCGCGCACGGGAATCTTGCCGCGGTCGCGATGGCGCTGGACCATGCGGTCGCCGCCGCCGGCCAGCGACCAGGCCTGCCGCGCCCGCAGGGTTTTCAGGAGGCCGTCATAGATGCCCGCGTTGGCCTGAAAGGCCGGGGATTGCGGATCGATAGCGCTATTGAGCGTTGCCATATCGGATTTCGCCGGAACTTCTTCTCGATTGGAAATGATTAGATCGCGCCGCCAGGGCGCCGCTGCATCAACAACACGATCGATCCTTTCTGCACGACTTCCTCGCGCTGGTTCAGGACCTCAAAGCCGAGCGTGAGAACGCCGCGTCCCGCCGTCTTGCTGGGACGTGCCTCGAGCGGCGTGACATCGGCGCTGATGGTGTCGCCGAGCTTGACCGGCGCCTGGAATTCCCAGGACACGCCGAGCAGGCCCATGGCCGTGCCGTCGATCCAGTTCATCTGCGACATCAACCCGATCGCGCTCGAGAGCACCAGTGGTCCATGTGCGACGCGGCCGCCGAAGATGCTCTTCCTCGAAAACTCCTCGTCGACGTGAAGGGGATTGTGGTCGCCGACCAGGCCAGCGAACAGCGACACGTCGCTTTCGTTCACTGTCCGGCCACGCGTTCTGCGCGTGCGATTGATTTCGAAATCTTCCAGGTAGAGACCCAACGCACTTCCCCTTGTTGCGACCGCCTTTTTGCTGCCAACTAACCGGACGGTTAGCAAACCGACTTGTCAGAAGGTACACTAGCGGCTAGCGTGGCGTCCGGCAAGATGGGGAGGTCGGTTTGTTTCCCACCAGGGAAGACGTGCACGGGATCAAGCGCCTCGAGGTGCTGCGCGAAGCCGCTGCCTCGTTCAATTTCAAGGGCTATCACGCGACCTCGATGAACGAGATCGCGGCGAGCCTCGGCGTGACGAAGGCCGCGCTCTATCACTACTTCCCGAACAAGAACAGTTTGCTGGCCGCGTGTTTCGAGCACGCCATGGATGCCGCCTTCGCGAGCCTGGAGCGCGCACGCAAGGACGGCCGGAACGGCCGCGAGCGGCTGGTGCTGACGATGTCCTACTATGTCGCGCAGCTCATCAACGAACTGAATTGCTGCGTCGTGCTGATGGAAGAGCAGGCGCTGGAGCCCGAGGACCACGCCAAGCTGGTGCGGCAGCGCGACCGTTTCGAGCGCGCGCTGCGCGCCTTTATCAGGGAGGGGATCGAGGACGGCAGCGTCGTGCCCTGCGATCCCAAGCTTGCTATCTTCGTCATTCTCGGGGCGATGAACTGGGTGCCGAAATGGTTCAAGCCGAGCGGCGTGTGGAAATCCGACCAGCTCAACGCGGCGCTTGCGCAGATGTTTGAGCGCCTCGTTTCGTCGTCGCCGGTGGCCGACATGGCCCGCGACGTCGGGGATTTGCCGTCGCGCGCGGAGCCGCCGGTGAGCCTGATATCGCTGGCCCGGCGCGGGCGCGGTCCGCGCACGGGCCAGGACCGGAAAATCGACAAGAAGATCAAGGCGGGAGGAAAGCGATGAAGGTGGGAGTGACGCGAATGCTTCGCGGGCCTTCCTTTGTCGCTCTGACAGTGTGAGCGGAGCGTCCTTCTCATGATCGCCAATCTCATCGTTGGGGGCCTCGCGGCGGGCTGCCTCTACGCAATGGTCGGCATCGCCATCGTCATCGTGCTCAACATCACCGATATCGCCAATTTCGCCCAAGGCGAGATGGCGATGGTGACGACGTTCTTTGCCTACTGGCTGCTCGACAGCGTCGGCCTGACTTGGTGGGAAGCGGTGCCGATCGCGATCCTGTTTGGTCTCGTGCAGGGTATCGTCATCCAGCAGGTCGTGATCCGGCCGTTGATAGGCAGCCCGGTGCTGTCGGCGATCATCGCGACGCTTGGGCTCAATATCGTGCTCAACAGCGTCGCCGGCCTGATCTGGGGACACCAGACCTACACCTTTCCGTCGCCTTTCGCCTTCTCGGCGCCCTTCATGATCGGAAGCGTGCCGGTCTCGGTCGACAGCGTCGTCAACATCGCGGCGGGCCTCACCATCGTGATCGCGATGACCTGGTTTCTCCGCTTCACCTGGATCGGGCTCGGCCTGCGCGCGGCCAGCCAGAATCCGACGGTCGCGCGCATGATGGGCGTGTCGATCTCGCGCACGTCGGCGATCGCCTGGGGCCTCGGCGGCCTGGTTGGCGGCATCTCCGGCATACTGGTCGCGCCGTCCCTGTTTCTCGATACCAATCTGATGGGCGCGCTGCTCATCAAGGCTTTCGCGGGTGGCGTTCTTGGCGGCCTGCACAGCCTGATCGGCGTGTTTCTCGGCTGCCTCGCGCTCGGCGTCGCCGAAAACCTGGTAGGCGCCTATGTCTCGCCGGCATTCGGCGAGGCCATCACCTTCATCATCATCATTGCCGTGCTGATCGTTCGCCCCGAGGGCATTTTCGGCCGCGTCAAGGCGCGCAAGGTATGAGCGCTACGGCCGACATGACGCGGGCGCAGCGCCAGGCCGCATCATTCGGCGTGAGCTCAGTGCTGCTCGGCCTGTGCTTTGCAGCGGCCTGTGTCGCGCCCTTTGTCCTGAATGGCTACGGGCTCTATGTCCTGACATTGACCGGCGTCTTTGCGCTGGTCGCACTCGGGCTCAATCTGCTGACCGGCTATGCCGGCCAGATCAGCCTGTGCCACGCCGCCTTCTTCGGGGTCGGCGCCTATGCCACCGCGATCCTTACGCAAAAGGTGGGGCTGCCTTATCTCCTGTCGATTTTCGTGGGCGGGCTGCTCACGGCCTGTGTCGGCGCCGTCGTGGCAGTGCCGGCGATGCGGCTCAAGAGCCTCTATCTTGCCATCGCGACGCTGGGCTTCGGCGTGGTGCTGCAAAAGATCATCTTCGAGTGGCGCGGCCTCACCAATGGCGGCGGCGGGCTCGCGCTCAGCCCGCCCGCCATTGCCGGTTACGAATTGGGTGCAACCGGTCTTTATTATTTGACGCTCGCGCTGGTGACCCTCGGTATCTGGGGCGCATGGAACATCAGCCGCGGCCGCACCGGGCGCGCGCTCCTGCTCATCAAGGAAAGCGAGATCGCAGCCGGCGCGCTGGGCATCCCGGCCGCGCGCTACAAGGTCATCGCCTTTGCGATCAGCGCCTTCTATGCGGCAGTCGCCGGCGGTCTGTTCGCCTATCTCGTCCGCTACATCCACCCGGAGAATTTCAGCGTCGGACTTTCCATCGCCTTCCTCAGCATGGTCGTGATCGGCGGGCTCGGCACCATCGGCGGCTCGATCGTGGGCGCGGCCTTCTACGTCATCGTTCCCGAGCTGCTGCGCGGCATCAAGGATGCACCGGGCCTCGTGTTCGGCCTGCTGCTGGTCCTCGTCATGGTGCTGATGCCGCAGGGGCTGTGGGGACTGGTGCGCCGTCTCGGACGGAGGGTGTGAGATGGCACGCCTCTCTGTCGAAAATGTCTCGGTGGACTTCGGCGGCATTCACGCGCTTCGCGACGTCAGCTTTGAGCTCGAGTCGGGCGCGATCGTCGGACTGATCGGACCGAACGGCGCCGGCAAGAGCACGCTCTTGAACTGCGTCTCCGGCATCACGCGGCCGACCCAGGGCCGGGTGCGGCTCGACGACGCCGTCCTTTCCGCGCTGCCGCCTGCGACCGTGGCCGGTTGTGGCATCGGCCGCGTGTTCCAGCACCCGGAACTGGTAGTCGATCTCTCCGTGCGCGAGAACCTCCTGATCGCCTGCCATCGTTCGCTCGGCTATGACCTCGTCAGTGAGCTTCTGAAGCTTCCCAATGTGTGGAGGGCCGAGCGCGCGGCGGCGCGAAGGGTCGAGGATGTGCTGGACCGCCTCGGCCTGTCCGATAGCGCCGCACTCGCGATCCGCAATCTGCCTTACGGCCACCGCAAGCTGGTCGATCTCGGCCGCGCACTGTTGATGGAGATCCGCTTCCTGCTGCTGGACGAGCCGATCGCCGGCCTGAACGATGCTGAAGTCGCAAAGCTCCGCGATCTGCTGCTCCGCCTGCGCCAGGACCTCGGCCTCGGCATTCTCGTCGTCGAGCACAACATGCCGTTCGTCTCGCGTCTCTGCGACCGCCTGGTCGTGCTCGATCTCGGCCAACTCATCGCCAACGGCCCGCCGGCCGATGTGCTCAGTGATCCCAGGGTGATGGCCTCCTATCTCGGCGAGGACGCCTGATGCTGGAGATCGTGAAGCTCAATGTTCGCTATGGCGCCGTCGAGGCGCTGCGCGACGTCTCGATCAAGGTCGGCTCGGGCAGCCTCGTCGCCATTCTCGGCGCCAACGGCGCTGGCAAGTCGACCTTGCTGCGGGCCATCAGCGGCATCGTGCGCGCGGGCTCCGGCAGCATCGCGCTGCTCGGCAAGGCGATTGGTGGATTGAGCCCGGAAGAGATCGTGCGCCGCGGTGTCTCGCATGTACCGGAGGGACGCGGCATCTTCCCGGATCTGACGGTGAAGGAAAACCTGATGATCGGCGCCTATGCGCGGCGAGGACAGGATCTCACCGTCGACTACGGCAAGGTGATGCAGATGTTTCCGCCGATCGCGCGGCGCGAACGCCAATTCGGCTACACGCTCTCCGGCGGCGAGCAGCAGATGCTGGCGATCGGCCGCGCACTGATGGCGGCGCCGCAGGTCCTGCTGGCCGACGAGCTGAGCCTCGGGCTCGCGCCGATCATCGTCAAGCAGGTGTTCGCCAAGCTCGACGAGGTACGCAAGGCGGGGATCACGGTCCTCGTCGTCGAGCAGAACGCGCGGCTTGCGATGAAATTCGCCGACTACCTCTATGTGCTCAAATACGGCCGCGTGGTGATGGAAGGATCGCGCGAAGAGTTCGAACGGTCGACCGAGCTGGTCGACGCATATCTCGGTATCTGACGATGTACGATTATCCGCTCAAGCAACGCACCATTGGACGCCTGCTGGCCGACAAGGCCAGGCGCATCGGCGACCGCACCTGGCTGATCTATGGCGATGAGAAATACAGCTACGCGGAAGCGCACGACCTCTCCAACCGCTATGCCAATGGATTTGCCGATCTCGGCATCCGCAAGGGCGATCATGTCGCGATCATGATGCCCAATTGTCCGGAGTTCATATGGACGATCTGGGGTCTCGGCAAGCTCGGCGCCGTGACCGTGCCGCTGAATACCGCGGCGCGCGGCGATCTCCTGCGCTACTTCGTTACCCAATCGGATTCCTGCCTCGTCGTCGTCGCCAGCGAATGGGCCGACCGCATGGCCGAGGCGCTGGCGGCCGAACACAGCATTCGCGCCTTCGTCACGCTCGGAGACGCAGGGGCGAAACTTGCGGGTCTTGGCAAGCCGCTGGTCGATATTGCCAGGCTTGCTGACGCCTCGCCGCAGGAGCCGGATCCCGAGCTCGTGCATGCCGGAGACCCCCAATACATCATGTATACATCGGGCACGACCGGCCCTTCGAAGGGCGTGATCAGTCCGCATTCGCAGGCGCATGGCGTCGGCCGCTCGCTCGCGCAGAACTACGGCTATCGCAGCGATGACGTGATCTTCACCTGCCTGCCGTTGTTCCATGGCAACGCGCTCTGGTACTCCTGCTATGCGGCGTTCTGGGCCGATTGCACGCTGGCGGTATCGCCGCGTTTCTCCGCCAGCACCTTCTGGGACGAGATCAAGGCAACCGGCGCGACCCAGTTCAATTCGCTCGGCGCGATGACCAACATCCTCCTGCGCGCACCGGCCTCGCCGCGCGACCGCGACCATCGCGTCCGCCAGGCGATGATCGTGCCGTTGTCGCGCGAATCCTATCGCGATGTCTCCGACCGTTTCGGCGTTCAGGTCACCTCGCTGTATGCAATGACCGAAACCTTTGCGGTGACCATGTTCTGCCCCGACGATCCCGAGGCAAAGGGCGCTTCCGCCGGCCGGCCGCGCGGGCTCGCCGAATTGCTGATCGTCAGCGACGAGGATGATCCGCTGCCGACTGGTGAAGTCGGCGAGATCTGCGTTCGGCCCTGCGAGCCCGGCATCATCATGTCCGGCTATTACAGGATGCCGGAAGCGACTGTGCGCGACACGCGCAATCTCTGGCTTCACACCGGCGATCGCGGCTGGCTCGACGAGGACGGCTATCTCTATTTCGTCGACCGCAAGAAGGAGGCGATCCGCCGGCGTGGCGAGAACATCTCGGCTTACGAAGTCGAAATGCTGGTGGCCAAGCATCCCTGCGTGCTGGAAGTCGCGGCCGTGCCGGTGACCTCCGAGCTCAGCGAAGACGAGGTGATGATCTACGTCGTTTGCCGCGACGGAGAGAAGGTCAGCGAGGAAGAGCTGGTGCGTTTCGCCAATCGCAATATGGCGCATTTCATGGTGCCGCGTTTCGTCCATTTCATCGACGCGTTGCCCAAGACCGCCAGCGAAAAGATCGAGAAATACAAGCTGAAGACCTGGGCCGAGCAGAATCGTGCATCCCTGTGGGATCGTGAGGCCGTCGGCCTGAAGCTCGAGCGATGAAGTTCAAGACACGTCCAACAATAAAGATAGTCAAAGGGAGAGAAAGCATGATCGAAAAATGGTTGGGATGGCGCGCCGTGCTCGCGGCGGCGGCGATTGCGATGACGGCGTTGCCTGCTGCCGCGCAGGAGCCGGTGAAGGTCGGCATGAGCGGTCCGTTCTCGGGCGGCCTGTCGCTGCTCGGGCAGAGCGTGCGCGACGGCGTCGAGGTGGCCTTCGCGGAAATCAACGACGCGGGCGGCGTGAACGGACGCAAGCTCCAGTTTATCGCCGAGGACGATGGCTATGAGCCGATGCGCACCATTGCCTCCGCGCGCAAGCTTGTCGAGCAGGACAAGGTGGTGGCGCTGCTCGCCGTCACCGGCACCGCGCCGTCGGCCGCGCTGCTTCCGTTCGTCGCGGAGAGCAAGACGCCGCTGCTGTTTCCCTACGCCTTCGCGCATGCGCTGACTACGCCGACGAACCGCGATGTCTTCACGACGCTGCCGGAAGTGCGGGTGCAGATGATGGTGCTGGCCAACTACATCCTGAAGGAGTTGAAGCAGACCAAGGTCGCGGCTATCTACCAGAACGACGATTTCGGCCAGGACGCCGTCGCGGGACTTGAGGAGCGCTTCAAGAGCGCGAACGTTGCGCTGACGAAACTGCCGTTCGACCGCGGCACCACCAACTTCTCCGGCGTCGTCGCCCAGGCCAAGGCTGCCGGCGTCGAGCACGTCGTCTTCCTCGGCATTCCGAAGGACGCGGCGCTGGTGATGCGCGAGGCCAACAATCTCGGCTGGAAGCCGCAGTTCAGCGGCCACAATGCGCTGGGCGATCCCCAGACCTTCCAGCTCGCCGGACCGCTGGCCGAAGGCGCGATCGCGATCGCCGTGATGGAGCCGCTCGACTCCGACAAGCCAGCGGTCAAGGCCTTTTTGGCCGCGCAGCAGAAATACAAGCCCAGCACCAAGCCGACCACCTACAGCATGCACGGCTATCAATCCGGCAAGCTGTTCGCCGAAATCCTCAAGCGCACCGGCGGCAAGACCGACGAGGCCTCGATCGTCGGCGCGCTGGAAGGCATGAAGAACTACGACACCGGCCTGATGGCGCCGCTCTCCTTCGCTCCCGACCGGCACGCCGGCGCGTTGTCGGGTGCGATCATGAAGGCCGAAGGCGGCAAGTGGAAGATCATCTCGGGCTGGCTGTCGGCGAATTGAGCCGCGGTCTCTGATGCGTGCCGTCGTCACAGAGCGCACCGGTCCGCCCGAGGTCTTGCGCGTCGCGGATATCGCGGCGCGCGAGCCCGGTCCGCGCGAGATCAGGATCTCTGTCGCCGCCTGCGGCGTCTGCTTCCACGATGTCGTGGTGCGCAACGGCACCTACCGGCGCGGTGTCGGCATGCCGGTCATCCTCGGTCACGAGGTGGCCGGCTCAGTCGAAAAGCTGGGTGAGGGCGTGCAAGGCCTGCAGTGCGGCGACCTTGTGGCCACGACGACCTACAGCCACGTCTGCGGCGATTGTCGGCATTGTCGCGGCGGCCGCGAGACCTCGTGTGCCGACCGCATCTTTCTCGGCGACGCCGGGCTCAACGGCGGCTACGCCGAACTGGTCTACGTCGACGCCGATGCCGTGCAGAAAATTCCGGCCGGTGTTTCAATGGAGGAAGCATCGATCGTCGCCTGCACGATCGGCACCGAGCTCAATGCCGTGCGCGAGGTCGGCCGCGTCCGGCTTGGCGAACGCGTGCTGATAACCGGCGCCGGCGGCGGGCTCGGCCTCCACGGCGTGCAGCTTTGTCGTCTCGCCGGCGCCTTTACGATCGCGGTAACGACGAGCGAAGCCAAGGCCGCCCGCATTCGCGAGGCCGGCGCGGACGAGGTGATCGTGGTCGAGAGAGGCGGCGATTTCTCCAGTGAGGTACGTCGCATGACCAATGGTCGGGGCGTGGATGTGACCATCGATAATGTCGGCAGCCCGGTATTCGAATCCGTGCGCCGGAGCATGGCCGACGACGGCCGCATCGTGCTGGTGGGGCAGGTGACCGGCGATTTCATCTCGATCAATCCCGCGCAATTGTTCCTGCGCAACGTCTCGATCCTGAGCGCCAAGGGCGTCTCGCGCGCCCAGCTTGCCGACGCACTCGAGCTTGTCGCCCGGCGGCGCGTCAAACCGGTTGTCGAAGACGTTTGCCGGCTGGAAGATGCTGTGGAAGCGCATCGTCGCGTGGAGGCCGGCCTCTCGAGTGGACGGCTCGTGTTGTCGCCGGCGAAATAACAGAGGATTTTCGGATGTCTGCACCCGACAAGACCACCACGACCGGCAACGCCGTCACGCTGACCTGGCCCGAGCCGGACATTGCGCTCGCCGTCATGACACGCGAACGCGAGATGAACACGCTGAGCCTCGAACTGCTCGAGGAACTCGACGCGGCGCTGACCGCAAGCGTCGCGGGCGGCGCGCGGGCGCTCGTCATCACGGGCCAGGGCCGGGCGTTCTGCGCCGGCGCGCATCTGCGCTATTTCACCAGCGAAGACGCGCGGATCGGCAGCGGGAGCTTCGCGCTGCGTGACCGGTACCTCCAGCCGATCGCGACCTTGTTCGACCGGATCGAGACCCTGCCGATCCCCGTCATTGCGGCCATCAACGGTTTCGCCCTCGGCGGCGGCTGCGAGATGTCGCTCGCCTGCGATTTCCGCCTGATGGCCGACAACACCAAAATCGGCGTGCCCGAAGTCCGCATCGGCGCGCTCGCCGGCGCCGGAGGCGTGCAGAAGCTTCACCGTCTGGTCGGGCGCGGCAAGGCAATGGAGTGGGTTTTGCTGGGCAGCCACGTCACGGCGCAGGAAGCGCTCACGCATGGTCTCCTTACCAGCATGCATCCTGTGGAGGAACTGATGCCGGCGGCGATGGAGCTGGCGCGCCGCTTCCGGTTGCTCGGCGCACGCGCCGTCGCGCAATCGAAGATGGCCGTGCGGATGTGCGGCGATGCTGACTTGAGTTCCGCCAGAGACATCGGTCTGGAGGCGCTCGCCATGCTGATCGGAGGTGCGGAGTGGCAGGAGGGAATGACGGCCTTCATGGAAAAACGCCCGCCAATCTTTCCTCCCCTGTCTTGACGGCGGTTCAAGCAACGCTTTTGGCTGTTAGCGCAATGTCGGATTTGAAATATCCGGTCTGGATGGGAGCATGATCCGGAGGAGTGGACACCGGTTTTCCCTCGCGACAAACGCGTAGCGTTTGCGCGGAGATCATGCTCGATCAGGAATCCGGAGCGCGATGGTGATTCATTGCCATCGCGCTCTGGTCGGGCGGCATTTCCTGTTATGCTATGGTGGGCCGGCTGTTCATGACCGGGGCTTCTGACGTGGCATATGACGCTGGATTGGGCCATTAAATGATGTCGCAGCGCCGATTCTGGCTACGGTACGGGTCGGCAGCCGTCGCGGCTTTCCTCGTATTCGTTCTCCGTTTCATCCTGCATCATTACTTCGAGGACCGCACCTTCACGGTGATATACTTGCCGGTCGTGGTGTTTGCGGCGTTTGCCGGCGGCCGTGGCCCCGCGATTTTTGCGACGGTGCTGTGCCTTTGCATCAGCGCGTTCTTTCTCGGAGAAAGTCTCTACACCAGCCCCGCGAACCTGATCGACGTTTCCTTTTTTGCGGTGTTGGGGCCGATACTCGGTGTCATCGGCAACCGCCTGTTGCACGAAACGGAAGATGCCCGCTATCGGCAGGCTCAACTGCAGTCGATCCTGGATACGGTGCCCGAGGCCATGGTCTTGATCGATGACCGCGGCATCATGCGCTCCTTCAGCGTGACGGCCGAGCGCCTGTTCGGCTGGTCGGCCGATGAAGTCATCGGAAAGAATGTCTCGATCCTGATGCCGTCACCTTATCGGCAGGAGCACGACGGTTATCTTCACCGCTACCGCGAGACCGGGGAACGCCGCATCATCGGGATCGGGCGAATCGTGGTCGGCGAGCGCAAGGACGGATCGACCTTTCCCATGGAGCTTGCGGTCGGCGAGGCCAAGGTCGGCACCGAGCGGTTTTTCACCGGCTTCGTTCGTGATCTGACCGAGCGAAGAACCCAGGAACGCCGCATGCAAGAGCTGCAGTCCGAGCTGGTGCATGTGTCCCGCTTGACGGCGATGGGCGAAATGGCGTCCTCGCTCGCTCACGAGCTGAACCAGCCCTTGTCGGCCATCACCAGCTATCTCCGCGGCGCGGCGACGCTGCTGAAGTCCGAACAGCCCGACAAGAGCCGGGTCATCGAGGCGCTGGACCGCAGTTCCGCCCAGGCGCTGCGTGCCGGCGACATCATCAAGCGTCTGCGGGAGTTTGTTGCCAAGGGCGAGACCGAACACACTCTGGAGAGTCCGGCCGTGCTGCTCGAGGAGGCTGCCGCGCTCGCTCTGGTTGGCGCGAGAGAGCAGGGCGTGCGCGTCTCGCTTCGCTGCGATCATGACCTTCCCGATGTCATCGTCGACAAGATCCAGATTCAACAGGTCGCGCTCAACCTGATACGGAACGCGGTGGAAGCGATGGAAACAACCGGCCGGCGGGAGCTCACCATCGGAGTGGGACGCCAGAATGGGGTTGCCACTTTCTCGGTGATGGACAGCGGGACCGGGATCGCGCCGGCGATCGCGGAGCACCTGTTTCAACCCTTTGTAACCAGCAAGGCGAACGGCATGGGAGTGGGGCTTTCAATCTGTCGCACCATTATCGAAGCGCATGGCGGTCGCATCGCCGCCCGCGCCAATGATGGCGGCGGCACCGTTTTCGAGTTCACGCTGCCGTTTGCCGGAGCGGAGGCGGGCCATGAGCGATAGGACGGTTGTTCATGTGATCGACGATGATGCGGCGATGCGAGACTCGCTGGCGTTCCTGCTGGATGTCAATGGGTTCGCGCCGCAGATCTACGAATCGGCGGATGCTTTCCTGAACGTGGCGAAACTCACACCGCCGAGTTGCGTGATCTCCGATATCCGCATGCCCGGTATGAATGGCATCGAGCTGGTCAGGAAGCTGAAGCGCGACGGCTCCCGCTGCCCGGTGATTCTCATCACCGGACACGGCGACATTGCGCTCGCAGTCGAGGCGATGAAGGCGGGGGCCGTCGACTTCATCGAGAAGCCTTTTGACGATGCGGCGCTACTGGGGGCGATCCGCGCGGCACTGGATGCGCATCCGTCGGTCCAGGAAGATGATCCGGCGAAGAGAAGAGAGGCTGAAGCGCGATTGGCAGAACTATCGCCCCGCGAACGTGATGTGCTGCAGGGATTGGTGGCCGGCAAGATCAACAAGGTCATCGCGCATGAGCTGAGCATCAGTCCCCGCACAGTCGAGGTCTACCGGGCCAACCTGATGGCCAAAACCGGCTCACGCAGCATGTCCGAATTGATGCGTCTTGCATTGGCCGCGGGCCTGTAACGCGCGCATCCGTTACTCACTTGCTGGTTGATCGAAATCAAAACCGGAACATCGGGCGCGGCTAGGATGACCTCCATGGTCAAATCGGGAGATGCTGCATGCCGCGCAAGGACAACAATTTCGTCGATGGCTTGGGTCTGATGGGTTTTGTTGGAGCTTACCTCTTGGGGACCGCTCTTTTTGTCTATTGCCCGATCCATGCTGCTCTCGGCTTGTCCAGCTACGGGCAGTTCGGTCGTTCGGCCTGAAACCGCCGGACGAGGTCGAGATCAATCGTGTCGATCCCTCACCGCCTTATCCGGTTTCGTCAGCAGCTTTACAGCGTGCTTGAACTGGGGCCCGGTGCCGGCGGCTCGAGTGCGGCCATCAACTGGATCCTCATCGGGCTGATCATCACCACGCTGGCGGCAACCGTCCTCGAATCTGTGCCGAGGCTGAGCGCAGCCTATGGCGAGATTTTCGAGGCGATCGAAACCGCCGCCCTGGTAGTCTTCTCGATCGAATATGCGACGCGGCTATGGATATCAGCCGAACATCCACCCTGGCGTCGTCTTGGCCCCATCCGGTCGCGGCTGCATTTCGCCGTGAGCCCGGCCGGGCTCATCGATCTTGCCGCGGTGCTGCCGTTCTGGCTGTCCTTCCTCGTCGCCGCCGACTTCAAGGCTTTGCTGGTCCTGCGCCTGATCCGCTTCTTCAAGCTGACGCGCTATTCGCCGGCCATGCGCTCGCTGCTGGAGGCGCTTTACGCCGAGCGCCGCGCATTGGTCGGCTGTTTCGTGATCCTGTGTGGCGCCACCCTGATGGCGGCGGCGCTGATGCATCTCGCGGAAGGCGCGGTGCAGCCGGCAAAGTTCGGGACCATTCCCGACGCGATGTGGTGGGCGATCGTCACCCTCGGCACCGTCGGATATGGCGACGCCGTGCCGGTCACTGCGGCGGGCCGCCTGGTGGCGGGACTGACCATCTTCGTCGGGCTGCTGATGGTGGCTTTGCCGGTTGGCATCGTGGCGACGGCGTTCGCCAACGAAGTGCACCGCCGGGATTTTGTGGTGACCTGGGGACTGATTGCGCGGATTCCCCTGTTTGGCGAACTCAGTGCCGCGCAGATCGCCGATGTGATGAAGATCCTGCGTGCACAGAAGGTGGACAAGGGAACGATCATCGCCCGGCGTGGCGAGCCGGCGCATTCGATGTATCTGATCGTCGACGGCGAGGTCGAGATCAGGTTGCGCCACAAGCATATCCATCTTGGCGCCGGAAATTTCTTCGGCGAGATTGCCGCGTTGCGGCAAGCGCGGCGCTCGGCGACCGTGGTCGCGCTGCAGACCACCCGGCTGCTCGCGCTCGATGCGTCCGATTTGCACAGCCTGATGGATCGCGAGCCGCAGATTGCGGCCCGGATCTGGGAGGCGGCCCGGACGAGGCTGGGCGACGAGCTCGAGAAGGCGGGAGGCGACCTGGTCGCGGCCGAGCTGCCAAAGGCTGAAGTCGCGCCGGGTTAGAAAGGACGCCGCTTCAGTCGCTGGGGTCGGCCGGATGGATCGTCCAGCGCGATGTCTGATTGATCTCGCTCAAAGCGGACCGTGCCGTCTTGCGCGATATTGTGGGCGACAACAGGAGATTTCCATGCCTTCGTTTGATGTACGCTTTATCAAGACCGTCTGCGACGACACCGGACACGAGCATCGCGCATGTCAAGCCGCGTTCACCATCGAGGCGACGTCACTCGTCGAGGCGGTGCAACGCGCGGAAATCGATTTCTGCCGGCAGAAGCACGTCCACGATTGGACGATCTTTGCGGACGCCGTCGAATTCCGGGCTCCGACCGCACTGGCGCGCGCCTGGGCCTCGTAGCGGATCGTCGGGGTGCGAGGCAACATCGTGAATCCCGTCGCGCGCCGGGACGCCGAGGAGGACGCGCGGGGGCCCCGCGCGCTCGATTTATTCCAGGGTTTTCAGGAAGGCGAGGAAATCGCCCACCTGGTCCGCATCGAAGCTGAACTGCGGCATGGTCGGATGTCCGGTAACGATGCCTTCCGCTAATGCCTCCTGCAGCATCTCGACCGAATAGCGTTCATGCAGGGTCCGGAATGGTGGAGCAATCTTGAGGGGACTGGGGCTCACCTTGTCGATGGCATGGCATTTCGCGCAGTAGGTCAATGCCAGGCGCTTTCCCTGCTCGGGGCTTGACGCCGCAAGCGGTGCGAGGCTGCCCACCAAGGCAGCCAGAAGGACGAGGCCGCCTGCGGCGGCGTGCTTGATTTCGGTACGCAGCATCGGTGCGGCCTTTGCCGAGTTTTTGTACATATGTCTCTCCGTCAATACTTCGTACGGCGCGGTTGATGAACGGGAGCACGCGGCGCCGCTTGGTTGCTTGATGCACGTCAAAGTCCGTCTGGGCCGGGCCGAATATTGTCGTCAGATCAGTTGGCGGAAGGACAGCACAGATGGCGCGTGTGGCATTGGTGACGGGCGGTACAAGGGGCATCGGAGCCGCGGTATCGCAGGCGCTTCAAGCTGCGGGTCATTCGGTCGCCGCGACCTATGCCGGCAACACAAAGGCCGCCGACGCCTTTGCAGCCAGGACCGGCATTCGGGTGCATCAATGGGACATTGGAGATTTTGAGGCTTGCGCGTCCGGCGTGAAGGCTGTCGAGGCGTCACTCGGTCCCGTCGACATCCTGGTCAACAATGCCGGCATCGTGCGTGATGCGGCGCTCCACAAGATGAGCCGGGCGCAGTGGGATGCCGTCATTCGCACCAATCTCGACGGCCTGTTCAACATGTGCCGCCAGGTGATCGAAGGCATGCGGACGCGGAAATTCGGCCGGATCATCAGTATTTCGTCGATCAACGGCCAGAAGGGGCAGTTCGGCCAGACCAACTATTCCGCTGCAAAAGCCGGCGAGCTCGGCTTCACCAAAGCGCTGGCGCTGGAGACCGCCCGCCTGGGAATTACGGTCAACGCCATCTGCCCGGGCTATATCCACACGGAGATGCTCGAGGCGGTGCCGGCGGAGGTGATGGAGAAGAACATCCTGCCGCAAATTCCGGTCGGTCGGCTCGGCAAGCCCGAAGAGATTGCGCGCGCCGTGGTGTTTCTGGCGGCCGAAGAGGCGGGCTTCATCACCGGCTCGACGCTGTCCATCAACGGTGGCCAGTACATGAATTAAGGCGGCGCAAGGCGGATCATTCCAGAAAGCTGCATCACAAGGCCAATAGTATCGGCTCAGGCCATGTCCAGGAAGACCCGGCATTTTCTCCCGCAAGTCGCCAAATCGGTCGAGGCCTGCAATGATCTGCTGATCCTGGGGCCTGGCCTCGAGAAAACGGCGTTGCTGCATTACCTGCAAGCCGCTCGCCCCGGAATGGGGCTTCGGCTGGAAGCCAGTGGTCAGCCGAGCGACGCCGAAATCATTGCCGCCGGCCGCAAGCATTTTCGGCTCGACTGGCCGACGCCGATGTCTCCCGACGAAGCTGGTTGATACAGCTCAACTCCTAGGCCGGGAGATGCCGGTAGGTTGAACAAAAGGGAGTTTTGCCCATGTCGCCTTCAGCATCGGTCATGCGCACGCCGAACATCTCCAATCTTCCGCCGGATCCTGCTGCGCTGCCTTCACCGGAGGTAGCGCCGTCGATGGCGCCTGATCCCGCGGCCGCAGCCGATGCGATCGACCGTTCCTTCCACGCAGCGCTGGCGCGTTTCACGGGCGGGCTCTCACCCGCCGCGGTGGCGCTCGCTTTTGCCGACTGGCAGCTACACCTGTTGGCCGCACCCGGAAAGCAAGCCGCGCTTGCCGGTCAAGCCCTGCAGAACGCGCTTCAATTTGCCGATGCCGTGGTGCCGAGGCATCCGATCTTTCAGCCGTGGTCGCTGATCAAGCCGCCGGTGAACGATCGCCGCTTTTCCGGCACAGATTGGGAACTCCCGGCCTTCAATCTTCTCGCGCAGGCATTCCTGCTCACCGAACAATGGTGGCACTCCACCACCACAGACATTCGCGGGCTGGGTCGTTCCAACGAGCGGATCGCCGATTTCGCGCTCCGCCAATGTCTCGACACGGTCGCTCCGACGAATTTCGCTGTCAGCAATCCAGAGGTGCTGCGCAAGATCATGGAAACGGGTGGCGGCAATTTCGTTTCCGGCCTGCACAACTGGGTCGAGGATTGGCAGGCCCTGCTCGCAGGAAGGCCGAGAGGTGATCAGCAATTCGTGGTCGGCAAGGATGTCGCTGTTACTTCTGGCAAGGTCGTGTATCGGAACGAACTGATCGAACTGATCCAATACAAGCCGGCCACGCCGACCGTGCGGCCCGAACCCCTGTTGATCGTGCCGGCATGGATCATGAAATATTACATTCTCGACCTCTCGCCGCACAATTCGCTGGTGCGCTTCATGGTCGAGAACGGCTTCACCGTGTTCATGATTTCCTGGAAGAACCCGACGTCGGAAGATCGCGAGCTCAACCTCGAGGATTATCGCAAGCTCGGCGTCGATGCGGCGATCGCCACCATCAACGAGATCATGCCGGGGCGCGCCATCCATGCGGCGGGCTATTGCCTTGGCGGCACTCTGCTATCGATCGCGGCTGCCCAACTGGACCGCGATCGCCCCGATTGCCTGCGCTCGGTGACCCTGCTCGCCGCACAGACCGACTTCACGGAAGCTGGCGAGCTCACGCTGTTCATCAATGAAAGCCAGGTCGCATTCCTCGAAGACATGATGTGGCGGCGTGGTCTGCTCGACACTACGCAGATGGCAGGCGCCTTTCAGCTGTTGCGCTCCAACGACCTGATCTGGTCGCGTGTAGTGCGCGACTACCTGATCGGCGAGCGCGCTCCTCTCAACGATCTGATGTCATGGAATGCCGATGCTACCCGCATGCCCTATCGGATGCATTCGGATTATCTGCGCCGGCTGTTCCTTGACAACGACCTCGCCGAAGGCCGTTATCAGGTGGAGGGCAGGCCCGTCGCGCTGTCCGATCTTCACCGGCCGATGTTCGTCGTCGGCACGCTGCGCGACCATGTCGCGCCCTGGAAATCGACCTACAAGATCCATTTCCTGGCCAATGCGGATGTCACCTATGTCCTGACCAGCGGGGGGCACAATGCCGGCATTGTCGCACCTCCCGCCGAGGAGGGACACAGCTATCAGATGCTCACCAAGCACGTGGATGACGCCTATGTTGGCCCCGACGAGTGGGTCAAGCTCGCACCGTCGCACGAAGGATCATGGTGGAGCGAGTGGGTCCGCTTTCTCGCTGCGCATTCCACTCAGCCCGTTGCGCCGCCGTCACTTGGCAAGGTCGAACTGGGCGACGCGGGGTTGGAAGATGCTCCCGGCCGCTACGTCCTGCAGCGGTGAATGCGAGGGCGCTCTATTCCGCGCCGAGATGAATCAGGCTTCTCCTGAGT
Organism: Bradyrhizobium sp.; assembly: GCA_035568535.1. Lineage (GTDB taxonomy): Bacteria > Pseudomonadota > Alphaproteobacteria > Rhizobiales > Xanthobacteraceae > Bradyrhizobium. The sequence continues at coordinate 32,751 of DATMNV010000200.1, forward strand.
GTCTGTTCGGGTGAGCCGGAGGCATCGACGGTCGGCCAGTCGAGCCGGCCCGTATCGTAGCTTTCCTGCCCGGTGGCGACTTCACTTGTCGCGTCCGAGGCATCGTGCCGGCGTGAAGCGACCCGCTCCAGGCGAGCGGCGAGATTCGCGTCGAGGAAAATGGGTCGGAAATCCGCCCTCAACTCCCGTGCCTCGGCGGCAAGTTCGTCGCGCTCCGCCTCCCGAAGGAAAGCCGCATCGAGGATGACGGAAAATCCCCCAGCGGTAACCTGGCGCGCGCGCATCAGCAGCGTGCGATAGACCCGCGTGGTGACGTCAGCGGCGTAGGCTGCCTCCGGCAGGGCCACAAGCGGATCGATCCCGAACAGCTGTTTGCGGATGACGTCTGATCGCAGGATGACGGCGCCGGGCAGTGGCGCGATCAGGCCTGCCATGTCCCGGGCCAGCACGCTCTTGCCGGTCCCGGACCTGCCGCCGATCGCGATCAGCGACGGACGCGCGGGCTCGAGATGTCGCAAGGCGAGGCCGAAATAGGATCTGGCTTCCATGATGCCTTGCGTGTCGCCGGGCGCCTGCTCGCATTTCGTGAAAAGCACGTGGGAGCGGATAGCCGCCCGCATCGAAAAAAACAGCGGCAACAGCCGAAGCGCGTCGGCGCACTCATCCCAGGCCACCTGCAGGTATCGATTGAACAGTCGGCTCGCCGCGGCTTTCAGATCGAAATGGACGAGATCCATCAGTGGAAAGGCGAAATCATAGAGAACATCCGTGGTTGCGATCACCGGATCGAATTCGATCGCGTCGAACAGCACGGGCCGATCGTCGATCATCACGATATTGCCGAGATGCGCATCGCCGTGGCAGCGTCGCACAAAACCCTGCGCGGCGCGCGCTCGCAGCAGCGGCAGCAATTCGGTGAGCCGCCGATGGCTCAGATCGTGCAGACGCTCGACCATGTCGCGCTCCAGCGACGGCTGGCCGCGAAACTTCTCGGTGTTGCGATCGATGATGTCCGCCACCGATGACAACCAGGCGGAGCCGTCGGAAACCTCGGCCCGCTGGTGGGAATTGCGGACGACATCGGCGAGCATCTCCGCCAACTCAGGCTTGATCCCGCCGGCTCTGGCGAGGTGATCCAGGGTTTTGGCTTCATCGAACCGGGCCATTTCGACGGCCCATTCGATGGTGGGCCCGTCGCCGTCGATCTCGATGCCACCGGCTGTCCGCGTGATCGGAACGAGGCGCCGATAAAGCTTTGGCGCGTGGTGTCGGTTGACCGCGAGTTCCTCCTCGCAGGCTCGCTTGCGCTTATCGAGCGTCGAATAGTCGAGGAATGGCAGCCGCACCGCGCGCTTGATCTTCAGCGCCCGGTCGGGTTCGAGGAACACGATCGAGGCATGGGTATCGATCCGCTTTGCCGCTCCACTGCGGACTTTCTCGTCGAAAAAGCCCAGCGCTGTGCCTTGGTCTTGCTGATCGACATTGGCCATCGCCGTCCTGCTCATGGCCGCAGCACCGCCGCGCCCACGAGCCTGCCTTCCCGCAATCCCGCCAATGCCTCGTTGGCCTGATCGAGCGGGAAGACGGTCGTGTGCGTTTGTAGATTGGCTTTGGCCGCGACCTTCAGGAAATCGATGCCGTCCTGCCGGGTCAGGTTGGCGACGGAGACGAGCTGCCGTTCGCCCCACAGGATGCTGTAGGGAAATGAGGGAATGTCGGACATGTGGATGCCGGCGCACACCACGCGTCCACCCTTGCGCACCGCGCGAAGCGCTTGCGGCACCAATGGGCCGACCGGCGCATAGATGAGGGCGGCGTCGAGTTCGACAGGGGGCCTGTCTTCCGACGCGCCGGCCCAGGCCGCCCCAAGCGAAAGTGCAAGTCGTTGCGCTTGCTCATCGCCGCGGCGCGTGAACGCATAAACCGACCGTCCTTGCCAGCGCGCGACCTGCGCAACAATATGGCCGGCGGCGCCGAAGCCGTAGATGCCGATGGCGCTGCCTTCACCCGCCATCACCAATGACCGCCAGCCGATCAGTCCCGCGCAAAGCAGTGGCGCGAGAGAGGCGTCGTCCCCTTCCTCGCCGAGCGGAAAGCAATAGCGCGTATCGGCGACAAGATGGCTGGCAAAGCCGCCATCGCGGGTATAGCCGGTGAACTTTGGACGGTCGCAGAGGTTTTCCTTGTTCGAGCGGCAATAGGAGCACTCACCGCAGGTAAAGCCCAGCCAGGGCACGCCGATGCGCATGCCGGGTTTCAAATCGCCGACGCCGGCACCCAACGCGTCGATCCGGCCTACGACTTCATGTCCCGGGATGATCGGATAGGAGATGTCGGGCAATTCACCATCGACGACATGCAGGTCGGTCCTGCACACGCCGCAGGCATTCACCTTGATGCGGACCTCGCCCGGTCCGGGGACCGGATCGGGCCGTTCCGTCAGCCTTAATGGCGCGCCGCGCGCGGGAAGAACCATGGCATACATGGCGAGACTTTCGTGTCATGATCGCTGCAATCTGGCACCCCATTCTTTTCGTCGTTTGATCCGGGTCAATGCCGGTATCCGATCTTCCTTTATGAAAATGCGAGTTCTCGCAAGGAGGCCAGGATGTACGAATTTCTCCAGGAAACGGTCGGGAACAATATGACCCGATCCGTCAGAAGTATTCTCCCGGAAACCACGGTCGCTGATCTTTATCGGCTGTTTGCCACAGATGATTTCGAATCCTATCCCGTGGTCCGCGGCGATGCTCTGGTCGGCGTCGTATCCAAACTGGACGCGCTCAAGGTGTTCGCGTTCTCGCAGGATCATATGCTGCCGCAGTACAAGGAGGGAATGGCCACGACGGTCGATGAGATCATGACAAGCGCCGTCGTCGCCGTCGATCCCGAAACGAAGCTGCAACGCGTGCTGGAGTTGATGGTCAAGCATCGGCTCAAGAGCCTGCCCGTCGTCGATCAATCGCGCAATCTTGTCGGCATCATCGCGCGAGAGGATGTCATGCGGGCCATGGAGCGCTCGACGCTGCGGCAATATCCTCCGGTTGTTCCCTTCGAGACGGCGTAATGTCCACCTTTGGTCTCGACCGCGTCTTTGCGCCACGCAAGGTCGCGATTGTCGGCGGCAGCCCTCGCCCTTCTTCGCTGGGCGCCATTATCCTGCAGAATATCGTGACCGGCGGCTTCGCCGGCGAGATCGCGGTGGTTAATCCAACGCACGCTTCGATCGGCGGGCGGGCAACCTATCCAGACCTGAAAGCCGTCCCCTTCGTCCCCGATCTCGTCGTCATCACCGCGCCGGCACCGGCAATACCGGACATCGTTGCAGCGGCCGGTCGACGCGGGGCGGCGGGGGCGGTGATCATATCCTCCGGGCTCGGCCATGGTCCCGGCTCGATGGCGGAAGCCATCGCGCGGACGGCGCGCACCCACAAGATAAGGATTGTCGGGCCGAACTGTCTTGGGATCATGTTTCCGACCGCGGGTCTCAACGCGAGCTTTGCCGCGCGTCACCCCACATCCGGCTCATTGGCCTTTATCTCGCAATCGGGGGCGATTGCCGCCGCGATGGTCGATTGGGGCGCGGAGAAGTCGGTCGGCTTCTCGGGTATCGTTTCGATCGGTGATCAGCTCGATGTCGATGTCGCCGATCTCCTCGATTATTTTGCGCTCGACGACAGGACCCGCGCGATCCTGCTCTATATCGAAGCGGTTGCGGACGCGCGCAAATTCATGTCGGCGGCGCGCGCGGCCGCGCGGCTCAAGCCGGTGGTCGTGGTCAAGTCGGGACGGATGGCGCAGGGTGCCAAGGCTGCCGCAACCCATACCGGCGCGCTCGCGGGCTCGGATGCCGTCTATGACGCGGCGTTTCGCCGGGCAGGCCTGCTTCGCGTGTTCGATCTTCGGGAACTGTTTGACTGCGCTGAATTGCTGGGCCGTCATGTTCGCGCTCCCGAGGGCAAGAGGCTCGCGATCCTGACCAATGGCGGAGGCCTCGGTATTCTCGCCGTCGACCGTCTCGCCGAACTCGGCGGCGTGATTGCTCCGCTCTCGAGCGACACGGCGGCAAAACTGGATGCCGTGCTGCCGCCGAGCTGGTCGAGGGCGGACCCGGTCGACATCGCTGGCGACGCCAATGCCGGGCGCTATCTCGCGGCACTCGATATCCTGCTCGCCGATCCCGCCAGCGACGCGGTGCTCGTGATGAATGTGGAAACAGCGGTAGCGTCAGCCGCCGGCATCGCGGAAGCGTTCGCCGAACGCGTCAAGGCAGCCCGTGCGCAAAAATATCCGTCGCCCAAGCCGGTCCTCGCCGCATGGGTCGGCACGGACCAGTCGGTCGCACCGATTTTCGACCAGGCTGCGATTGCGCATTTCCCGACGGAAGACGACGCCGTGCGCGCCTTCATGTATCTGGTCAAGCATCGCGAGGCGATGGAAGCGCTGCTGGCGACTCCGCCGGACGTGTCATCGCTGTTCACGCCCGACGTGAGCGCCGCCAGGGCGATCGTCGGCAATGCATTGAGGGAAGGCCGGGCGCGGCTTGACCCGATCGAGACCGCCGGCCTGTTCAAGGCCTACGCCATTCCGATGGTGCCGACCCTGGCCGCAAGCAGCCCCGAAGAGGCGGTTGCAAGGGCGCAGACGTTCCTGGCGCAAAATCTTGCGGTCGCAATCAAGGTCCTGTCACGCGATATCACCCACAAATCCGATGTCGGCGGCGTCGCTCTCGGGCTGACGACCGGGGAGGATGTCCGCGATGCCGCAGCCAGGGTCATCGCCAGGGCGAAACGCGCCCGGCCGGAAGCGCATATCGAGGGGGTGATGGTGCAGCCGATGATCGTGCGCCCGGGAGCGCGCGAACTGATCCTCGGCATCGCCGACGATCCCACCTTCGGACCGGTGATGGCGTTCGGTCGCGGCGGCACGGCCGTCGAGGTCATCAACGACAAGGCGCTGGCGCTGCCGCCCCTCGACATGAATCTGGCCCGCGACCTCGTCGGGCGCACCAGGGTTTCACGGCTGCTGGCGGCCTATCGTGACGTGCCTTCCGTTCCGCCCGATGCGGTGCCGCTGACGCTGGTGAAGCTGTCGCAGATGGCGGCTGACCTTCCCGAAATAAATGAGCTCGACATCAATCCGCTGCTGGCGGACCAAAGTGGCGTGCTGGCGCTCGATGCGCGCGTCGGCATCCGTGCGCCGGAGACGCGGTTCGCGGGGCCGACGCGGTTTGCGGTCCGGCCCTATCCGACCGAATGGGAACGTCAACTGCAGGTAAAGGACGGTTGGAAGGTTTGCGTGCGTCCGATGCGGCCGGATGATGAGCCTGCCATCGTCAAGCTGCTGCAGCACGTGTCGCACCAGGACCTTCGGCTGCGCTTCTTTCATTCAATGAAGGAGTTTTCACACCAATTTGTCGGGCGTCTCACACAATTGGATTACGCGCGGGCGATGGCCTTCGTGGCGCTGGAGCCGGCGAGCGGCGATGTTATCGGCGTCGTCAGGCTGCATTCGGATTCGCATTACGAGACGGCCGAGTATGCCATTCTGCTTCGTTCCGACCTCAAGGGAAAAGGCCTCGGCTGGGCCTTGATGCAGCTTTTGATCGAATACGCACGCGCCGAGGGGCTGAAATCGCTGTTCGGCGAGGTGCTGAGCGAGAACACGACCATGCTGGCGATGTGCCGCGAGCTCGGCTTCAAGGTCGCGGTCGACCCAGGGGAAGCCGGGGTTTCCATTGTGTCGCTCGATCTCAAGGTTGCAGTCGACGAAGCGCCCGTCCTGCGCGTTAGCTGACCGGATCTTTTTCAGTCGGCCGGTTGCTGCTGGCGACTTGATGTGAATCAAGCTTTGGCCGGCGCGTTCCTTGAGCTTGCTCAAATCGCTGGCGCCTCGCGGGCGCTATGAATGGTTCAAAGAGGAGCCTTGCTTGACTGACGCGCCGACCCTGAACTTTGTCGACCACGTCCTGCATCCCGGCGGCGCGTGGACGCTCGCCAACGTCGAGACGCTGGAGCGCCTCTACGGAGACGTTCGGCCGGGGGCAGCCGATGTCATCGATCTCAGTGGCGTGACGGCGCTGGATACGGTTGGCGCCTGGCTATTCGAAAAGCTGGCGCGGCGCGGTGCGGCGCCATCGTCGGAGACGGCCTTCACCGGCGTTTCCGACTCCCATGCCGGCTTGCTTCGCGAAGTGCGCGGGTTGAACCGCGGTGAGCCGGGCCGGACGCGAAAAGCAGGGTACCTCATCGATCGGATGATAGGCATGGCGCGTGGTCTCGCGGCCGACAGCGTCGCCTTCCTGCATATGCTGGGCGCCGTCGGCGCTGCGTTTTTTGCCGTGCTGCGCCGTCCGGGATCGTTCCGTCTGACCTCGACCGTCTACCAGCTCGGCCGCGTCGGCTGGCAGGCGATCCCGATCATGGCGCTCATCACCTTCCTGATCGGCGCGATCATCGCCCAGCAAGGTATTTTTCATTTCCGCAAATTCGGCGCGGACTCCTACGTCGTCGACATGGTCGGCATTCTCGTGCTGCGCGAGATCGGCGTCCTGATCGTCGCGATCATGGTCGCCGGCCGCTCCGGCAGCGCCTACACCGCGGAACTCGGCTCGATGAAGATGCGGGAAGAAATCGACGCGCTCTGCACCATGGGCCTTGATCCCGTCTCCGTGCTGATCCTGCCCCGGGTCGTTGCGCTGGTCGTCGCGCTGCCGATCCTCGCCTTCCTGGGCTCGATGGCGGCGCTCTATGGCGGCGGATTGGTCGCCTGGCTTTACGGCGGCATGAGCCCCGCCATCTTCATCGCGCGTCTGCGCGAAGCCGTGTCGGTGACCCATTTCGAAGTCGGCATCGTCAAGGCGCCATTCATGGCGCTGGTGATCGGGCTGGTAGCGGCCTGCGAGGGGTTGAAGGTCAAGGGCAGCGCCGAATCCCTCGGCCAGCAGACGACATCCTCCGTGGTCAAATCGATCTTCCTGGTGATCGTGCTCGACGGCGTGTTTGCCGTGTTCTTTGCCTCGATCGGAATGTAGCCATGGCGGGCCGGCGCATCGCGATCCGCGTGGAGGACCTCGTGGTCGGCTTCGGCAATCGTGTCGTGATCGATCATCTTTCCCTCGATGTGCGCCAGGGAGAGATCCTGGGATTGGTCGGCGCCTCCGGCGGCGGCAAATCGGTGCTGTTGCGGACCCTGATCGGGTTGCTGCCGAAGCGGAGCGGACGGATCGAGTTTCCCGCTTCGTCCGGCGGCGAGGCCGCGCGCCGCGGCGTGCTGTTCCAGCAGGGCGCGCTGTTTTCGGCACTCAACGCCCGGCAGAATGTTCAGTTTCCGCTTCGCGAAGCCGCGCCCCTGTCGCCGCCACTGCTGGATGAAATCGCCAACGCCAAGCTCGAAATGGTCGGTCTGACCGCGGAAGATGGCGACAAATTCCCCGCGGAATTGTCGGGCGGCATGACCAAGCGCGTCGCGCTGGCGCGGGCGCTTGCGCTCGATCCCGCGCTCCTGTTCCTGGATGAACCGACTTCCGGGCTTGATCCGATCGCGGCGGGGGAATTCGATTCCCTGATCCGGACCTTGCAGCGGACGCTCGGCTTCACCGTCTTCATGATCACGCATGATCTGAACACGCTGGCCGCGGTCTGCGATCGGGTCGCCGCGCTCGCCGACGGCCGGATCGCGGCGATCGGACCATTGCCGGCGGTGCTGGCATCCGACCATCCCTGGGTGAAGGCCTATTTTCACGGCGCCCGGGCGCAGATGCTTCATCTGGGAGCTTGAGGATAAGGAATAGAGACATGGAAACGCGCGCACCCTTTGTCATTGTCGGTGCCTTTATTCTGGCGGCGATCGTCGCCGTGTTCGGCTTTGTCTACTGGCTCAACAATGCCCGCGGCCTCGGCAAGCGCGAGACCTATCATCTGGTCTTCAACGGCCCGGTGCCGGGTTTGCTGGTCGGCGCCGCCGTCTTGTTCAATGGTATCCGCGTCGGCGAAGTCAGTTCGCTCGAGCTCGTCGCCGACCGCCCGCATGATGTGCACGCCACCATCGCGGTCGCGGAACACACGCCGGTCCGCGCCGACACCATGGTCAGCCTCGATTTTCAGGGACTGACCGGCGTGCCCGTGGTCTCGCTGGAGGGCGGCGAGAGCGCCGGGGCGCCTCCTGTGCAGGGTGTGTTGGTTGCGGAAAAGGGCGCCGGCCAGAGCATGACGCAGGCCGCGCGAGATGCGCTGCGAAGGGTTGATTCAGTATTGTCCGAGAATGCCGCGCCGCTGCACGATGCCATCACCAACCTCAGCACCTTCACGGACGGTCTTGCGCGCAACACACCCCGTCTCGACGGCATCGTTGCCGGCCTGGAGCGAATGACCGGCGCTGCCACGCCGCCGCGCAAGGTCAGCTATGATCTGAAGGCGGCCGAAGGATTTGAAACCCTGCATCGTCCGCTCGAGCCGGGCCTGGTGATCGCCGAGCCCACCGCGACCACGCGATTGCAGACCCAGCGCTTCCTGTTCTCCTCCGACGAAGAACCTCATGACGACTTCAGCAATGCGCAATGGAGCGATTCGCTTCCGGCGCTTGTGCAGGCGAAGCTGCTGCAGAGTTTCGAGAACTACGATATCGCCCACGCGCCGATGCGCGGCGACGCCCTGTCCGAAGGCGGAACGCGCCTGATTATCGATCTCCGCCAGTTTGAGATTTCGGCTACGCCGGGGCCCAAAGCGACCATCGCTCTCTCGGCGAAACTTGTCGGCGGATCCGGACACTTGAAGGCGGCGAGGATATTCCAGGAAGTTGCGCCCATGAGTGCCGTTTCCGTCGCGGACGCGAGGTCGGCGTTCGACGAGGCCTTCGGGATGCTGGCTCGCAAACTCGTTTTATGGGTGGCGGCATCGAGCTGAATGCCGCCTTTTTGATATCCTGGGGCAGGCGGTCGCGAGTCGAATGCCCTCGAAGTCGCGCGCCGCTTCGACCATTGCGACCAGACCGTTGCCAGCGGTCGCCTCCAAAGTTACAGGTCCCGGCGGAAGACGCGGCCGCGCCATGCCGGAACATCTTCGAGGGAGTCGGTCGATGAAGAAGCTCACATTTGCAGCGGTTTCGCGAAACTACTTCAACCTGCCGATCTGGGTCGCAAAGCATCGCGGCATGTTCGCAGGCGAGGGGCTCGATGTAACCATCGAGCTCCATGAAGGGGTGGATGAGGTAACCAATCGCATTCGCGATGGCCGGGCTCAGCTCGGCTACGGGATTACCGAGCATGTGATTCTGGACAGCGAGACCGGCGGCTTCCTGGAGATCATCGGCGGCAACGTCAACCGCCTTCCATTCTCGCTGGTGGCTGGAAAGAACATCAGGACGTTTGAGGATATGCGCGGCAAGACCGTCGGTGTCTCCTCGATCGAGGCCGGCAGTTCCTCACTCGTCATGAAGCTGCTTGCCGCGCGCGGATTGGAATATCCGCGCGATTACAAGATGCGGGCGGTTGGTCCGATCCTGGCGCGGTGGGAGATGCTGAAATCGGGCGAGATCGATGCAGGTTTGCAGGGCGCGCCGCTGAATTTCATGGCAATCGACCAGGGCTTTTCGAGCTTGTGCGAGCCTCGCCAGGAAGTGCCCGACTTTCAGTTCACATCGCTGAACGCAGACGGCCGCTGGGCCCGGGCAAACCACGACGTCATGAGCCCTTTCATGCGTGCGTTCGTGAGAGCGCATGAGTGGTTTTTCGCCAACCGCAAGGGCGCGACCGCGATCGCCATGGCGGAAACCGGAATCACCGAGAGGTATGCAGGGCGCGCCTGGGATGAATATGTGAAAGACGAGATATTCCCACGCGACGGGGATGCGAGCAACGCGGGCGTGCAGGCCCTCATCGCTATCAGCTCATTGATCCGCGCCGTCCCCAATCGCCTCAGGTCGTCGGCCGCCGACTACATCAACCGAAGCTATCTTCATGCGGCGCAAGCCGAGATCGCCGGGCTCGGTGCGAAGGAGTGAGGGCAAGCCAGAATTTGAACTATTGCTCCGTCTGTGGGCATATGCTCTGATGGAGCGATGAAGCTTGGCCAGCGCAACCTGGACCTGATCATCTTCGACTGCGACGGCGTCCTCGTCGACAGCGAGGTGTTGAGCTGTCGGTGCCTTTCCGAAGTGCTTGGTGCCTGCGGTATCAAGCTCGAACTCGACCAGGCGCTTGAACTGTTTCTGGGGCGCAGCACCACGGCGGTGTTGCAGCATTATGCCGCGCAGGGACGCATACTCCCGGAGCATTTCCTGGCCGACTTGAAATCGCGGGTGCGCGAGACGCTCCAATCCTCGCTGCAACCGATAACAGGAATGTCGTCGCTCCTCTCCGGCCTCCAGACGCCGCGTTGCGTGGCTTCCTCCAGTGATCTCGATCGGGTGTCTTTCTCGCTGGCGCGGACCGGCCTCTCGTCCTATTTCGGCGATCGGATCTATACGTCCCAGATGGTGGCGCGCGGCAAGCCGGCGCCGGATCTCTTTCTTTATGCGGCGGAAAAAATGCAGGCCGAGCCGGCGCGGACCCTGGTGATCGAGGACAGTGTCAGCGGCGTCGCAGCAGCCAGGGCGGCCGGCATGAAGGTGTGGGGATTTGTCGGCGGCAGCCATTACGAATCGCGGGACGGGCGCGCCATACTGTACGCTGCCGGCGCCGACCGGGTCTTTGACCGGATGGCGGATTTCTGGACGGAAGGACAACGCGTCTGATGGCCTCGACCGAAGGCGAAAAATCACGCCTGGATGATGCTGCCCGCGCCGGCTGGCTCTATTTCATTGCCGGCCACACCCAGGATGAAATCGCCAGGATGCTGCAGGTGTCGCGCGCCTCGGCGCAGCGCCTGGTTTCGCTCTGTCTGGCCGAACGCCTGATCACCTTCCGCCTCGAACATCCCATTGCGGCATGCATGGAACTGGCATCGCGGCTGAAAGAGAGGTTCGATCTTTCGCATTGCGAAGTCGTGCCCACCGACCCGGCGGCGCCGCTCGCGACCGCGGGCATCGCGGAACGTTGCGCCAGTATCCTGGAGGCGACGTTGCGCTCCGAAACGCCCGTCATCGTTGCCCTCGGCACCGGGCGGGCCGTGCGCGCCGCGGTCGAGCGCGTCTCGCCGATCGATCGGCCCAACCATCAGATCGTCTCGCTGGTCGGCAATATCTCGGCCGACGGCTCGGCGAGCTTTTTCGACACCGTCGGAAGGCTCGCCGACCGCACCGGCGCCCGCCATTACCCGATGCCGCTCCCGTTCCTGATGTCGTCGGAAGACGAGCGCAACCGCATGGTCCGGATCGACCCGATCGCGAAGGTGAAAGCGGTCGCGGCGAAAGCCGATCTCCGGCTGGTCGGCATCGGCCAAATGGACCAGAAGGCCCAGGTCCATGTTGACGGTTTCGTCACCCGCGAAGAACTGTTTGAAATGATGCGGCTTGGAGCGGTCGGTGAGATCACCGGATGGGCGTATGACGCCAAAGGCAAGCTCATCAAGGGCGGCACCAACCGCCGGCTCACCAGCATTCCGCCGCAAATGCCGGCGCGGACCACGACCATCGCCGCCGCTATCGGACAGGCAAAGGTTCCCGCCATCAAGGCGGCGTTGGCCGGAGGCCTGATCAACGGGCTCATCACCGACGAAGCCACCGCGCGCGCCATTCTCGACTGACTCATCGTCCGAACGTTGCTGCAGACTCTCCGGTGCAAGACTCCCGTGCAGCTTGCATACACGATGGAAATCGCGCGCGTCCGCTTGACAACCCTTGTTGCCGGTGTGAACATAAGCCCAACGTGTGGGCATATGCTCAACACGGCAAAATGGGAGGTTACCGTGAGAAACGTCCTTGGCGTCCTCTTGGGCGCGGCTGCGCTTTTGGTCTCAGTCCCCTCGAATGCAGAAACGACGCTGACAATCGCCACCGTCAACAACGGTGACATGATCCGCATGCAGGGACTGACCAGCGAGTTCACTGCCAAGAATCCCGACATCACGGTCAAATGGGTGACGCTCGAAGAGAACGTGCTGCGCCAGCGCGTCACGACGGACATCGCCACCAAGGGCGGCCAGTTCGACGTGCTGACTATCGGAACCTATGAGGTGCCGATCTGGGCCAAGAAGAACTGGCTGGTGCCGCTCGACAAACTTCCCGCCGACTACGACGTCGCCGATCTGCTTCCCAAGATCCGCGACGCGGTCTCGGTTGACGGAAAGCTCTATGCAGCGCCGTTCTACGGCGAGAGCTCCATGGTGATGTACCGCACCGACCTGTTCCAGAAGGCGGGCCTCTCGATGCCTGAGAAGCCGACCTGGGATTTCGTCATCGATGCAGCCAAGAAGCTGACGGACAAGTCGGGCGGCGTGTTCGGCATCTGCCTGCGCGGCAAGGCCGGCTGGGGCGAGAACATGGCGTTCCTGACCGCGATGGCCAATTCCTACGGCGCCCGATGGTTCGACGAGAAGTGGGAGCCGCAGTTCAACTCGCCGGAATGGAAGAAGACGCTCACGACCTATGTCGACCTGATGAAGCAGGCGGGCCCTCCCGGTGCGAGCTCCAACGGTTTCAATGAAAACCTCGCGCTGTTTAACGCCGGCAAATGCGCGATGTGGATCGACGCGACGGTGGCAGCTTCCTTCGTGACCAATCCAAGGGACTCGACAGTCGCCGACAGGGTCGGCTTTGCGCTCGCGCCGAACACGGGGCTTGGCAAGAACGCCAACTGGCTGTGGGCCTGGAATCTCGCGATCCCCGCCGGATCGAAGAAGGTCGAGGCGGCTGAGAAGTTCATCGCCTGGGCGACCAGCAAGGACTACACCAAGCTCGTTGCGTCCAAGGACGGCTGGGCCAATGTGCCGCCGGGAACGCGGACGTCACTGTACCAGAATCCCGAGTACCTCAAGGTCGCGCCGTTCGCGAAACCGACGCTCGAGTCGATCGACTCGGCCGATCCGAACAAGCCGACCGTCAAGGCGGTGCCTTATGTCGGCGTACAATATGCCGCGATCCCGGAATTTCAGGGCATCGGCACGTCCGTCGGCCAGCAGTTCTCTGCGGCGCTATCGGGCTCGACCACGGTCGACCAGGCGCTCTCGGCGGCGCAGGCCTCCACCGAACGCGAGATGAAGCGCGCCGGCTACATTAAATAAGCGCGCGCTTCGACCATCAGCCCATTCTCCCGGGCTGTCTTGCCTGGCGACCATCCTTATCCCTGAAGGGGATGGTCGCCCTTTCTTCCACCGATGGAGGCGGGGATGGCGACCCGACAGACGCAATTGCTGGCGCGTACCCTGATGACGCCCGCGGTCGCGTTGCTGTTCATCTGGATGATCGTTCCGCTCGCGCTGACGATCTACTTCTCCACCCTGCATTACAATCTGCTCGATCCGGAATCTGGCCAGTTCGTCGGACTGGAGAATTTCGAATACTTCCTGACGGACCCCGCCTTCCTCGCCTCATTGCGGAATACACTGGTGCTGGTCGGCTCGGTCCTGGCGCTGACTATCCTGATCGGGATTCCGCTCGCGATCCTGCTCGACCAGCCGGTGATCGGCCGGAGCATCGTGCGTTTGATGGTAATCGCGCCGTTCTTCGTGATGCCGACGGTCAGCGCGCTGGTCTGGAAGAATCTCCTGATGCATCCGGTCTCGGGGCTGTTTGCCTGGATCGCGACGCTGTTCGGCGCCACGCCGATCGACTGGTTCAATGACGCGCCGCTGTTTGCGATCATCCTGATCGTGTCCTGGCAATGGCTGCCATTCGCGACGTTGATCCTGCTCACCGCGCTGCAGTCGCTCGACGAGGAGCAGAAGGAAGCGGCGGAGATGGACGGCGCCAGCGCGGTATCGACCTTCATCTACATCACGCTGCCGCATCTGGCGCGGCCGATCACGGTGGTGATTCTGATCGAGACCATCTTCCTGCTCACCGTATTTGCCGAGATTTTCGTGACCACCGGCGGCGGCCCGGGCTTGCAGACCACCAACATCGCCTTCCTGATCTATTCCCAGGCGCTGATCCAGTATGACGTCGGCAGCGCGTCTGCGGGCGGGCTCGTTGCCGTCGTCATCGCCAACATCGTGGCGTTCTTCCTCGTCCGCATCGTCGGCCGGAACCTGGAGGCTTAAAGTCATGGCGCGCGCGGTAACGACTAGACGCACGGTGGTCGCGACCGCCGGAGCCTGGCTCGCCGGCTTCCTGATCTTCTTTCCGATCCTCTGGATGGTGCTGGCGAGCTTCAAGACGGAGTTGGAAGCCTTTGCCGTGCCGCCGTCATTCCTGTTCTTCCACTGGACGACGGAGAACTATGCCACCGTGCAGGAGCGCAGCGATTATCTCCACCACGCGCTCAATTCCATCATCGTGGCCGGCGGCTCGACCCTGATCGCGATGGCGATCGCTATCCCAGCGGCGTGGTCGATGGCGTTCTCGCCGACCAAGCGCACCAAGGACATCCTGCTCTGGATGCTGTCGACCAAGATGATGCCGCCGGTCGGCGTGCTGGTGCCGATCTACCTGATCTACCGGGATTTCGGATTGCTGGACACGCTGACCGGCCTCACCTTCATCCTGTGCCTCGGCAATCTGCCGATCGTGGTCTGGATGCTCTTCACCTATTTCAAGGAGATCCCGAAGGACATCCTGGAGGCCGCGCGCATGGACGGCGCGACCATCAGCAAGGAGCTGGTCTATGTGCTGACGCCGATGGCCGTGCCGGGCCTCGCCTCCACGCTCCTGCTCAACCTGATCCTTGCCTGGAACGAGGCGTTCTGGACGCTGAACCTGTCGACACTGCACGCTGCGCCGCTCACGGTCTTCATCGCGTCCTATTCGAGTCCGGAAGGGCTGTTCTGGGCCAAGCTCTCGGCGGCCTCGACGCTCGCGATCGCTCCAATTCTCGTGCTGGGCTGGTTCAGTCAGCGGCAGCTTGTCCGCGGCCTGACCTTCGGCGCCGTCAAATAGGAAAGGCGACACATCATGGGTCAGATCACGTTGCAGGGTGTGCAGAAATCGTTCGGGCCGGTGCACATCATCAAGGGCGCCGACCTCGACATCGCCGACGGCTCCTTTGTCGTCTTCGTCGGGCCTTCCGGATGCGGCAAGACGACCTTGCTTCGCCTGATCGCGGGGCTCGAAGACGTCACTGGCGGAAGCATTTTGATCGACGGCAAGAACGTGGTCGACGTGCCTCCCGCCAAGCGCGGGCTGTCGATGGTGTTCCAGTCCTATGCACTCTATCCGCATATGAGCGTGCGCGGCAACATCGCCTTCGGCCTGAAGATGGCCGGCCTGCCGAAGCCGGAGATCAACCGCAAGGTCGAGTCGGCGGCCGCGACGCTGAACCTCACGCCCTATCTCGACCGCAAGCCGCGCGAACTGTCCGGCGGCCAGCGCCAGCGCGTGGCGATCGGCCGCGCCATCGTGCGCGAGCCGAAGGCGTTCCTGTTCGATGAGCCGCTCTCCAATCTCGATGCCGCGCTGCGGGTGCAGATGCGGCAGGAAGTGACGCGGCTGCAGAAGCAGCTCGGCACCACCGCCATCTACGTCACCCATGACCAGGTCGAGGCCATGACCATGGCCGACAAGATCGTCGTGCTCAATGCCGGCAAGATCGAGCAATATGGCTCGCCGCTCGAACTTTATGAAAAGCCCGCCAATCTGTTCGTCGCCGGCTTTATCGGTTCACCCAAGATGAACCTTATTTCCGGCGATGCCGCGCTGCAGCGCGGCGCGGCCACCATCGGCGTGCGCCCCGAACATCTGAGGGTCGATCGCGAAGGGCAGGGCTGGCAGGGAACGGTGGCGGCGGCCGAGCATCTCGGCAGCGACACGTTTCTCTATGTCGATGCCGGCCCGATCGGGCAGCTCACGGCGCGCACCATCGGCGAGCTCAATCTGCGCGCGGGCGACAAGGTGTCGCTGTCGCCTGACCCCGCCCGCATCCATCGCTTCGGCGAGGGCGGCAGCGCCCTTCGGGCGTAACCCACGAAACTCCGGCGAAACACAGCGGAGAGGACCAATGTATCTCGAGAAGTTCAGGCTCGGCGGCAAGACCGCCATCGTCACCGGCGGCGGGCAGGGGATCGGGCTCGCCTGCGTCGAGGCGCTGGCGGAGGCCGGCGCAAAAGTCGTGATCGCCGACCGCGACGCGAAAGCCGCCGAGACCGCGCGCGCCGAGATGAAGAAGAAGGGCTACGACATCGAGCTCGTCGATATGGACGTGACGAATTCGGGGCGCGTCTCCGAGGTCGCCGACCAGCTCACGTCCCGCCACGGCAAGGTCGACATTCTCGTCAACAATGCCGGCATTGCCCGCAGCGAGACGCCAGCTGAAACCGTCACCGACGAGCACTGGCTGAATGTCCTCGACGTCAATCTCAACGGCACCTTCTGGTGCTGCCGCGCCTTCGGCAAGCATATGCTGCAGGCGAAGGCGGGAACCATCGTCAATGTCGGCTCGATGTCCGGTTTCGTCGTCAACAAGCCGCAGGAGCAATGCTATTACAACGCCTCCAAGGCCGCAGTGCACCATCTGACCAAGTCGCTCGCCGCCGAATGGGGCGCGCGGGGCGTGCGGGTCAATGCCGTGGCCCCGACCTATATCGAGACGCCGCTCAACGCTTTTGTGAAAAGCAATCCCAAAATGTATGACGCCTGGATCGGCGGGACGCCGATGGCGAGGCTGGGCCGGGTCGAGGAGATCGCCTCCGTCGTGCTGTTCCTGGCCTCCGACGCGGCGAGCCTGATGACCGGCAGCATCGTTCTTGTCGATGGCGGCTACACATGCTGGTAAGCTCGCGCCAGCACTGATGCGCATGATCCTGTCGGAAAACCGGTATCCACTTTTCCGGATCATGCGATAGTGGGGAGCGGGCGCGCATGCGGCAGGCCTATATCGGCGTCGATGTTGGAACCTCGAGCACGCGCGCGGGTGTATTCGACGAGACCGGAAAGCTGCTCGCCATCGCCAGACATCCAATCAGGACCTGGCATGAGGCGGGCGACATTGTCGAGCAATCGTCCTCCGACATCTGGAATGCGTGCGCAGCCTCTGTGCGCGCCGCAATCGCGGAGGCGGCGATCCCGCGCGATGCGGTCAAGGGCGTCGGCTTCGATGCGACCTGTTCTCTGGTCGCGCTTTCTTCGGGTGGCGCGCCGGTTACCGTCAGTGGATCGGGCGATCCCGAGCGCAACGTCATCGTCTGGATGGATCACCGCGCCGTCACCGAGGCGCGACAGATCAATGACACAGAGGACGATGTGCTGCGTTATGTCGGCGGCTCCATCTCGCCCGAGATGGAAGTGCCGAAGCTGCTGTGGCTGAAGCGGCATCTGCGGGCCAGTTTCGACGCCGCCGGGCACTTCTTCGATCTCGCAGACTTTCTCTCCTGGCGCGCAACGGGTTCGCTGGCGCGCTCGATGTGTACGGTGACCTGCAAGTGGAATTTCCTGGCGCACGAAAGGCGCTGGAGCGCGCCATTTTTTCAGCGGGTCGGCTTGAATGAGTTCGCCGCCGAGAACTACGCGAGGATCGGGACCGACATCATCGCGCCCGGCTCGCCGGTCGGGGCAGGGCTGACACGAGCAGCAGCCGATGAGCTTGGCCTGCAAGCGGGAACGCCGGTCGGCGCTTCCCTGATTGATGCGCATGCGGGAGGGATCGGCGCGATCGGCGGCCGCCTCGAATCCGGCGGACCGGTCAATGTCTGCGATCGCCTGGCCTATATCATGGGGACCTCCGCCTGCATCATGGCGACGACGGTCGAGCCCTGCTTCGTGCCGGGCGTGTGGGGTCCTTATTACTCAGGCATGGTGCCGGGCTTCTGGCTGAACGAAGGCGGGCAATCGGCGGCGGGCGCGGCGGTCGATCATCTGCTCCGCTCGCATCCGGCGCATGCCGAGGCAGTCGCGGCCGCACGCAGCGAGGGCGTCGAAATCATCGAATTTCTCGAGCGGCGGATTCTTTCGCGCGTCGGCAGTGCCGGCGCAGCGGCCCCGCTCGCGCGGGACGTCCACGTGCTGCCGGAGTTTCTCGGCAATCGATCGCCTTATGCCGATCCCAACTCGCGTGCCGTGATCGCGGGGCTCGACCTCGATGCCGATGTCGGCGCGATGGAACGGTTGTTTGTCGCAGGCCTTTGCGGGCTGGCCTACGGTCTCGCCGATGTCATCGACGCCTTTGCCGCGCACAAGGTCGAAAGCAATGTCATCGTCATGGGCGGCGGTGCTGGCCGCAGCCCGCTGGTCCGGCAGATCATGGCGGATACGACCGGGCTCACGGTGGCACTTCCGCAGACGCAGGAGCCGGTTCTGCTCGGCGCGGCGATGCTGGGCGCGGTCGCCGGCGGCGCCTATAAGTCGATTGGCGAAACCATGGCCTCGATGTCGGCGCTCGGCCGGCTCAGTGAGCCGACCGCACCTCGCATGGCGGAATTTCATCGAACCAAGCGAAGCGTTCACACCATGCTGCGTGCATTGGATCGCGGGAGCCGCGACGTCATGCGTCGGTTTGAGGCAAAGGGCCACTGAAGAAGAAAAGCAATGATACTGAGTTGTGGTGACGCACTGATTGACTTCGTACCGGTAAGGGCCATGGATGGACGTGAAGCCGCGCGACCGGCGGTCGGCGGGTCGTGCCTTAACATCGCGGTCGGCCTGGCGCGGTTGGGCGTTGCCACCGGTTTCGTCGGCGGCATCTCGACGGACCTGTTCGGCCGCATGATCGCCGATCACGCCTTGGCGTCCGCTGTCGACATCAGTCACGCGACGCGCAGCGGCGACCAGACCACGCTCGCCTTTGTGCGGATCGTCGCAGGCGAGTCGCAATACGCCTTCTATGATGTCGGGACCGCCTCCGCCAACTGGACCTATCGCCCCGGCTCGATCCCGTTCGACGGCATCGAGGCCGTGCATATCGGGTCCACGACGCTCGTGCACGAGCGCGGCGCCGCCGAGGCCGGAGCCTTGATCAAGGATGCACGGCCAACCGCGACGATTTCGTTCGATCCAAACTGCAGGCCGAACCTGGTGAGGGATTTGCAGACCTATCGGACGCGGATGAGCGCCTTTGCCGAGAGCGCGGACATCGTGCGGATGTCGGATGTCGATTTCGATTATCTCCATGGCGACGAAGCCTACGCGGCCAGGGCCGAAGCGCTGATCGCGCGCGGCGCCAGCCTGATCGTCATCACCCGCGGCACCAAGGGCGCGCTGGCCTGGCATCGCCGGGCCGGCGCTATCGAGGTGCAGGCGCCCTCCGTCGATGTCATCGACACCATCGGGGCCGGCGACAGCTTTCACGCTGCGCTGCTGTTTGCGCTGCGCGAGCAGGGATGCATCGAAAGGGCTGGACTGCAGGCCGTGGGCGCGGCGGAGCTGCGGCGGGCGCTGTCCTTTGCCTGCCAGTGCGCCGCCATCACCTGCACCCGCGCCGGCGCCGATCCGCCCCGCCGGAGCGAGGTGGCCAAGCTGTGGTAGCTCCGCGCGCAAAACCCCCTGCGGGCCGGCAATTTTCGGCTGGTCGTTCGAGCCGTTAGGATACATTCTATCGGGGGCTCGACCGGCAGCCGGGAACGACTCCCCCGAATTGCGGGTTGACGTCGCGTAGCGGGAGGAAGAAATGCGTGCGGTTGCAAACGAGCCGCTGTCGCGGCATGCCTTGGCTTTCGTTCTCGCAGGCGGCCGCGGCAGCCGGCTCCTGGAACTGACCGACAGGCGTGCCAAACCGGCGGTCTATTTCGGCGGCAAGTCGCGCATCATCGATTTTGCGCTGTCGAACGCCCTGAATTCTGGCATTCGCCGTATCGCGGTCGCCACCCAATACAAGGCGCACAGCCTCATTCGGCATCTCCAGATGGGCTGGAATTTCTTCCGGCCCGAGCGCAACGAAAGTTTCGACATCCTTCCGGCCAGCCAGCGCGTCTCGGAAACCAAGTGGTATGTGGGGACCGCGGACGCCGTCTATCAGAACATCGATATCATCGAGAGCTATGGGGCACGGTTCACCGTCGTGCTGGCAGGCGACCACATCTACAAGATGGACTACGAGCTGATGCTGCAGCAGCATGTCGACCAGCACGCCGATGTCACGGTCGGTTGCCTCGAAATGCCGAGGGAAGAATCGAGCGGCTTCGGGATCATGCATATCGACGAGAACGACCTGATCCAGTCGTTCCTGGAAAAGCCGGCGGACCCGCCACCGATGCCCGGCAAGCCGGACAAATCGCTCGCCAGCATGGGCATCTATGTGTTTGACACGCAGTTCCTGCTCGACGAGCTGAAGCGCGATGCGGCGGATGCGAATTCGAACCATGATTTCGGCAAGGACATCATCCCCTACATCGTCAAGAATGGCCGCGCGGTGGCCCATCAATTCAGCCGCTCCTGCGTGCGCGCCGGCAGCGATCAACCGAGCTACTGGCGCGACGTCGGAACCGTCGATGCCTATTGGTCGGCCAATATCGATCTCACCGACGTGCTGCCCGAGCTTGATCTTTACGACCGCTCGTGGCCGATCTGGACCTATGGCGAAATCACGCCGCCGGCGAAATTCGTCCACGATGAGGAGGGCCGCCGCGGCGAGGCCGTCACCTCGCTCGTATCAGGGGGGTGCATCGTGTCGGGCGCCTCGTTGCGGCGTTCGCTGCTTTTCACCGGTGTGCACCTGCATTCGCATGCCAGGGTCGAGGGCGCGGTGATCCTGCCCTATGTGGATGTCGGCCAGCACGCGCGCCTGAGCAACGTCGTCATCGACCGCGGCGTGCGGATTCCGGAAGGTCTGGTGGTCGGCGAAGACCCCGAGCTCGACGGCAAGCGATTCCGGATCTCGGCGAATGGAGTCTGCCTGATCACGCAGCAGATGATCGACGGGCTGAATGCATGAAGCCCGTTCGCGTCCTGTCGGTCGCCTCTGAAATCTATCCGATCATCAAGACAGGCGGCCTTGCCGACGTGGCCGGCGCGCTGCCGATCGCGCTGAAGTCGGAAGGCATCGAGACGCTCACTCTCGTGCCGGGATATCCCGATGTCATGAATGCGCTAGGGGAGGCGCGGGAGGTTTTCGAATGGCCGCTGTTCTTTGGCGGAACGAGCCGCCTGCTCCGGGGATCGTGCGGCGAACTCCAGCTGTTCGTGCTCGATGCGCCGCATCTGTTTGCGCGTCCGGGAAATCCTTATCTGTCGCCCGAGGGGGTGGACTGGCCGGACAACGGTCTGCGCTTTGCGGCACTGGCCCGCATGGCCGATAATATCGGTCTCGGAGCCGTTCCCGATTTCGTGCCCGAAATCGTCCATGCACATGACTGGCAGGCAGCACTGGCGCCCGCTTATCTGCACTACAGCGGCCGGCCGCGCCCGCGCACGGTGATCACCGTGCACAATCTGGCGTTCCAGGGACGATTTCCGCGTGACATTCTCGAAGAGATCGGGCTGCCGCCGGAATCCTTCAACATGCATGGTGTCGAGTATTATGGCGACATCGGCTTTCTGAAAGCCGGCTTGCGATTCGCCGATCAAATCACGACGGTTTCGCCGACTTATGCCGCCGAAATCCAGAGCGACGAGGCAGGGATGGGTCTTGATGGCTTGTTGCGCGAACGCGCCAACGATCTTCGCGGTATCCTCAACGGCATCGATACGGATGTCTGGAATCCCGCAACAGACCCTGTCATCGCCAGCCGTTTCGATGGCAACGATCTCGACCGCCGCGCGGCCAACAAATCCGCGTTGCAGCAACGATTTGGCCTCGAGCAGCGGCCCGACGCGTTTCTGCTTGGCGTGATCAGTCGTCTGTCCTGGCAAAAAGGGCTCGATCTTCTGCTGGAATGCCTTCCGACGGCTATGGGCGAAGGCATTCAATTGGCCGTACTCGGCAGCGGGGACGCCGATCTACAGCAGCGTTACCGCGGCGCCGCGCAGGCGCATGCAGGCCGGATCGGCGCCGTCATCGGCTACGATGAAGCATTGGCGCATTTGATCCAGGCCGGTAGCGATGCTCTCGTCGTGCCATCGCGGTTCGAGCCGTGCGGTCTGACGCAGCTCTGCGCGCTGAGATACGGAGCGGTGCCTGTCGTATCCCGCGTCGGCGGACTTGAGGACACGGTGGTCGATGCCGATGCCGTCGCGATGGCGGGCGGTGTCGCCACCGGCTTCAAGTTTGCACCCGTGACGACGGACCGTCTCGCCGGCGCCGTGCTGAGGGCCCATGCCGCCTTTGGCGATAAATCTGTGTGGCGGAAGATTCAGCTAAGCGGGATGTCGACCGACGTCTCCTGGCGCAACCGCGCCAGCCGCTACGCCGAGCTCTACCGCGAGCTCGTGCGGGCGCGGCCGGAATAGCGAAAGTGCCGTAAAATCGCGATCGACTTGAACGCGGGCTTTTCGATCATTTCGCCAGCGCTTGACGTGGAACCTCAGTTCGCGACTGCTGTCGCTTTGCGAACGAGTACGCTTTCGCCTTTCCGGCTGATCTCGATCGCGCTTGCCCGGTTCGGTGTCGAGAGAACGACACTCTGGCCCGGCGCAAGCACGGACACGACACGGATCGGCGTTCCCGCCTCGCCCTGCGCAAGGGTCGTGATGACATGGAACCCATCGCGCTCGACGGTGTAGTAGGCGATACCGGACACCTCGCCGAGGTCGATGCTCCTGGCCTCAATCGGGCGCAGGCCATCGGCGTGCGCGGCCTCCAATGACGCCAGGGCGAATGCGGCGGCGAAAAGTATGTCACGTATTGACATGGCGATTTCCTTTGGGTTCGGGGATGGAACCCGTCGAGCGTGCCGCGGCATTGGCGGCGCCGACTGTATGCCTTGTCGCTGCCTCGTCCCGCTGCTCGCTGACGAGAACAGCCGGCGGGAAAATGCTGTCGTATATCGCACGGGCTTGTCGAATTAGACGCGTTCGCTCCCGTTCAGACTTTGGTATAAACCGGATAATTTCGCCCATGTTCGCTCCAAACCTACAGACCGGGCCTACAATAAGATGACGATCGTCATCTCAACCTGACTTGGGGACCTTCGCGCCGGCTCGGAAGCCCGGCAGCGGTAACAATGCGATGAAGAGTTCGTGATTAGCTCAGAGCGTTTTCAGCCGGTCCGGCGCGCATTGCTCTGCCGCCTGCTGAATGGCAGGCAACATAGAGGTTGTTGATTTCGATGGTCGGCCGGGGATCCTTGCCGGTAGCGCCGAAATCCCGGACGGCGTCAAGCACCTCGCTTAGATCAAGCGATATCGCTCAACTCCACGCATAGGCGAAGTCGCCGTTCTCGATCGTAACTTGCGCCTGCGCGATCTCTTCCTTGGCCAGCGAGCGCTTGAGGAATTCGCGGGACAGCGCCGGCAGCAGCGTGTTGGTGATGATGTTGTCGATCATGCGGCCGCCAGAATCCGGATCGTTGCACCGTGAGACGATGTGATCGACCACCGCGTCGGTGTAGACGAATGAGGCGTCGTGATTGTCGCGAATGCGCTGATCGATGCGGCCAAGCTGCAGCCGGACGATGCCATCGAGCATGGAATTCGACAGCGGGTAATATGGAATGGTCACGATGCGTCCGAGCAGCGCCGGCGGAAATACGTTGAGCAGCTCGCCCCGCAACTTCGACGCAAGCTGTTCCGGATCGTCGCGATATTGCGGTTCGCGCGACAAGGCCATGATCAGGTCGGTGCCGACATTCGTGGTCAGGATGATCAGCGTGTTCTTGAAATCGATCTTTCGGCCGTTGCCATCCTCCATGATGCCCTTGTCGAACACCTGGAAGAAAATCTCGTGCACGTCGGGGTGGGCCTTTTCGACCTCGTCGAGCAGGATCACGCTGTAGGGCTTGCGCCTGACAGCTTCGGTCAGCCGGCCGCCTTCTCCATAGCCGACATAACCGGGAGGGGCGCCCTTGAGCGAGGAGACCGTGTGCGCCTCCTGAAACTCCGACATGTTGATGGTGATCATGTTCTGCTCGCCGCCATAAAGGGCTTCGGCGAGCGCCAGCGCGGTCTCGGTCTTGCCGACGCCGGACGGGCCGGCCAGCATGAAGACGCCGATCGGCTTCGACGGATTGTCGAGCCTGGCGCGGCTGGTCTCGATCCGCTTGGCGATCATCGCCAGCCCGTGGGACTGCCCGATGACGCGACGGTTGAGTATTTCCGGCAGCTTGAGAACGGTCTCGATCTCGTCGCGCACCATGCGGCCAACGGGGATCCCGGTCCAGTCCGACACCACCGAAGCCACCGATTGCGCGTCGACATGGGCATAGATCATGCGCTTTTCGGGTGCGATTCCCTCCAGCGCGTCGAACTTGTCGCGCAATTCGGCGCGTTTTGCGGTCGCATCATCGCCCTGCTTCGGCTCTGCCAGTATTTTCCGGATGCTTCGGATATCGTTGACCATCGCCTGTTCCCTGGCCCATTCGCATTCCAGGGCGGCCAGCTTGTCCTTGAGCTCCGCAACATCCGCATCGAGGGTTGTCATACGCTCGGCGTCGTCGATTCCCAGATCACTGTCGCTGACAAGCGCGGCTTTCTCCGCCTCGCGCGCGGCAATGGCGACCCGCGCGTCCTCGATCAGGGCCGGGGTCGCGCTTTGGCTGATCGCCACGCGCGCCGCGGCGGTATCCAGCAGGCTGACGGCCTTGTCTGGCAATTGCCGCGCCGGAATATAGCGGTGCGACAGATTCACCGCCGCCACGATCGCGGCCTCGGAAATCCGCACGCCGTGATGCTTTTCCATCGGTCCGAGCAGTCCGCGAAGCATGATGCAACAGGTTTCGACGTCGGGTTCGTCGACTTGAATCGGCTGAAAGCGCCGGGTGAGCGCCGGGTCCTTCTCGATATACTGGCGGTACTCGGACCAGGTGGTCGCGGCGATGGTGCGCAACGTGCCCCGGGCGAGGGGAGGCTTCAGGAGATTGGCGGCATCGCCGGTGCCGGCGGTGCCGCCGGCCCCGATCAGGGTGTGGGCCTCGTCAATGAAGAGGATGATCGGGGTCGGCGAGCTCTGCACCTCATCGATTACCGAGCGCAATCGCTGCTCGAATTCGCCCTTCATGGACGCCCCGGCCTGCATCAGGCCGATATCGAGCGCACAGAGCCGGACGTTTTTCAGTGGCGGCGGAACGTCGCCTGAGGCGATGCGCTGGGCAAAGCCTTCGACGACCGCGGTCTTGCCCACGCCCGCCTCGCCGGTCAGGATCGGATTGTTCTGCCGCCGGCGCATCAGGACATCGGTCAGTTGGCGGATTTCGTTGTCGCGACCGAGGATCGGATCCATCTCGCCGGCTTTCGCCTTGGCCGTAAGGTCCTGCGAAAACCGGTCGAGCGGCGTGGTGCCTTTGACGCCACCGGTCTGTTCTGCAGCACCCGCCGCGGATCCCAACCCCGAACCATCCATCGGACGCAGCGTTTGCTCCTCTGAGGTCGCCCAGATCTTCCGGTATTCGCTGGTCAGGACGTTGATCGACATCTTGGCGAACTCGGGCGAGATGTTCTTGAGTGCGCGGTCGAGTTCGCGTGACTGCATCGCACCGACCAGGACGTGTCCGGTCCGGATCTGCGTTTCGCCGAAGAAGAGCGTCGCGTAATGCCAGCCGCGGTCGAGCAGGTCCATCACCGTGTTGGAAACGGTCGGCATGTCGGTTTCGTTCTTGCGAAATCCGGCGACGGCAGCGTTGATGTCGGTGAGGAGCCTGTTGCGGTCAAGCCCGAAATGATCGGCCGTCAGCACGATGTCGGTGCGCTCGCCCTGCAGCACATGGACCAGCCAGTGAGCGAATTCGACATTGCGATTGCCGGCACCCTTGGCCTGGCGCAAAGCCTTGAACAAGGCTTCGTAGCCGATGCGGTTGAGCTTGCCTGCCACTGCCTCGAGGTTAATGTCGGCCATCGGCGCCTCCATCGTTGCCGGCCTGTCGCATTCTTCTGTTCCGTTCCATGCGGT
This sequence comes from Bradyrhizobium sp., assembly GCA_035568535.1. Taxonomy (GTDB): domain Bacteria; phylum Pseudomonadota; class Alphaproteobacteria; order Rhizobiales; family Xanthobacteraceae; genus Bradyrhizobium. The sequence goes on from DATMNV010000200.1 coordinate 58,687, forward strand.
CTGCGGGGTGGAATCTGGCGTCGCGCCGGTATGCTTCTGTTGTCGTCCAGTCGGGCGCCATCCAGCTCGTCCAGCCCAGTTGGCCGAAATGCCCGAGGCGCAGGGGCTCAACGGCGCCCGATGGAATGGCCAGCTCGGTATCCCAATCGAGTTCGGCTCCGTTGTAGAAAAAAACGAGATCCGCGAGCGGTTCGCACAGATCTCCGCTGGGCAGAAATCGAACGTACTGGGCCAGCGTCCGGGTGTAGATGCGGATTCTGATCTTGTCCTGCACGCTGTAGACGCCCCGGCCGAGCATGGCGTCCTGGCCAAGCGCGTTGTGGCCCTTGCCCAACATCGTGCATTCCTCGGCGTCGAGCATGAGCCGTGTTCCCACGAACTCGTCGACTTCCGCTTTCACTCCGAACAGGCCGCAAATGGCGGCGGACAGGCGCGATGCCGATTTCGCCTGCGCTCCCAACAGGCCCGCAAAACGTATCTTGGCTGTGTCGGGGATGCTGTCGAGGTGCCTGTAAGGTTCGGAGCCGATGCCGACTGCCGAGCCGATATAGGCCCAGAAGCGGTCCTGCTTCGGGCGGTCGTTCTGGGCGATCGGACGCGAATTGGCCCACGCACGGAAGAACAATTGAATGAAGCGGTGATTGAAGACGTCGAGAAAGCGCGGCAAGGCGTCGTCGTTGGCGAGGACGTAATGATAGGCTTCCTCCGTCATCGCCAGCGGGAGTGCACCTTGCGGTCCCAGCATCCCCATGTATTTGACGAAAATCTTGAGCGGCTTGTTTTCGCCCTGCTCGATGCGGGCGAGATTTGATGCCGGAAACTCCATGAACGGGTCCTGTCCGAGCAGGACGAATTCCTCGCGTAGTGTTACGCTCTCGCCGATGCGAGGCTGGTTTTCATGGACGCGTTCGAATTGTCGAAGCACGGTGAAATAGTCGAACCGCCACGGCTCCGCTTCCAGCTCGCGCAGCAGGTTCGCCGCCGTTTGGGTGGTCCTGCTCATAGCGGCCTGCGCATTCCCATTCGGGGCGGCCATCGCATGACCTCGCCTCGATCGACGGAGCGGATCACGGTCTGGGTGAAATGATTGAAGCCGGAATATTCGGCAAAGAAGCGGTCGAGCACGGCGCCCAGGAGGAAAATGCCGGTCGTTTCGAACGCCTTCTCGTCGATCGTGACGGTGATCTCGATTCCGCGTGCGACCCCGATTCCGCTGTGCTGTCGGATGCGCCGCACGATCGGCCGGCTGTCGACGTGACGAACGCCACGGATGCGGCGCTCGGTGGCGCTGTCGGCCATCTCGGCAAAAATCGACAGGGTTTCCCTGACCGCTTCGGCGTTGCGGCCGGCGCCGCGATCGACCAGACCCAGATGATTGGTCGAAAGCAGGTTCACGAGCCTCCAGGTGACGGTGCCGGTGTGCGCGGTTTCGCTGCGGCTGCGCAATTGTCTGATGATGGGTTCGCGCGGTGGCGTTGGTCCCGCGACACAGACGAGATCCAGGGTGAAATCGTCGACCAGCCGGAAATCGGCTCCCCCGACCCCGATCGGCAGGTGCTCGGTCAGATGCCGATTTGAGCAGAGTGCCCGCACGCTCAACTCGGCAATCGTCTCCTGGTCGTCGATGCCGCCGAGCTCGCTCAATGAAATGAACATGTCCGTGCCGGTATAGTCCGAGGATATGCCGGTGCGTTTCTCCTCGACCGTGCGCCGTCGCGGCAGGCGGCGGATCGAAAAATAGGTGTCGGACATGAAGGTCGAATCCTGCAGCGACGCTGCGTAGAGCGGACGCACCGGGACCTTCTCCAGTCCACCGAGGTAGTGGGCATAAACCTCCAGCACCCGATGGGGCTCGTAATCCAGGTATTGGCCGCGATCGGGGACGACCTGATATTCGTGCTGACTTGGCTTGAGTTGAATGCGATCGGCGGCTTTCTCGAACAGATTGATCGCCGGCGCCGCATAGAGCGCGAAGGCCTGCGGCCGAACCGCGGCTGCGAGCCGCGCGTTCAGTTCGTCAAATGCGAACACAATGTCGACGGTCCTCGCCTCGACACGGGAAAGCAGCTCGTTGATGCCGGTGAGCCGGCAACCGAGAAACTTGCGCGGAAAGGCGAAATATTCCCGCAGCAGGTCGAAGCCCTCGAACACCCGATGATCGCTGGGATACAGCGCATCGTCCGCATCGAAGCCGACCTGCTGAAGGCATTCCGGCGCGGCCTTGAAGACAACCGGGTCGCCGAAATGATCAAGGTAGCGGAGATAAATCCCCCGGCAATGGGCAAACAGCTGCTCGTATAGCGCAACCGAGTCAGCCTCCGCGCCGGTGAAATACAGCGGCAGTTGCGAGGTTCGGCAGCCGGCAATCATGAGCTCGGGCTTCTTCTGCGCGTCGGCGTCCGGTGGCTCGTCCTCCGATCGCGCCGTAGATCGGTGTGTCAGCGTGATCCGCATGCCCGCCAGCACCTCGCCGCCAACGGAAACGCCGAGCGCCTGCATCGGGGCCGGAGACGAATAGTACTCCGCGCCGGCGAGCTCGAACGGCCATATCGTGATGTCCCCGCACAGGCGGTAGCGGCATGCGATCTGGCGGTCCAGCTGGCGGAAACTGGCATCGAGATAGGAGCCGCGCGGTATCGCGCGCCCCTCGCGGAGTGCCGGATCACCAAAGAGCGGGTTTGCCTTGACAAGCATCATCGAAGGCGTCGGCGCTAGATAATGCGGGACGAGCTGCTCCAGCAGATTCTCGGTAAATTCGGGAAACTCGTGTTTGAGCTTGAGCTGGACCCGCGCCGCAAGGAAAGCGGCTCCCTCCAGCAGCCCGCCGATCAAGGGATCCATGCGGTTGTCCAGGAGGCCGCCGAGGCGCTCCGCGATTCCCGGATATTCTTCGGCAAATTGGCGCGCCTGCTCGTTGAGCAGCTGAAGCTCCGTGTTGTAGAGATCGAGAAATTCCCGATTCATGCGCGCTCACAACCGATTGACGATGATCTTCCCGGACTCGACGATGTCGGCGATGAATTCGACGGGCACATGCACCGGATGGCACACCAGTTCGCCACGGATGACGAAGCGTATCTTGAGCTCGACGGGATCGAGCTCCGTATCCCTGGCAATGCGCAGCGTGTCCGGGGCGATTCTCGGCTCGTAGATGGCGATTGCGGTCCGGATCTCGTCCGGAATCTTGTCCACCCTGTTTTCGTCGATGGTACGGTTGGCGATGTCGGGAAGCCCGAAGTTGAGGATCGATCTGCGGACATGGGGCGCGTGCTCCATGTCGACGGTCGCGTCCAGTGCGATCGTGTTCAGGAGCGCATCGAGATCGCGCGAAACTTCGCGGCGGAGCATGCTCTCGGTGATCACCTGTCGCGCGCGCAATCGGCGGCTGGCAATGACGCGGTCACCCGCCTCGTTGCGCTGATCGATGATTCGCTTTGCGTCCTTTGCCTCGTGCGCGCTGCGGAACACATGCATCAGGGGCGGGCTGAGACGCGATTGCTTGTTCGAATTCCGCATGAAGAGCCTCGCCTCGGAGCGCTAACCCTCCGGAAAATCGCATCGGGAACAGTGGGGACGCCATCTTCCTGGATGAGGAGTGGACGCCCAAGACCAGAGCGAGTGGATGGATCGCATGCACCCACTCGTCTCTTTGCTTCGCGAGATTGCCGAACTCTATTTCAGCAGATCGTTCTTCTGCAGGTTCCAGCCAAAGCCGAAGTTTCCCTGCCCAGCGCCGGTGTTGTCCTGTTTCGTATAGTTCGGCTTCACGACGACAAAGTGGAGCGTCGCCGACTCCATCGGGAGCTGTCCGCCGCCGCTTGCAGAGACCTGGTACGACGTGAGAACGACGTCCTCCAGATCGATGGTGTAGTAGGCGAGCTTGTCGGTCCCGGAAAGCTTGCACAGCGAGAGCTTTCCCTTCGGGATCGCATCGCCGGTGGCGACCCTTTTCATCAGCTCCGAGGAGGCCTTGCACATATATTTGCTGATGGAGATATCGTGAATATGCCCCTTGCCGATGCTGTGACCGGTGCCGTGCCTGTACGAGCTGTTGTTGGTGGCGCCCCATGAAAAGGACTGGAGCTCGATGTGCTCGGAGTATTGGGAGTCCTGGGCTTCCCCCTTTATTCCTTCAAGCTCGAGAAACGCATAGATGTCGGCCATTTTAGTTCTCCATTGGTTGGCGGTTCAAACGAAGCTAGTTCTTTGCGACGGGCAGTCGCGAGACGAGCCGCAGGCCTATGTCCATGCCCTCAAGCTGGAAATGGGGCCGGAGCTCGAATGTTGCCGAGTAATATCCTGGGTTCTCCTCGTTCTCCGTGATGGAAATCTTCGCGCCGGCGAGGGGCCGGCGGCACTTTTGTCCCTCCGACGAGTTTCCCGGGTCGCCATCGACGTACTCGTTGATCCAGTTCATCAGCCAGCGCTGCAACTGTTCTTTCTCGTAGTAAGATCCCACCTTATCGCGCACCATCACCTTGAGGTAGTGCGCGAAACGGCAACAGGCGAACATGTAGGGCAGCCGCGAGGACAAATTGCTCGAGGCCGTTGCTTCCGGGTTGTTCTGATAGGCCTTCGGCTTGAACAGCGACTGAGCGCCAATGAATGTGGCGCGGTCGGTATTCTTGCGATGAATGAGCGGGATCAGACCCGACTTCGCCAATTCTGCTTCGCGGCGGTCGCTGATGGCGATTTCCGTCGGGCATTTCAGATCAACCCCGCCATCATCCGTCGGGAACGTATGCGTCGGCAGATCCTCGACCTCGCCGCCCGACTGGACACCGCGGATGCGCGCGCACCAGCCGTACTCCTTGAACGCGCGGTTGATGTTGGCGGCCATCGCGTAGGCCGCATTCATCCATGCGTATTTCTCACCCTTGTGGCCGTCGGTATCCTCTTCGAAGGCGAATTCCTCTACCGGCTCGGTCTTGGCTCCGTACGGGAGGCGAGCGAGCACACGCGGCATGCAGAGGCCGACATAGCGCGCGTCGTCGGAATCACGCAGCGATTTCCAGGCGGCGTATTCCGGCGTGTCGAACAGCTTGCTGAGATCGCGGGGATTCATCAATTCGTTCCATGAATCCATGCCCATCAGGGTGGAATCCGCGGCGGCGAAGAACGGCGCGTGCGCGGCACCTGCGATCTTGCTGAGGTCGCGCAGCAGCTGCACGTCCGTCGGCAGATGGCTGAAGCTGTAGTCGCCGATCAGGCAGCCGTAGGGCTGTCCGCCGAGCTGCCCGAACTCCTCTTCGTAGACCTTCTTGAACAGCGGGCTCTGGTCCCAGGCGGCGTTCGGATACAGCCGCAGATGCCGATACAGCTCGCTCTTCGAGACATTCATCACGCGAATCTTGAGCATTGCGTCGGTCTCGGACTGGAACACGAGATATTTCAGGCCGCGCCAGGCGCTCTCGATCTGTTGAAACTCCGGCGCATGCAGGATTTCGTTCATTTGCGCCGAAAGCTTCTTGTCCAGCTGCGCGATCATCTCCTCGATCGTGTCGAGCACGTCGGATTTGATGAGGCTGGTATCCGCAAGCGCCTGCTCGACCAGGGTCTTGACGGCATTGTCGAGTTCAGTCGCCGAGCGTTCGGTGCGCGGCTTGAAGCTTTGCTTCAACAGCGTTGCAAACTCGTCCGCATCCGGGGCTTGGGTCTGCACATCCTGCTGCTGGGAGCGGACTGTTTCGGTCGCCATGACAGAACTTTCCAGTATTGGGGGATGATTATATCGCGGACTATTTGTCGCCTTCGTCGGCTGGATCGACGGTGCGGTTCTTCAGCGCCAGCATCAGCTGCGGATCGGCCAGGAGCTTGCGCAGATGCGCCTCGGCGTGGACCTTGCCGTCCATGTAACGCAGCAGGTTCGCCAGTTGCTGTCTCGCCTCAAGCAACCTTGCAACCGCCGGAATTTGCTTCGCAACGGCGGCCGGCTCGAAATCCGCCATTTTGTCGAAGCGCAGCTGGACACCCATCTTCTCGCCGGAATTCTCAACGAGCTTGTTCTCCACCCGGAAACTGACGCCCGGCTGGATCGCCGCCATTCGTGCATCGAGATTGTCCATATCGAAATCGAGGAACTTGCGGTCGGGGATTTCGGCCTTCTCGACGCCTGGCGTATTGCCGGAGAGATCGGCCATGACGCCCATCACGAACGGGATCTCGACCTTCTCCTCGGCATTGGCCGGATTTTCGTAAGTGATGTGAACGCGCGGAGGACGATTCCGCCGAATGAATTTCTGACCGCTTTCCTTTGCCATGTGTTCTACCTAGCCGTTGGGTTCAAGCCGGCCGCCGACCTGAACGATTGCAATTGGACCAAGCTCTTTGCGCCGCGCGCCTTGAATGCCGTCGCGCCGCTAAATGAAGCATCTCATTTATCGGCGCCGACGGTTTTCAGCGCTGCCTTCGGAAGCACCTCCCTCAGCACGCCCATGAAATCCCGTTCGACAAGCGCGCGCGCGCGATCGCACAGCATCGGCACGGGACTGGAGGGTTCTGAGTGACGAAAAAATCGCTGGACCTGATCGAGCAGCGCGATCGCCTGCACGCGGGACTCGACGCGGTACGAAAGAAAATCGCCTGCAGATGGAGCAGGGGGCGTTGCCTGATCAGTGCCATCGGCGGACGGCAGCGCCTCCGACAGCTTCGAAAGCTTGCCGACCGGCAGTTCGAAGAACTGGTCTGCACCGATCTGAAAGGCCGCCTTCTCCATTTGGCTAGGCACCAGGATGGTCATGACCTCGAAGAAGGACTTGCCGACGAGCTGATGCGCCTGAAGCACCAGAGGCAGCATCGGGCTTGAGGGTTCGGAGCGGCTGTAATAGCCGGCGATCGCTGCCAGGGCCTGCTGGGCCTCCGCGAGCGAGGTCGGGGCGCGGACCGCGACTACTGCGGCGCCCGAGTCTTGCGCGCCCTGAGCGTCGTCCGCTTTCGCTGTGGAGGCTGCCGTCTTTTCTTCAAGCACCGCGCGAGGATCAACAAGCCCCTGCATCTTGACGACAAGCGCCGTCAGAGTCTCCAGACCGGCCGAACTGCCCTGTCTTGCAGAGACCTCGCGGATGCGGCCAAGGGATGTCTTGAGTATCGCTACGTGGGCGCGCGTTGCCGCCAGTACATCGAGCGGAGCATCCGCTATCGCCTCGATGAGCGCCGTCGATGGATGGCTCTGCTCGCCGGGACGGGGTTTCACTTCGCCGGACGCGATCATCCAGGCCCGATAGGTGACCGCTCCAATTCGGCGTCCTTCGCATAAGGGCGCATACTGGAGCGGGAACACGACGGTGGGGAGATCGAGCGCGCCAAGCGCGACGGCACGCGCGCCGAAATCGCCGTCGGCTGCGCGCGGATGGACATCGTCCCAGAACTTGTCGAGCCAGTGCGCAATGGCCGCAATCGCGACTGCGAAGCCGCCGAGGTCTCGATTGAGGATCAGGAGCTGCGCCCGCATGACGAGCAGGCGCAAGTCGCGGGTGCGTTCCCAGAGCGGAAGCATCGCTTCCACGTGACCGGGCAAATCGACGCTCGATCGATCAAACGGCTTCCCGTCTTCGCTGGAAAAGAACGAGCCCGGAAGAACGCCTTCCGCCTGGGCGAAGAAGTTCAGGTAATCGGCGTCGCCCGCAAGATCGAGATCTGGGCCGCAGGGATCGGCGCCCGACAACGGAACGCAGAGCGCGTCAACGTCAACGATACCCGGGGGTTGCGCGACCGTGTCCATCTGCGCCTCTGCCGAAATCGGGGGAGACGCGATCCGTGCTGCTGCGGAAGCCGGCATCGCTATCGTACCGTCATCTTCAAGAGCAGTTGAGAATGCGACTTCCGCCACCGCACGTCCTTAAATTCACGATAACCGATCTGTTGCAGCCACAGAGAGCACCGGCCCGCCGAATCCGTCGTCACGGGAGGAGAGCTTTGATGGCATGGCCGACGGACAGCTCACAGCGAGCAAGAGCGGACAGCAAATGAACATTCGAAAACTCCGCAATGCCCGGTCGATATTCCCAACGAGCCGATCCCGTCAACGCCGCGCAGCGGGTTCGCGTGACTTTGTCGCCCGAAGCCGAGTTTTTGTCGCCTCGATCCGGCTTTCGCTCGTCGCATTACATGGACCGTCATCATTGTGGATGTCGTTTTGAAGTTGAGCGGCGACGCGCGCTCGGCAGCAGGTTTGCGCACGCGACTAGGCTATCGAACTAAAACGCGGCGCGCGTCCTTTCATCGGATGATGCGCGGATACGAAAGCGAGGCAACGGGACGGTCTCTTTAGTCCGATCGGATGTCGCATCAGGCCAAGACACGCCTGCCCGGCAAGCGCTAACTTCCGAAGATTCGCCCGTCGTCGGTTTGCGCGGATGGAGATGCCGCCGTGACATCGCAGATGATTGTCGGGCGAACGCTCGATGCGATTGCCGCCTGTGGCGGAGCCGCGAAGTCGGATCTACATATGGGAGAAGAGATATGTCTACAAAGGATCAGACAGACGGCTTGACTGACAAGCAGCGGGCCGCGTTCGACAATTATACGGATTATTGTGCGAAGAACTATGACAAGCTGGCCGGCGCCATGCAATTGGGGTGCCTGGATCACGCCGCCACATTGGGCGTTATGGCAAAACAGAGACAGGCCCAACAGGACATGCTCGCGCTGGCGGGCTTGGCCCAGACCAGGCTTGAGGAGGTGGCGATCGTCAATGAGTGGGTTGGCCGTTGGCAAACCCAGGCCGCAGCAATGCTCGCTTCCTTTGTGAACGCGTCCTTTGGCTACGACATGATTTTGGGGCTCAAATCGGCAAAACCTGTAGAGTACAATGTCATTCTCGAGTTGGCGATTTGTCTGCTTCCGGAACTAAAGCCGTGTCAGCGAATCTTTCAGGGCTTGGCCAGTAGGGCGAAGGCGTCCGCAGACACTGCCGATGCGTTGGCTCAGATCGGGATTACGCTCGGCACGCCTACAACCCGGCTATACGAGCAATTTCCCCAGAATTTTCCTGTCCCAAAAACTCCCGAGATGCTTAACCTCCTCGACAGGCGGTCGAAGGATATAACCAACGTCGCTCGAGCAGGGGCGAAAAGCGGAGGTGGAAACATACTGGACGACGCTTCCGTCAGACTGAAATCGGGTTATCGGTCAAAGAATGAGATTTTCAAAAAGCTCGTTTCCCAAACGGTGACAAGCTTGCTTGCCGCGACCGCCGCTGTCAGCGATCTCAATACGAGAATTTTGAAGGAAAATGCCGCTAAGGCAAATCTTCCCAATCTGAGCAAGACCGACCTTCTCGCGGAAATCGGCAAGAACGACCCAGGACCTGTTTTGACGGCTGATAAATATGAGCTGCTTGCTGATCAGATTCTTTATCAGATGCTCAGGGCCTACATGCAGACATACGGCGAAATGAACCAGTGGGGCTATGACGCTGTAGACCGGACCTCCACGGGCTGGAAATCTTCATTTGTGTCGACAAGTACGTTTTCCGATGGTCTGGACAAGAAGGCGCCCGAGGAGATATTTGCTCGCTTCAATTCCAAGAAATGGAAAGGTGATCGGAACTTTCCTCCAATTGATAGTCTTGAGGATATGGTCGTGAAATGGAACCTGAAGGTTCAGCACCTTTATAACGATCCTCCGCTGACGAATGCCATTTGATGAAGAGGCATAGCGCCAGTCCCACTGATTGAGGCGTTGCGTTGTCGCGCAAAAAAGCAGCGGCGCCTCATGATGGATTGCTGCGTTTTGAGAAGGCCGCGGACAATGCCTCCTGTTGCGGCTGCGATGATCGACGTTGTCGCAATGCGTGCTCAATCATCCCTTCGACCGAAATTGCTTTGCGTCGGGTCGGAACGGCGCAGATCGGCATCCCCTGGTCCTGCAATCCGAAGGCGGGCACCGCGTAATGTCGTCGGGCGACTTTGTCGTTCGAGGCTGCTTTATTGTCGCCTTAATCCGAGCTTTGCCGGCGGCATTCTGAACAAGGTGCAGCTCTGATTTTTCTGTCGTTCTTGGATTGAACCGCGACGCGACCACAGGGGGTTGCAGTCTGCGGGCGAATTGGCATTCCACAAACATCGCACAGGCGTCGGATGGGAAAGCTCGATCAAGCCGCTCTGGCCGGGGCGCTCAAAACGTCGCTTGGCCCCGATGTTCTGCTGGTGACCGGATCTCTGTACAACGGCGACAACAAATATCCGTTTGACCTTCCCGGTAACAAGAATGCTTCGAAGCTGCTGCAATCCTGCCCCGCTCAGGGCATCCAGCTTGCGGAGGCCGGGCCCTGACTCTCACGCTGCAAATCGAGAATGAGGCGAGCCTGCCGGACGGCGGCCCGTTGAGCGTTTCGATCACGGGCAGGCGCGGCCTCGACATCGGGCGCGATCCCTACCTTGACTGGACGCTGCCGGACCCAAGCCGCTTCATTTCGGGCCGGCACTGCGAAGTGCGCTGGCGCGACGGCGCCTACTGGCTCCACGACATTTCGACCAACGGCACATTCATGAACGGTTCCGACGGCCGCCTCAAGGCGCCGCATCGATTGCGCAACGGCGACCGGTTTATCATCGGCCAATACATCATCGCCGCGACGCTCGAGGAGGAAATCGCCGAGCCGAGTGAGGCCGTCGCGCCGTCTTACGCGGCGCCTGCCGACGAGAACCTGTGGGATGCAGCGCCCGCCGCGGCGCCCATCGATCCGCGACAGCTGAAAGGCCCCCGGGACCTGGCCCCGGTGCGGCCGGACTTCCTCGATTGGGCCGCCGATGTACCGGTACCGATTGCGAAACCTGCCGCGCCGCCGACGGCACCGCGGCGGTCGGCGAGAGGTGAGCCCGCCGCCCTCAATGTCCAGCAGGACAGTTGGGCCGACGGTCCATCGCCGCCGCCTGCGCCGCAGCCAGAGATCATCCCGATGCCGATGCCGCGGCGTCCGGATGCCGGCGAAGCAAGACGGCCTCGCGTGGTCGCGGAGATCGATCCGCCGGCCAGTTCCCCGGTTTCGGCGAAGCTCGTCGCGGACGGCGACACAACGGCGAAATTTGCCCAGCTCGTCGCGCGCGGCGCCGGTCTGCCGCAAGACGCCTTCTCCGGCCGCGACCCGAGCGAACTGGCCGAGCAGCTCGGCCGGCTCTTGAAGCTTGCCACCGACAATGTGAGGCAATTGCTCGAGGCCCGTCAGCAGGCCAAACGTTTGGCGCGCAGCCCCAACCAGACGACGGTCCAGGCCGTCGATAATAATCCGCTCAAATTGACGCCGACCGCGGAAGACGCCCTTCGCATCATGTTCGGGGCCCAGGGCCGGAGCTATCTCGACGTCGAGGCAGCGTTTGCCCAGGCCTTCAATGATCTGAAGAGGCATCAGGTCAAGACCTACACGGCGATGCAGCGGGCCGTCGCGCTGTTGATGAAGGAGGTTGACCCCGCGGCGATCGAAGCCGCTTCGCCGTCCGATCGCGGTCTTGCGTCAATGATCGGTTCGCGCAAGGCGCAGCTATGGGACGTCTACGCGGCTCGCTGGCAGGCGCTGGCGCAGCGGCATGACAACGGAATGCTCGACACGTTCATGGATTACTTCGCGCGATGTTACGAAGGCGAATGAAGATGGGCTAGGTTTTCCGAAGTCAAATGTAATTTGAAATCATCCGCATAAACACGCGAAAGGTCGGCGCGCTCGCCGGCCATTCGAGAGATCGCAGCAATGTCCTGGTACACCAAGGTAGCCTGGTCGGAAGGTCTCTTCCTACGGCCGCATCATTTGCAGCAGAATGATCGCTATCACGAGCACCTGCTCGAATCCCGGGTGCGAGTCTCGACGCCGTACCCGTGGGGCTTTTCCGAGCTCGAGATCGATCGCGATCTGGCGCAGCAGAGCATATTCGCGCTGCGCCGCGCCGCCGGCACCATGCCGGACGGTACGCCTTTCAGCATTCCGGCGGACAGTCCGCTGCCTCCCGGGATTGCCGTGCCGGAGGCGGCGGCCGGCCAGATCGTCTGGCTCTCGATGCCGATGGCCGCCGCCAATACGCGCGAAACGGATAACCGCGAGGCGGAAAGCGCGGCACGCTATATCAACGGCGCCGAAACCTTCATCGATTCATCTTCGGAGTTGCGCGTCGAGGAGGAAATCGATCTTGCCTTTCCGCGCCTCGGCTTCGAGCTGCGCAAGACCGCCAAGCCCGGCTATGTCGGCCTTGGCATCGCCAGGATCACCGAAGTGCGGGACAAGACCATCGTCTTCGACGAAAAATACGTTCCCCCGGTGCTCGTGTGTCACGCCCATCCTGTCGTGGAGGGATGGATCGATCGGGCGATCGGCTGGATCGACAACAAGCTGGACGAGCTTGCGCGCTATGCGGCGGATCCGACCGCGGGCGGCGGACTGCAGAGCGTCGAGTATCTGGTGCTGCAATTGCTGAATCGGCACATCGCGGTGCTCAGGCACTTCCGGAACTCCAGCTACGTCCATCCCGAGCGCCTGTTCGAGGAATTCCTGAGGATCGTCGGCGAACTCGCCACCTTCGCAACCGCCGAGCGGCGGGCGCGCAACTATCCGCAGTACGATCAGGACGACCTGGAAAACGTTTTCGCACCCGTGATGCGCGACCTGCAGGATTTCCTGAGTGCGCAGCTTGGCCGACGCGCGATCCGGCTCGAAATCATCCAGTTGCGGCCCAACGCATTTTCGTCGCCGATACGCGACCGCTCGCTGTTCCGCAATGCCACGCTGGTCCTGGAAGTTGCGGCCCGACGTCCACTGGTCGAAATCCAGAACGACTTTCCGCACCTGTTCAAGGTCGGGCCCAACACGAAGATGAACGAGATCGTGCACGCCAACCTGCCGGGCGTGCCGCTGGTGCACCTGCCGACGCCGCCGCTGCATATCCGGGCCATCACCGATCACGTGTACTTCTACATGGATCGCAAATCGCCGCTTTGGTCCGAGTACAGCACGGCGGCATCGATCGGGATGCACTTCTCGGGCGACTGGCCCGAACTTGAACTGCACCTGTGGGCGATTCTGGAAGACCGCCAATGAACGACAAGGACAAGCCGGCAAATCCTTTCGGGCGGGTGGAGCGAACGGTCATCCGCCCCAATCCGGGTGGAAGGCTCCCAGCCGCGCCAGATCCCTATCCGCCGTCCGTCGACGCAGCGCGCGCGGCGTCGCGCGCGCCATATTCGCCGACGCCCGTTTCGACAAGCCCGTCGTCTGCCTATTCACCGCACGGGGCCGGCTATGCGCCCGCGCCCACCACCCAGCCGCAGGAGGAGTGGGTCTCGACACCGACAGCTCCGCTGCAGCCGCCCTCCACGGCGCCGGCCGGACCGATGCTGCGCGTCGACGAACTGGTCGCGCCCAATGCCAATCCGATCATGCGCGCCGCCGGGCCGCTGCTGCAATTGCTCGGCCGCCTGCGCGTCGCCCTGATGCGCGCGTCGTTCGCGCACCTGATGGAGCAGGTTGCCGATGCCGTGAAATTCTTCGAGACCGATATCCGGTCGGCGGGGATCTCCGAACATCAGGCCAACACCGCCAAATACATCCTGTGCGCGACAGCCGACGACATCGTGCAGCATATTCCGACGGAAGAGCGTCACGTCTGGACGCAATATTCGATGCTGAGCCGCTTCTTCGGCGAACGCGTCGGCGGCGTGCGGTTTTTCGAGATCCTCGACCATCTCAAGGTCGATCCGCTGGTCAACTATCCGGTGCTCGAGCTGCAGCACGCGTGCCTGGCACTTGGCTTCCAGGGCATGCACCGTGCAACGCCGAACGGCGTCGCCACCCTGCAGGTGGTTCAGCGCAACCTTTACGAAACGTTGCGCCGGGTTCGCCCGAAATCCAACGCGGACCTGTCGCCGCACTGGCGCGGTCAGGAGCTGGCCAACCGGCGGCTGCGAACGCGCGTGCCGGTGTGGATGGTCGCAGCGGTCAGCGCGGCGCTGCTGATGGCGGGCTATTTCATGCTGCGGGCGCTGCTTTCATCGCGTGCCGAGGACGCAGCCGCCGTGGCACTTGCGCTGCATCCCGGCGATCCCATTGAATTGAAGCGCCGCATCATCGCGCCGCCTCCGCCGCCCCCGCCGCCTCCTCCTCCCGAGCGCATCACCCAGCTGCAGCGGATTCGCAACGCGCTGGCGGCAGAAAAGACCGCTTGCGCCATGACCGCGGATCAGACCGGGAGCTTCATCATCATCCGCGTCTGCGATCTCATCCTGTTCGAGTCCGCAGAGGCCGTTGTCCTCGGCGCCTTCAAGCCGGTCGCGGCGCGCGTCGCCGCCACGCTGGACAAGGAGCCCGGGCACATCAAGATCGTGGGTCATACCGACAGTTCACCGATGAACACCGTGCGTTTTCCTTCCAATTTCGAACTCTCGGTCGAGCGCGCGAAGGCGGTCGCCGGCGTGCTCAAGCCGGGCCTCACCGATCCGAGCCGCGTCGACATCGAAGGCAAGGGCGCGGATGTGCCGATCGGCAACAACGCAACGCCGGAAGGGCGCGCCAAAAACCGGCGCGTCGAAATCTTCATCGAACGCAGCGAATAGCCGGACCGGGCAACATGCTTTCAAGGCAGATTATCAGAATCGTTTTGGTCGGCGTGGGGCTCTCCTCGCTCGCGGCCGTCGTCTATTTTGCCGGCCCGTTCATTGCCATCGGCGGCTGGCATCCGCTTCAAAATTATGTCGTTCGCGAGATTGTCGTTGTTCTTCTGGTCGCCGCCGCCGCCAGCGTTGCCGGCTTCGGCGTCTTCCAGCGTCGCAAGGCTTCAGGGCAAATCGCCGATGGCATCAGCAGCGCCGAACAGACGGTCAATGACGAGCCCGTGCTCAAGGAGCGCATGAAGGACGCGCTCACGACGCTGAAGTCCGCCAGCGGCAACAAGGCCGGCTATCTCTATGATCTGCCATGGTATGTCATCATCGGCCCGGCGGGCGCGGGCAAGACCACGGCGCTGGTGAATTCCGGTTTGAAGTTCCCGTTGGCGCGGGGGGCGACGCCGGCGGCGGTCGCGGGCGTCGGCGGCACACGCTACTGCGATTGGTGGTTCACGGAAGAGGCCGTTCTGATCGATACGGCAGGTCGCTACACGACGCAGGATTCCGACGCCAAAAGCGACAAGGAAAGCTGGTTCTCGTTCCTCGACCTGTTGAAGAAAAACCGGCCGCGACAGCCGATCAACGGCGTCCTGGTCGCCATCAGCATCGAGGACATTCTCACTTTGTCGCGCCAGGATCTGGCCGCGCATGCGGACGCGATCCGCATGCGCTTGCTCGAACTGCACGCGCGGCTCAAGGTCAGTTTTCCGGTCTATGCGCTGTTCACCAAGGCCGACCTGGTCGCGGGCTTCACCGAATATTTCAGCTATCTCAACGAGGCCAGCCGGCGCCAGGTCTGGGGCGCAACGTTTCAAACCGCCGACAAGAACAAGAATCTGATTGGCGAGATTCCCCACGAATTCGATCTGCTGCTGGAACGCCTCAGCGAGGAAACCCTCGACCGGCTGCAGGATGAACCCGCTCCGCCGCACCGCGTCCAGCTGTTCGGCTTTGCGGCGCAGATGGCGCGGCTGAAATCGCAAATCCACGATTTTCTCAATCAGATCTTCGAGCCCACCCGCTATCACGTGAGCGCCAGCCTGCGCGGGTTCTATTTCACCTCTGGGACCCAGCAGGGCACGCCGATCGATCAGCTGATCGGGTCGCTAGTGCGAACCTTCGGCGCCGAGGAAGTCTCGGCCGGGTCCTATCACGGCTCCGGCAAGAGTTTCTTTCTCACCAACCTGATCACGAAGGTCATCATCGGTGAGGCCGACTGGGTCTCGACGGATCGCGGCGCGGTCCGGCGTGCACTGCTCATCAAGACCGCGGCGCTGTCGCTGATCGGTCTGTGTACGCTTGGACTGAGCGTGGCCTGGCTCACCAGCTACAAGAAGAATTCCGACCTGATCGAGCAGACCGTGCAGGTCGACGGCGACTACGCATCGGCCGGCGCGCCGCTGATCAAGCAGACCCTGATCGCCGATCGCGATCTCGACAAGGTCCTGCCGCTGCTGCATCGCCTGCGCAATGCGCCCGCCGGCTATGCGACGCGCGACAAGGCAGTGCCGCTGTCGGAACGCTACGGGCTCGGCCAGCACCAAAGGCTGTTGTCGGCGTCGGACGCGGCCTATCATACGGCGCTCGAACGCATGTTTCGTCCGCGTCTCTTGTACCGGCTGGAGGAGCAGCTCAACGACAAGATCAAGGAGCCGGCCTTCGTCTATGAAGCCCTGAAGGTCTATCTCATGCTCGGCGGCCAGCATCCGCCGGACAAGGCGTTGATCAAATCATGGATGCAGCGTGACTGGGCCGACAATCTCTATCCGGGTGCGGCCAACACCGAAGGCCGCCGGCTGCTGGAGGAGCATCTCAGCGCCATGTTCGATCTGGAAACCGAGCAGCCGCCGCTGGTCGAACTCGACGGCCGCCTGATCAGGGAGGCGCAGGTCTCGCTTGCACGCCTTAGCGTGGCGCAACGGGCCTATGAATTTCTGAAATCGGAAGCGCGCACCTCGACCGCGGGCGACTGGGTCGTGACGCGCAAGGGCGGACCGGATGTGTCCGTGGTGTTCGAGAGCGTGGCGGGGCAATCACTGGATAACGTCCGCGTTCCCGGCTTCTTCACCTACAACGGCTTCCAGCAGATGTTCATTGCCAAGCTGGGTGGACTCTCGGAGCGGATGAGCCGCGACCGCTGGGTGCTCGGCGACGCCGGGCAGCAGGCTGCGGTCGAGCAGCAATATGATGCCCTGTCCGGTGATCTCCTGAACATCTATACCAACGATTTTGCCATCTCGTGGCGCACGGCGCTGGGTAACCTTCACTTGAAAAAGCTGATGGCGGACAAGCCGAGATACGACGCGCTGCGCGCGCTGTCTGCGCCGACCTCGCCGCTGCGCCAGATTCTGGAGTCGATCCGCGACGAAACCGCGCTCACGAAGGAACGGCCAAAGCCCGCCAATGCGTCCGCACCGGCGGACGCGCTGGCGCGCCCGTCACCGGCGCTGTTCAACACCCAGGATGGCTCGCCCGGGGCGGCGATCGAAGCGATGTTCAGGCCCTTCCATTCGGTGCTGGAGGGTGACGCCACCCGCCGGCCGATCGATTCGGTGGTGGCCAACCTGAATGACATTGCCCAGAACCTCACCCTGATGGTCGAGAACCCGCAGATGACGGCGCAGGCGACCGCTTCGCTGCAGACGCAGGTCGCGGCACTCCGCAACAATGCCTCGCGCATGCCGCCGCCTTTCTCCGACATGTTGCGCGGTGCGGCGAGCGAGTTTGAAGGCGGCATCGCGGCATCGACGGCGGGAGAATTGCTGCAAACGTTGCGTGACCAGGTGACGGCGGTCTGCCAGCAGACGATCAGCAGTCGCTATCCCTTCGCGCGCGGCAGCAACCAGGAAGTGCCGCTTGGAGATTTCGCGCGGCTGTTCAGCCCGAGCGGCATTATCGACAAGTTCTTCACCCAGTTCCTTGCGCCCTATGCCGATACATCGCGCTCCGATTGGGCCTGGCGCAAGGACAGTCCAGTCGGCCGCTCGCTGTCCGCGGACACGCTGAAGCAGTTTCAGAATGCCGCCTTCATCCGCGACGCGTTCTTCCAGACCGGCGGGAGCCAGCCGGTCGTATCGTTCTCGATCAAGTCGCCACCGGCTGCCGGCCCCGGCGTCGAGATCAAGACGGAGATCGGAGGCACCGTCATCACAAGCCAGGGGCCAAGTGCGAGCGCATCGCTCTTTGGCTCAGCTTCGCCGCCGCCTCCAAGCGCGGCACCATCCACGGTGCAATGGCCCGGTCCGTCGACGCGCACCGCGATCTCGGTCAGCAACGGCGCCGGACCGCCCTCGGTGCTGGAGCGAACCGGTCCCTGGTCGCTGTTCCGGATGCTTGAAGCGGGTTCGCTGAGCGTAAAAGGCGACAGTGCGAGCGCCAGCTTCATCGTGGCCGGCCAGGAACTGAACTATCAGATCTCGACCGGGTCGGTCCGCAATCCGCTCAATCTGGTGCCTCTCAGGGAGTTCCGCTGCCCCAGCGGAATCTAGGCACGATCATGCGCTGCGGTCTGTTTGGAAAGCTCGGTGCCAAGCGCGACTTCATCGCGCTGGCGACGCCGCGAAGGTTTCTCGAAGCCTGGGAGCCATGGGTGCAGGCCTCGCTGTCGGCGAGCCGTCACCGGCTCGGCGAGCGATGGCAACAGGCGTTTCTGACCGCGCCGGTCTGGCGCTTCTGGCTTGGCGCCGATATCTGCGGCAGCACGGTCGCAGGCGCGATCATGTCGTCGCTCGACGGCATGGGACGCTACTATCCCCTCACGCTGCACGCCGTCGCGGACGCCGGTGCTCCGATCCTGCCTCCCGACCTCGATGCGATGGACGAGTGGTTTGGCATGGCCGAGAGCTTTCTGCTCTCGACCCTGGCGAAGGATATCAGCTTCGACGATATCGCGGCGGAATTGGAGGGCCTTGCTGTTCCACGGACGCGATCGGACGCGGCTACTGATGCGGGCATCGTGTCGCTCGGCGACGGCATGGCCGCGATGGCGATGACCGGGGCGGACTTCGCAACGAAATTATCGGTGCTACGTGCCGATAGCCCCGAGGTCTACGCCGCGGCGAGTTTCTGGTGGACGGCCGGCGGCGGCGATTTTCCTCCGCTGGCAATGAGTTGCCGTGGCCTGCCGCATCCATATCGCTATTCGACGTTGCTGACCGGAGATCTGGAGCAAACCGTTCAGGCGAGGTGAGATTCGCGAAATGCCCCTGTTCGAGTCGCGAAGCAAGGTGATATCGCCGTTGAGTTTCGACGTCGGCAGCGTGACGCACGCCGGCAGGGTGCGCGAGCGCAACGAGGATTCATGCCTGGTGCGCAGCGATACCGGCTTGTGGGCGGTGGCCGACGGCATGGGCGGCCACGAGGCGGGTGATCT
This sequence comes from Bradyrhizobium sp., assembly GCA_035568535.1. Classification (GTDB taxonomy): domain Bacteria; phylum Pseudomonadota; class Alphaproteobacteria; order Rhizobiales; family Xanthobacteraceae; genus Bradyrhizobium. The sequence continues at coordinate 77,645 of DATMNV010000200.1, forward strand.
GGCGAGCCGGATTCTGGTGGAAGCGCTCAACGCGATCGGGCAGCCCGAAGCAGCGCTCGATCTCCTGGAACAGTGCGAGACCCAGATCTTTCGCGCCAACCAGCGCATCATGGATTTGAGCCGCGCCCGCAGCGGCGCAACCATGGGCACCACCGCCGCCGTGCTGCTCGTCCGCGACAGGCACTATGCCTGCATCTGGGCCGGCGACAGCCGGATCTATCTGATCAGTCGCGGTGCGATCAGGCAGCTTTCCCGCGACCATACCGAAGTCGAGGAACTGGTCGCGGCCGGCACGCTGTCCCGCAAGGACGCCGAGAATTGGCCCAACAATGTGATCACGCGGGCGGTTGGCGTCGCCGAGGACCTGGAGCTCGAGATCGTTACCGGGCAGGTTGATCCGGGCGATATCTTTGTGATCTGCAGCGATGGCCTGACCAAGCACCTGCGCGACGACGAGATTCTTCAATATGCGGCGGATCGCAACGCGCGGGCGGCCTGCGAGACGATGCTTGAGCTGGCGCTGCAGCGCGGCGGCTTCGATAACGTCACGGTCGTCATTGTCCGTTCCTTGCCGGCGGTATCGCGCTCATCCGAGCCTACAAATACATTCGTCACGGACGGTGCAGAGCATGGCGGTCATGAATCCTAGGGAGCCGTTCCGGCCGGCCTATCGCGGCGTGGCGCCCGGCACGCGCCTGAACGGCATTTACGAAATCGATCAGATGATCGGCGCCGGCGGCATGGGCGAAGTCTACAAGTGTCACGAAATTCAGACCGGTGCCGCCGTGGCGATCAAGATGCTTCTGCCCGACATGGCGGACAACGACGCCGCGTTGGCGCTGTTCCGCAGGGAAGCGGCGGCGCTTCATCACCTGCTGCACGATGCCATCGTGCGCTACTTTCTTTTCTCGGTGGAGCCGAGCTTGCAACGGCCATATCTGGCCATGGAATTCGTCGACGGCCAATCGCTGTCGGACATCCTGGCGAGCGGTCCACTGACCTTCGAGGCGCTGGTGAAGTTGATGCGGCGCATTGCCTCCGGCCTTCAGGCGGCCCATGAGCGCGGCATCATTCATCGCGATGTGTCTCCCGACAATATCATCGTTCCCCTGGGCGATGTGACCAGAGCCAAGATCATCGATTTCGGCATCGCCCGTTCCACCCAGCTCGGCGATAAAACCATTATCGGCGCCGGCTTCGCCGGCAAGGACAACTATGTCTCGCCGGAGCAGGTCGGCCTGTACGGCAACGAGGTCACCGCGAAATCCGATATCTACAGCCTCGGCCTGTTGCTGTTCCATGCCTTGACCGGACGGAAGCTCGACATGGGCGGCAACCAGTTTCAACTGGTCGAGAAGCGCAGGCGGGTGCCCGATCTTGGCGGTGTCGACATGCGGATCCGTCCGTTGCTCGAACAGATGTTGCAGCCCGATCCGGCGAACCGGCCATCGACCATGGCTGATATCGCGGACTGGCGTATCGCGTCGTCGCCCCCGCGAGGTTTCGACCCGCTGCAGCGCGTCGAGCCTCCGCTCCCGCCGAAACCTGACATGCCGCAACGTGACTCGGCTGCGAAGTCAAACAGCCGTTCGGTCTGGCTGGTGGTCGCCGCCGGCGTTCTGGCGGCGGCGCTGGCCGGAGGAGGGGGGTATGCGTTCTACGCTTTGGTCTGGTCGGTACCCGTTGTCGTCAAGGCGCCGCCGCTGCCGGAGTTTGGCCAGATGTCCCAGGCTGCCTTGCCTCTGCCGAAGGCATCCCCGGCTTTCCCGGCAGCGCGGCCGACAGCACCTGCGCCGCCTGCCGGCGATGCGGCAAGCCGCGCCGATCGCGTCCGTCGATATGTCGAGCAGTATAACGGAGGCGACTGTTTCTTCATGCTTCCCGTCGCGCTCAGTTCGAACGCCGCGGTCATCGAGGGCTTTGGCGCATCGACGGCGCCGTTTGACGCGCTCGACAAGGCGTTCAGGCGCGATTTGGGGTTTGAAGCCTCGATCGGCGTCCGCCTGGTAACACAGGCCCAGTGTCCGGCGATCAAGTTTCTCGGCCAGCTCGGCGGCAACCAGGCGCGGGCGCCGAGGATCAACCTCAGCTCCGTCGAGGTCAGGAATGGAGAGACGCTGAACGGCACGATCGAGAATTTCGCCAATCGTGTTGTCGAATTGCTGCTGGTGAGCGATGGCGGAGAGGTGCAAAACGTGTCGTATTTGCTGAAGCCGGGCACCGATTCCCTGTCGTTCTCGCTGGAGATCCGGCGCAGCCGGGGAGGCGAGGGGCCGCAGCTGATCATGGCCGTGACGACGCCGCAGGTTCTGGATTCGCTCCGGCAGCCCAACCCCATGGCCGCCGACACCTTCTTCCTGCAGGCGATCAGCGAGGCCCAGCGCACGAATATGACGATCGCGACGGCGGCGCGTTACTTTCGTCTCAGGAACTGACCTCAAAACCGGCCGACGATCAGGATCTTCAAATCGCTGTCGGGCTTGAAGTCGTCGGCGGTGAATTCCAGCGCATTCGGCGCGGTTGGCTTCAGAGCGCCCGGGCAAAAGCTGACAAGGCGATCGCGGGCGCCGGGATCGATGGTCAGCTTGAACGAGCGGACCGGTCCGGCCCAGTTGGCGGCGGTCTTGAGCACGTAGTTGATGCGCCGTTCCGCAATCATGGACGTGTTGGCCGCGTCCCTGCCCGCACGCTTGTCGAGTGCCTCCAGGAACGCGTCGGAGATGCAATATTCCTTTCGATATCGTTCCATTTCGGACGAGAGCGATTTGTTGTAGCGGAAGATCCAGCGCAGGATCGTATCGGGGCTGGTGCCGACGAAGGGGCGGTACTGGTGCTCGATATTGACCTTGCGCTCCGGGGGAAACGTCTGCTGGCGGACGGCAGATGTTTTCGCGACCCAGGCGACGGCATAACGCTGCTGGCCTCTTTCGTTGGTGCCCGCAGGCATCAACAGGCCCTGGTCCAGGAGTTTGGTGCGCGTCGCTTCGGGCAGATCGGCTATTCGAATTTCGCGACTTCCAATCGGCAGCAGCGGTAACTTCAGTTGAGCGAGCAGGGCAGTGACATCCTTCTCGCCAACCGTCGCGCGCTGGTCGATCTTGAACTCCGCGCCTGCGCCGTCGATCCTGGTTTCAAAATCGACGAAATTGACCGGATCGCTCGAGGGAAGTGCGATGTTCTCCGCCTCCGAGAGGTCGATGTCAGGCAGCGGAAAGGCAACCGTCAGCGTGACGGGTTTTCGCAAGGGATTGGCGAACTGATAGCGCACGGTAACGCGGTCGAGCGATATCCGCAAATCCTCGCTCTCCATTGCGATGTCGTTGGTACGCACGAATTGCAGTCCGCCAATCGAAAGCTCCGCGGCGGAATCGTTGCAACGCGCCGGACAGATGGCCGCCAGCATAACGCCGCCAACAATGGCGATGGAATATGATTTCAGCCAGTCCATGACCGCCCCCTCCAAATCCCGCTCATGGCTGGATCGAATATGGCTTGATATCGAACGACCAATTGCTCGACTGCAGTTTGCCGGATCCGCTATCCGGCACACGCAATCCGCTCGTCCATCCCGCGAGGTAGCTGATGATCTCTGTTTCTGTTCGTGGCTTCAGCGCGTCGTCGGGCAGGTCGAGAAGCTGGACCCTGCGGTCGCTGAGAATGGCGACAACCGCCGCCTCTCCGGCCGGAGGTGTTATGATGTATTCGTAGCCGCGCTTCTGCGCCGCCGGGTTCGGTATCACCAGCGGCTCGCCCGGCCGCAGGAAGTTCGCCGCAGCTTGTTCGGATTGAACGATCATTTCGGGACTCGGAAAAATCTGGGACATTTTCCCGCCGGCGTCGATATCGACCAGCAGCAGATAGCCCGGCTTTTTGGTCGTCACCCGAAACGAAATTTTGGTGCCGACGCTGACGGACCGATCAGGGCTCATGTGCAGCGACACGTTCGCCGTATTCGGGATATTGGCCAGGGCATTGGTCCGATCGGACGCCTTTTGCGCGACTGCCGCAGAACCTCCGGCCTGCATCAGCAGCACGCCGAGACACCAGCCCGTGATCAATCTGTTCGACAACATCAAGGTCTCTCGCCACAGGAAGGGTCAGGGTGCGGTGAAAAATCCGACCGAGCCGATGCGCGCATCGGGCGGCATATATCGCGCCAGGCTCTTGACGACCTCTCCGGAGGCGCGCCGGCGGTTGAGTTGCTGAAGCACCTTCTCCAGGTCGACCATGCGCTGCTGCGACGTCACCGCGACGATCTGCTCGGCGCCAAACGGTTCGCGCACGCGCAGCGGTAGCCGCAGGTCGGCCGACCTCGCCGCCGGCGCATCGGAGCCGACCGGATACAGCATCTGAATCGTGCCGTCGCCGGAAACGTTGAACAGCACCACCGAGCGCCCCGCCACCTCCGACAGGTCGATATCGACCGTCTGACTGTTACGGTGCAGCCGGTCATCCGGCGATACACGCATGACCTGGGGCGACTGCGTGGCCATGCTTTTGAGAGCGCGGATCGCCGCGGTCCTGTCGATGACGGTGGGAAGATCGGAGAGGTCGACGCGAAAGGCGATGATGTCGCCCCAGGCGATGACGTCATGCGACACCGGGTCCCAGATCAAATCCGGATTGTCCGTTGGCTGCACGGCGCGAAACGTCGAATCGCCGAGTTTCAGGCTGGCAAAGTAATTGGTCTTGCCGTCCAGCGCCGCCAGCCGGATCGGCGCGGCGGTCCGTTCGGCGATCGGCGGATTCGGGCCCGGCGACAGGATTGGTGCGATGCTGCCGGCCGCAAGGCTCACCGCCGCCGGCGGTACGGGCGCGGCTGACGCGGCCGGCGCTGGCGGACGGCCTTCGATCGGCCCCTGGATCAGCGTCACGCCACGCGTCAGGTCGAACGCGACATCGATGTCGGGCGGCCGGTTCGGCGAGGCCATGGTGACGACGTTCTGTCGCTGATCGGACAACTGGTACACGACCTGCCTGATATTGGCGAACAGCTCCTTGAGCGTCACCTTGCCATCGTGATCGGTATCGGCATTGCCTTCGATGGCCCGGGCAAAGGCGTAGCTCAACGCGCCTCGCAATCCGTCGATGCCGGGAATGCGGACTTCCGGGGCCTTGGTGCTGCGATCGACTGCGGCGAGAAACGCGGTGCGATCGAGATCGAGCTCCGAGCGCGGGTCGCCCTGGTCCGAAACCGGTTTCAATTCGTCAACCGACAGGGTGTAGCGTGGAATCTGCCGGAAGCTCATTTCGGCCGCACGCGGATCGATGTCGCGCACCATGCCGCCGCCGTGACACGTATCCGCGACGAAAATGACCTTGGCTCCGCGCAACTCGAATTGCCTGATGAAGTGATTGAATTCGCTGCCGAGGATGCGTTGCTGCGAGCCCGCTGGCGTCGGCTCGAAGTCGGGCAGCAGGAAGACGTCCTCCATGCCATCGGGCTGCGATCCCTTGATGTGTTCGGGCTCTTGCGATCCGTGCCCGGCGATCGACATGATCACGGTATCGTTGGGCCTGGTACGCTCGACCAGCGCGCTGATCTCGCGCAGCACGCTCGAGCGGTCGGCCCGCGCGTCGATCAGGGCTGTCACGTCCAAAACACCCATCGTCCTCAGGCTTGTGTCGATGTCGCGGGCGTCCGCTGTGGCGCCCTTCAATTTTCTGAAATGCTGATAGTCATCAACGCCGATCACCAGCGCGCGAACCTCGCCGCCGTCGGGATTGCGAAGCTGCAGCGCGCTTGCTGCGCGAGCGCTGTCGAAATGAAGGCTCGATGCGGAAATCAGGGCGAAGGCGAATATAATCTTCCAGCGCGGCATTCTCATGCAAACATGTTCCTTACGAGCCTCACCGCTTTGCCGTACCTTGCTTTTTCGCGGACGCGGTCGGCGATTCCGTTTCCAGATAGGCGCTCTCCGAAACCGCCGTCTGGTCGTCAGCCAGGCCGCGGAATCGCACCGGCACATAACCGCGTTCCAGCAGCGAGCCGAGCGGATAGACATTGCGGCAGACGCGACCGTTGCAGCCGCCGGTCGACGACTCCATCACTTCGGCCTTGCGATCCGGGGTGAAGCGCAGGAACAGCATGACGTGCGACCCCGGCTTGTTCAGCGCGTCGCCGGGTTTCAGATCCCAGGGGTTCTCCACCCTCTTCGCGATCGCCGGAATCGCCGATGTGGTGTAGTGAACGGACAGACCCCACGCGGCGCTCACAAATGCCGAACAGTCCACGCCTGCAACGTCGCTTCGTGGTTCGTTGCGCGTGCAGACGTTTCCGGCCTTGGTTCCGGCTTCGATGCGCTGGCGGAAATTGGCAAGCGAGCCGTGGCAACCCCAGCAATAGGGCACGCCGCGGACCTCCTGATTGACCTTGCCCTGCAGATACCAGGGGCGGCGAATCCGGTTGTAGCCGGAGCAGGCCATGTCCGGATCGGCACCGTAATTTGCCGGCGTCAGCATCCATTGTATCCCTTCGAAAGCGAACGCGGTTTCGATGACCTGCTGTCGATTGGAGGGCCGCACTGCCGCGACGGCGTTGATCGTGGTGTCCAGTTTTGGATCGGTCTCCGGCTCGTACAGATTCTTGGGCGTTGCGCGGGGCTGGCGCGGATCGACCACCGAGGCATTGACAAGCGGACGGAAGCCGACGCCTACAACGTCGATGGCGTCCGCCCTGGTGCGCAGGAAATAAACGTCGCCATCGCCGGAGATGGTCACGAAGCGCCGGGTCAGCGGAGTATTTTCCAGAGGCAGCTCATACATTCCTTCGAGCTTGCCGTTCGACGCGTAGCGCGCCACGAAGGTCGAGGCTCGCCGTCCCGAATCCGGAATATTCTCGCCCAGGACATAGAAGCGATCGCTGTTGTCGATTTCGAGAAATTCGACGGTGCCGAGCCTGTTCGGCACGTGCAGGCTCAGCTGGGCGATCGTCTCGTTGTTGTCCATGGTTTCGACCTCGATGCGAACGTTGTTGTCGCTCTTGGTCGGGATCACGTCCGCTATGATCGATCCCTTGCCGCGGGACGCGATATATTGTCGGTCGGGTTGCCGGCCTTGCTTGATGGTCGCGGCGCGGGTGTTTTGATCGAGCAGATCACTTGCGCTTCCAGATGGCTGCGAGCCCATCTGCGCGAAAGCCGAGATGGCGAATTGATCGTCGGCGCCCCGCGTGTGCACTTCCTCGAGCTGAACCTCGCCGTTGTCGACGCCGCGGGTGGATTGGTCGTCAGGCGCCTTGAGCGTGCGGATCGAGCCATCCCAGACAAGGATATCGCTCTTGCGGACGACGAGATCGGTTGGCTGGACATCCGAGGGCATCTTCAGGATGCTCGGATCGCCAGCAGGTTGCTTCGGATCGAACCTGAGAATGCGGCCGTTGATCTGATCGAGCACGAACAGGTTGCCCTGCGCGTCGGACGTGAGCGCCTGCGGGCCGGTCAGTTCGACGTCCTGGCCGGCGGGGGCGATGCCGACCGTCGTTGAGGCGGTGCCTGCGGAGAACTGTCGCACCACGGTTTCCGACGCCGCGGCCGTCCCTGCGAAGGCGGCAGCCCATCCCAGCATGACGGTCCGAAGCAGCCACTTCTGACGGTACATGTTCGCCTCAATATTCAACAAACCAAACCGAACGGCGGGGGATATTCTCCGGCCGCCGTCAAAGCAATCTCCGCCCGATCAAGCGCGGATCAACGGCAGACCTCGCCGAGACCACTGCTCGCCCGGGGTGCGTTGATGCCGAGGCTCTCGATATGGCAGCCGCGCGTGACCGGACGGCAGATGTGATCGTCGCAAAAGATCTGGCCTGATCCCTGGGCCTGCGAGCGCCTCGGGGCGATCGGCAGCCGCGGCGGAACAGCGAGGCCGGTGTCGTAACCCGGAATGCGGTAGGGTGGCGCCTCGAACGGCACGCGGTCGAAGCGGTCTTCGCGATCCTGACGTGCCATGCGCCCGCGACGGTCGCGACGGTTGTCGTCATCGCGCCTGGCGGTGTCTTTCGCCCTCGCACGGCGCTTCTCGCATTCATTGCCTTCATTGACGAAGGAGCCTTCGGCGCAGACGATCCTGCTGCATTGGTCGCCGTCGGACTTGAAGCCATGCTCGCAGGTCAGCGGACAGACCCGCGCCGGCCTGAGCTTGATGGCATCGAGCGCATCGGTACTTGCAAGCTTGACGTCCAGGTTCGTGCCGGCGTGCCTGTTGAACAACGCCAGCGAACGCTGCGATGCCTTGTCCCATTCGCCATCGGCGGCTGCGGCCAGACAGCCGACGCGACGCAGCTCGGTCTGGACCGATTTCACGAGGTCGACCGGCGACGGTCCGTCGGTCAGCGCTGCAAGGCGCGATCCTTGCTTGCTCTCGGCTACCAGCGGGCCGGGGAGAGGACCGTCCGCGGACGCATCGACCGAGGCCATTTTGTTTTCGGGATCCTTGTTGTTTTCCGCAGGCCTGCGCGTCGGCGGGCGTATCGGTCGCGAACTGTCTCCGTTCCGGCTCAGCGATTTGCGCCGGCACGGCCGGTTTGGAGTCTTCGGCGGCGAGCCCGGCCTTCCCGGTCGCCGCAACAGGGGGCAGCTCCGCAATTTTGCCGAGCTGAAGCCTGGCGAGATTGGCGTAATAGCCGTCAGGATGCTGGGCGAGGAAGGCATTCAATGCGTCCTTGTTGCCAAGCTGCAATGCCAGCTCGAGATCCCGGCGGACCTCCGACTGCGGCGCGTCTGCTGGCGTCGATGCAACTGGCCTGGCGGCTACCAGCGCGACATCGGCACCGCCGAGCGAGCCATAAACGTAGGGCTCCTGCCGACTGCCGGTGGCCTCCATGACGTCGTCGCGAATGAATCCAAAGGCCTTGCGCAGATCCAGCCCCGGCAGCGCAATATACTTCACCAGTGCGGTGGCATACGGGCTGTTGCTGGCTGCGCCGTCGAGCGCCGTGAAGCCGGCCTTGGCGGCAAAGGCGACCAGCGTGTTGGTCGTCGTCGGCTCGACCCTGGCGAGGCCACGGCCTACAGACCTTGAACTGACCGTCCGCTTCATCGCGTCGGCGAAAGGATTGTTGCGGCACGCATCGACGATCACCAGTCGCAGAAGTCTCGCCGGCTCGATCGCGAGCAGGATGCGATCAAGCGAAAATCCCTCGTCATAGATGTCCGTATCACGCTCCAGCTTGGCGTCGGTCGGGAGCAGGTAATTCGTACCGTCCATCTCGATGCCGTGACCCGCGTAATAGATAATGGCTATGTCGGCGTCGCGCGCTTGATCGGCGAAATCCCGCAGCGCCCGGCGCATGTCCGCCGCCCGAAGGTCGAGTTTTGATTCGACGAGGTCGAAGCCCGCGCCTTTCAGGGTTTGAGCCACGGCGGCGGCGTCATTCGCCGGATTCGGAAGCGCTGCCGCGCCTTTATAGTTGGAATTGCCGATCACAAGCGCCACGCGCTTCTCGGCCGAAGCCGGCCGACAAGCCAGCAGGAGCGCAGCCAAAAGAAAAAACATGCAAAGAGAATTCATGACGAAACGTCCAAAACAACCATGGCGTTCGCCACGCGCCATGGCGCCGGATAGCCGGAATTCGCCCGAAGTTTCCAAGTGCGCTTCCAGGTGCGATCGGACCCAAGCCCCTGCTTTTCACTGATCGCTCGGAAAAATACTGTGGCTTGCTTGTGTCGATTGCAATCGCGGGCTTTTGGCTTATCGCGACAATCACTCATACAATTGCGAACAGCGAGTCATCCGGTTCGGCACTTCTCTCGCCCGACCCGCGGCAAAGGCGGGACGCTTTCTCCAGTCCTGCCGCGCAGAAAATCCGGACGTGCGCTCGCTCACGGTTCGAAAAATCGGCTGCGCCTAAAAACTAATTTCGTGAGCCGATTCAATCTGCTTTGGCCGGTCCAGTCCCTTTACGTGAAAATTTCGCTTCCGTTTTTCAGAAATATGTGCTTATCTCCCCGCATCCCGATCCCTCAAGAGGGGCGCTTCGGCCAATCGTCACGAACGTTGGGTGCGGGATGCGATGGACGTTTTGGCGCGCACATGACGAAGCGCGCTGATGCGGACGGCGAAAACGTGTGGTCCTGATCTCCCGACGCTGGGATCAAGTTTGTCGAGTTGGCGATGTCGGCCCTACGGGCCGGACACGCCGTGATCGGCAAGCGACGGTGGCTATCAAAGCCCGGACACCGGGGAGAGCGCGCTATAAGTCGTAAACCGTCGCGCAGGGAGCGCCGGAATGTTCGGCGTACCTGTGGTGACTAACTCGTGTGTTTTCTATTCTACACACGAGGCTGCGGGTGCGGCTTGCATCCGGTGCTCCCTGCGCCCTCTTTTCTCTGAGGGTGATAGCTGCAGCAAGACTCGGGCGCAAATCACGCCGCGGGATCGCAGTTCGCTGTCTTTTGGTTGTTTGACATTCGAAAAGACCACCAGCCGCCGCTGAATGCGCCAGCTATGGCGTGAACAGAATGCCGGGCGTCCAGCTCAGAGCGAGACGCTGTCCCACAAGGATCTCATCGGGCGACATTTTTGATGCAACCGCGTCGCGAAATCTCGCATAGGCATCCCGCTCGCGTCCGACCGTGCGCGCCGCCGCAAGGTCGAGCCATTTATAAGCCTGGATGAAGTCCTGATGCGTGCCATGACCTTTGTCATACATCAGTCCGAGCATGGCCTGGGCGAATGGGTTGCCCTGAACGGCGGCACGGCAATAGAGGTCGAAGGCTGCGTCATAGGCCTGCGGTGCGCCGAAGCCATGCTCGTACATGAAGCCGAGCAAGCCAAGCGCCCTCGGGTTTCCGCTCGCCGCCAAAGGAGAGAGCTCCCGCGCCGCGCGGATATAGTCGCCGCGGTTGAAGGCCGCCGTGCCGCGGGCGAGTGCATCGGCGTGGGCGCTCGGCGCGACCGCAATGCCAAGCACGGCGGCAAGCAGCATCGCACGGAGGTGGGCGCGAACGCACCGCGCCATCACGCGGATGTCAATGGAAGCTCGTGGTGATTGGCGCATTGGTCGTCGTCGTGGCGATGTTTCCGCGCAATTTCGATCGAAGCTCTTCGGCGACGGTATGCGCGTCCGATCCGTCGCGGATGATTTGTGGGCGAATGAAGATGATCAATTCGGTGCGCTTGGTGGCATTGGCCTGGTGACCGAACGCATCGCCAAGGACCGGGATCTGGTCAAACACAGGTAACGCGTCGCGCGCGCCGTTCTGCTGTTCGCTGATCAGGCCGGCGAGCAGCACGGTCTGGCCGGTCGCAACCGAGATCGAACTCTTGACCCGCCGCTCCGACACCGTCGGCGTCAGGCTGTTGGCGCTGGTCGCAGGCACGTTGCTGATCTCCTGCTCGATATCGAGCCGGACGGTGCCGTTGACGCTGATGCGCGGCGAAACGCGCAGGATGATGCCGGTGTTGCGATAGTCGATCGTGTTGACCACCGTGTTGCTCGTGGTCAGCACCGTGGCGCTTCCGGTCGAGACCGGTACCACGTCGCCGACCTGCAGCGTCGCCACCTGGTTGTTGATGACGACCAGCGACGGATTGGACAGCACCTTGACGCTGGTGACCGAATGCAAAGCGTCCAGGATGAAGCTCGGCTGGGTTTCCGATCCGACCAGGAAGTTGAATCCGGGAAAGGCGCGGTTGATGAAGGCGTTGGTAACCGATCCGGCGACCGTGGCGGCGCCGGTGGCGGCGTCAACGGTGGTGGCCGGCGCGGTGGCGGCCTGGGTATTGAGGATGGAGCCGCTGTTCGGCCGCAATCCGATATTCTGGCCGGTCAGATAGGACTGCACGCCATAGGACAGGGAGTTGTTGAGCGTGACCTCGGCGATGGTCGCGTCGATCGCGACCTGGAGCTGCGGCTGATCGATTTGCAGCAGGGTCGTCTCGATGATGCGATAGTTCGCCTGATCGGCATAAATCAAAAGCGAATTGTTGACGGTGTCGGGCGTGATCCTCACGTCCTGCAACACCGGCTGGCCGCTGCCGGAAGTGGAAAGGCGGCCGCCGTCGGCCGCGTTGGTGTTTGTGCCGTTTGCCGCCGCGGTTTGCGTTCCGAACCCTCCCGTTCCGAGCCCTCCCGGCGCGCCGGTCGCAGTGGTGCCGCGTCCGGCAAACCCGCCGTTGGTAGTCGGCGAATTTGCGTTGAGCGACAACCGATCGGCGCTCGATGAGCTCAACGAGCCGGATCCGGGCGCAACCTGATTGTCGGGGCTGTCGAGCAGGTTTGAGGACCCGCCGCCCAGGAACATGTCGGTCAACACGCGCGCCATCTGGCGGGCATCGCCATATTTTACCCGATAGACGTGAACGCTGGTCCGCGCGGTGTCGGCGCGATCGAGCCGCTTGATCCAGGTCGACGCCGTGCGCAGCATGTCCGGACGCTTGGTCACGACCATGATGGCGTTGAGACGCGCAACAGCCTGGAACTTGATGACGTTCTGGCTCAGGCCGTTCTCGCCGGAATCGACGATCTTCTCCAGCTCCGCGATGATCGGGGCCGGTGAGCCGCTCGAAATCGGGAAGATGCCGACCGACTGCCCGCGCATCCAATCGACGTCGAAACTCAATACGGTGTCGACGGCGGTCCTGCGTTCGGCGCCGGTGCCCTGGATCAGCAGGAGATTGCGTGTCGTGTCGGCGCGCACGCTGCCGGCTCGGGTGGCAAAACTGTCCATCAGCTTCAGGAGCGTTTGCGCCGAGACATATTGCAAGGGCACGACCGAGACGCCGTAGCCCGCCTCGGGATTGGCCGCGGCGGCATCGACCCGCCCGGCGCCGACCGCATCGCCGAGCGGCGTAAGCCGATAGCCCGACGTGTCATGCAGCAGCACGACCCCGCTCAGTCGCAGCGCATTCTCCAACACGAACACGATATCGGATTTCGGCACCGGCCGCACCGAAACCAGGCTGACCGTGCCTTGCACCCGGGGATCGATGGTGTAGCCGGTGTGCAGGATGTCGCCGAGCACCACCTTGGCCACGGTGGCGACCGGCGTATTCTCGAAGTTGAGATCGAAGCCGTTGCCGCTGGCCGTGGTCTGCAGACGGTCGTCGGAAACCGCGGTGATGTCCGCGCCCTCGTAAACCGCGCCACCTCCGTTGCGATTCTGGCCGTAGCCTCCCGCTGTTGCGCCTACCGGCTGCGGCTGCCGAGGCAGCAGGTCCAGCGAACGTACCTTGTCGGAGATATCGAGCTGCGAGCCCTCTACGCTTGAGCCGACAGTGGCCAAGTTGCAGGAACTCAATAGCGCCAGCGAGGCAAGCACGAAGGCAGCACATGCGCTGCGGCGGATCACAGGGTACCGGCCTAACCTGCCGACGCGTACCATTTTTTTCTGCCATAAATAAAGTGTAGGCGTCGCAGATCGCTCGCGACGCTGCACCAAAAGCGCGGGTGCGCATACTTAACGAGGGAACATGACAGAAATAAATTGGTTACATGATCCGCGATAAGGTAATGGCGCATCGTTGATTTCGGAACACACCCCCGATTTATTCCGCGCAAGAAATCGATGACTTAAAATTTTTTTGAGTGGCCGCTCGACGGCTCGCTTCGCACGACTGTCACACTTCGGATCAATAACAGCTTGGTTGCCGGCAACACGCTCCGCCACACCGCGATGGCCCGCGAGGCGCCGGCCGGTCCTGATGAAAAACGCGACCGGGAAAGCCGATGGCTGGCGATTTGTCTTCGCAGTTCGTGGAACATCTTCGTCAAAGCAAGTTTTTGACGGCGACGGGCGAACGCGGTGATGCGTCCGGGCAGGGTGCGGATCGCCGCCGGGAAAAGCTTTGGGAGCTGGTCGAACTGTCGGCTGGCGAGTTCGCCGATGAAGCCGCGCGCTTCTGTCGGCTGGAGCGCGTCGGTCTGCCGGACATGATGTCGGCCACTCCCCTGGTCGCGTTGTTTTCGCAGCGCTTTTTGCGCGAAACCGTGGTCTTCCCCTATCGGTCGCAAGACGGTCAGGCCACAATTGCGGTCGCCGACCCGACCGATCAGGCCGCCCAGCGGGCCGCACAGATCGTGCTCGGTGAAGGCGTCACCATCACCATCGCAACGGCGGAGGATCTTGCCGTCGTCCTCGCCGAACGGCTCGACGAAGGTGAAGGCGACGCTGCCAATGGCGCAGCGGCCGAACTGCGGGAAGACGACATCGAAAGCCTGCGCGACCTCGCAAGCGGCGCGCCGGTCGTGCGCGCCGTCAACGATCTGCTTGAAAAGGCAGTCGAATTGCGAGCCAGCGATATTCACATCGAGCCGTTTGCGACCGGCCTCGTGGTGCGGCTGCGGGTCGACGGCCTGTTGCGGCCTGTGACCGCGCTGGCCGGCGTGTTGCCGCAGGCGGTGATCTCCCGCATCAAGATCGTGGCCAACCTCAATATTGCGGAGCGGCGTCTGCCGCAGGACGGCGCGGCGCGGCTGCGGGCAGGGCGCACCGACATCGATATCCGCGTGGCGATCATGCCGACGCAGCACGGTGAATCCGCCGTCATCCGTATCCTGCCCAAGGATCGCGGGCTGCTGGTCGTTGAAAAGCTAGGATTTTCAACGCGAGACGAAACGACCCTGCGACGGTTGTTGAAGCTGCCGCACGGCATGATCGTCATCACCGGCCCGACCGGCAGCGGCAAGACCACGACGCTCGCCACCATCCTCTCGATCCTGAACGAGCCGGTCCGCAAGATCCTGACCATCGAAGACCCGGTCGAATATGAAATCCCCGGCATCAATCAATCCCAGATCAAGCCGGGCATCGGCTTGACCTTCGCGGCCGCCCTTCGCTCCTTCGTGCGACAGGACCCTGACGTGATCATGGTTGGCGAAATCCGCGATTCCGAGACGGCCCATGTCGCGGTCCACGCCGCCCTGACCGGGCATCTGGTGTTGACGACGCTGCACACGGAAACCGCGGCTGCTGCGGTGCCGCGCCTGCTCGATCTCGGCGTCGAAGGCTACCTGCTGCGCTCGGTGCTGCGCGCGGTAATCGCGCAGCGTCTGGTCCGCCAGCTGTGCGAACGCTGCAAGTCGCAGCGCATGCTGGGCGAAGCCGATTTTGAAGAGGATCCGAGGCTTGCAGCCTTTGGCTTCCGCTGCGGCGAAGCGATCCAGGAGCCGCGCGGCTGCGAGCGATGCGGCAATATCGGTTATCGGGGTCGGCTCGGCGTATTCGAGCTGCTGGAGCTGTCCGGAGAGATCAGGGACATGATCGGAGAGAAGACCGACGGCCTGAAGATCGACCAGATGGTAATCCGGGCCGGCATGACGACGATGCTCGATGACGGCATCGCCAAATGCCGCGCCGGCCTGACATCGCCCGCCGAAATTCTCCGTGTCACGACCTTGCGGTGAATGAAGTGCCCAATTTCCGCTACCGAGCCCTTACCCAGAACGGCGAAATCGTGAACGGCACGATCTCGGCGCCGACCTCGGCCGAGGTGGCGCGCCGGATCGAATATCTCCGGTTGCTGCCGATCGAGACGGTCGAAGACGGCAGGGCGAGCTTTGGGCAAAGCCGCTATGGATGGTTCGGACGGCCGACCGCCGCCGAAATCACGACATTCACGCGCGACCTGGCACTGCTGCTGAAAGCCGGTGCGCGTCTCAACGATGCGCTGGAACTGCTGACCGGTGACTCCGATGTCGGGCGGATGCGTCCGGTGGTCGCCAAGCTACGAGCCGCGATCCTTGCCGGCGAAAGCTTTGCCGACGCGGTAGCCGGTCATCCGGCGTTGTTTCCGCCGATGTATGGTGCGCTGGTGCGCGTGGGTGAAGTCTCCGGTACGCTGGATCAGGTGCTCGAGATGCTTGGAGCGGAGCGGTCGCGGTCCGAGCTGATGCGCCGCAAGCTTACCGACGCCATGCAATATCCGGCTTTCGTGCTGGTCGCAGCGACCGGCGTGATGCTGTTCTTCATCCTATTCGTGCTGCCGCAGTTTTCGACCGTGCTGCAGGATTTCGGCACGAAATCGGACACGGCGCTTGGTGCTTTCATCAAGCTGTCGGAGTTCCTGCGCGCCAACGCCACCGCCTCCATGCTGACATCGGCGGCGGTCATCGCCGGGGCCTGGTGGCTGTTGCGCCGCCGCTCGACCCGCGCGGCGATCCTCACCGGACTGTCGCGCACGCCCGGCATCGGCAGCGTCTTTCAATATTACCGGACCAGCCTGTTCTGCCGGAATCTCGGCGTGCTGCTCGGCGCCGGCGTCAACCTGACGGCGACGCTGCGTATCCTGGTCGACATCATGGCGACGACGGGGAGCGAGGAAGACTGGGCTGCGGCGGCGGATCGCGTCCGCCATGGCGGCAAGCTGTCCGACACCCTCTCGGTCGCGAACAGCCTGCCGCCGATGGCGGTGCGCATGCTGCGGCTGGGCGAGGAAACCGGGCAATTGCCGACGCTCGCGGGCCGTGTCGCGGAATTCTACGAGGCAAAGCTGCAGCGCAGCCTCGACCGTATCGTCGGTATCGTCGGGCCACTCGCGATTGTCTCAATCAGCACAGTCGTGGGTGGACTGATCGTATCGGTCATGACCGCCCTGTTGTCGGTCACGCAATTGGTTGGTTAGAAAGGTGGGTTCATCATGATGTCGTTCAAAGCCGTCAGTGGATGGCTGTTCGACCGCTCCGGAAACGGCGCGGCGCGGGAAAAGGGGCGCGCGCATGGCAGCGAGGCCGGCTTCACGCTGGTCGAGATGCTGGTGGTGATCGCGATCATCGGCCTCATCATGGGACTGATCGGCCCGCGCGTCCTCAATTATCTGAGCGAGTCCAAGGTCAAGGCGGCCAAGATCCAGATCCAGAGTTTTGCCAGCGCGCTCGATTTGTTTTATCTCGACGCGGGCCGCTTTCCATCGACCTCGGAAGGACTGGCCGCGCTGGTGCGGCAGACCCCCGGCGTTGCTGCCTGGAACGGTCCCTATCTGAAGGGCGGCACAGTGCCCAATGACCCCTGGAATCACAGCTACTTGTACCGTTCGCCCGGCGAGCGCGGCCCTTATGACATCATGTCCTACGGGGCCGATGGCCAGGAAGGCGGCAGCGGAAACGCCGCCGACATCTCGCTCGAAAACACGACCGCCAAGAACGACTGAAGAGAATGACTGACAGAGAACGCGGCTTCACTCTGCTCGAAATGGTATGCGTGCTCGCGATCATCGCGCTGCTCGCGGGTGTGCTGATGCCGTTCATCCCGCGCGAGACGTCGCGGTCGCGGCTCGAAGCCTATGCGTTGCAGGCCGCGACGTTGCTGAAGCAGGACCGCAACGCCGCGATCAGCCGCAACCTCAGCGTCGCCACGCTGGTCGATCCGGGCGCGCGCGCCATCCGCTCCGGCGTGTCGACCGCTTCGCTCCGCATTCCCGACGACGTGCATTTCGAGGCTCTCCTGCCGCAGACCTGCAAGCGGCAGGCGGCACTGTCGACCATTCGTTTCTTCGCCAATGGCACGTCGTGCGGCGGCACCATCGCGCTCACGCGATTTAATGCCGGCTATGAGATCCGTGTGAACTGGCTGACCGGGAGGATCGAGATTGTCCCACGCGACGTCGTCGCCAACTGAGCGTCCCGACGCGGGTTTCACCATCATCGAAGTGCTGGTAGCGCTTGCGCTGGTGGCGGTCACCATCGTCGCGATCGGCTCGCTGATGGCAGTCAATGTGCGCGGCGTTCGCAAATTCGAGCAGCATGTCGCGCTGGTGCAGGCGGCGCGTATGGCGATGGCCACCGCGATCCCGTCGCGGTCCGAACTTCGTCCCGGCACCTCGTCAGGACAGAATGACGGCTATCGCTGGACCGTCGATGTAATGCCGCTTGGTGGCGAGTGGACGGTGCCGAACGCCGACGTGCCCTGGCAGCCCGAGCTTGTCAGGATCCGCGTCACCTCCCCGAGCGGCGCGACGTCGGACATTCGCACGGTGCGCCTGATAAAGGTGCAACCCCAATGACGTCGGCGGCAGCAGATCGACGCGCCGGCGAGCTTGGCTTCACGCTGATCGAGACGATCGTGGCGCTGGCGCTGATGGGCCTCGTGCTCTCCGCGCTCGCCAGCATTACCGCGCAGTGGCTGCCCAACTGGAATCGCGGCATCGGTCGCATCCAGCGCGGCGAGGTGATTGGCATTGCGCTGCAGCGGATTGCGGCCGATATCGCCGCGGCGGAATATGTCCCGGCCAACCGCGAAGCCCGGCAGCCGCTGTTCGATGGATCGGAACTGTCGCTCACGCTGGTGCGTACGGCGCTGGGCCCGAATGCGGGCCCAGGGCTGGACGTGGTGCGGATCGGCGAAACCAAGGATGGGCGCGAGTTCGTGACGCTACGTTCGCGCGCGCGCTTCGCGCCGCTGCCGGGCGGCTCATCGCTTTCGGAGCAACTGCATTTCGGCGATCCCGTGGTGCTGCTGCGTGCGCCGTTCCGCCTGTCATTCGCCTTTGCCGGCACCGATCGGGTCTGGAAGGCTAGCTGGCATCAAGCCGACAAATTGCCGAGCATGGTCAAATTGACGGTGCGTGATGCGGCAAGCGAGCGCGTGCTGTCGGTGTCCACGATTGCGCCGGTTCACGCCCAGGTGCCGAGCGATTGCACCCGGCCAGACGGCAATTGTGTCGACAAGGCTGCTTCGCAGCAAAATGCACCACAGGCGCAAGATGCGCCGCTGGCGAATGCGGGCTTTACGGGACAGGCGAGGGGGCGATGATGGGTCGTCGCGCCAATCTTCCGTCCTCGCAGCGCGGTTTCGTGATTGTCGCCGTGCTCTGGATCCTCATCGCGCTGTCCTCGCTCGCGATGATCTTCTCGATGTATCTCTCGGCTTCAGCCCATGCGCTCGCCGTCGACGACGCGGCGCTAAAGGCCGAGGCACTGGTATCGGCCGGCGTCGAGCTCACCGCCTATCAACTCACGCTGGCAGGGGATGACGCAAGGCCGCCGCGCGGATCGTTCCGCTTTCGCATGAATGAAGCAGACATCGTCGCCACCTTTACGTCGGAGGCTGCGCGCATCGACCTCAACCTGGCGCCGAAGGAGCTGCTTGCCGGCCTGTTTGCCGCACTCGGCGCCCGCAAGGATGCTGCAATGGAGGACGCGGAGCGGATCGTCGGCTGGCGAACCCGTCCACAACCCGGCGCTGTCAATGACGAGGCGGCGCTCTATGCCGCCGCGGGGCTGAGCTATCCGCCGCGGCAGGCTTTGTTCACGCATGTCAATGAACTGGCGCTTGTCGTCGGCCTGCCGCCGGCGCTGGTCGAGCGGGCCCTGCCGTACGTGACCGTGTTCAATGGCTCGTCCAATATCGATCCGGCGATTGCGGCGCCTGAAGTCGTCGCGGCTCTGCCGAAGACGGACACCGACAAGTCCGCCGACTTGTTCGGCGGTCGCGCGGCGCTCTCGAATAATCCGACGGCCGGCGAGGGCGCGGCGACGCGGCCGGGCGGCGACCAAACGGCCGTCAAGAGCACCTGCTACCGGATCGACATGACGATCAGCTTCAGCAATGGTCGCCGCATTTCCTCGGAAGTCGTGATCGCGCTCGGCGACAAGTCGGAACCCTATCGCGTGTTGTCGTGGCAGGACGAAGTTGAGCCGCGCCAGCCAGCGCGCCCGCGCAGGAGTTCGTGATGGCCGCCCTCACTGAGGCAAGGGAACTGTTCGGTCAGTGGATCGAGACCGTGGTCGGCGCGGTCGACGCGGTCGCGGGACGGCTCGTTCGGGCACGCCGGATCCACCTCGAGCAACGGGACGACGGCACATTCACCGCGAAAGCGATTCCGGCGAGTGACGCGGCGCTGCCCGAGCTGTCGTTCCGCCTGGACAACGGTGTACTGCGGCCGCCGCTGTCGGCTGAATGGAAAGTGGCGTTTCGCGGCGGCAGCATTGAGGCGCAACTGCCTGCGTCGCAGGCAATGACGCATCTGCTCGATTTTCCGAGCAAGGCCGGCGATTTTCTGGATGGCATGATCCGGACGCAGGTCGATCGTCTGACGCCGTGGAATGCGCGCGACGCGGTGTTCGGCTGGACGCCGCCGAAGGAGGCGGCAGACGGCCGGATCGAAGTGGTGTTCGCGGCGACGTCAAGGCCCAAGGTCGCTCCGCTGCTGCAACTTGCGCAGACGCTGGATGCGGCGTCGATTGCCGTCTACGCTGCGGCACCTTCCGGTGCATCGGCCGGCATCAAGCTGTTTGATAAATCGCTGCGCAGCGTGATTGGACCAGCCATCAACCTGCCGCGCCTGCTTCGCGCCATGCTGCTCTCGGCCGGAATAGCCGCCGCCGCGTCGCTTCTGCTCAATGCCTGGCTCGGCGGCTCGCTGCAGTCCGACCTCGGCGACCTGCAACGGCGAATCACCCAACGTCGTGCGGCGCTGCGTCTCGACGCGAACGGATTGGCTTCCGGGCTGGGCCTCTTGGCCAAGCGCAAGCAGGCCACGCCTTCCAGCGTCATGGTGCTGGAGGCCGTCACGCGGGCGCTGCCCGATTCCACCTTTGTGACGGAGCTGCGGATCGAGGGCGACAAGGTCCAGGTCGTCGGCATGACCCAGGATGCGCCGTCGCTGATCCGCTTGATGGAGCAGTCACCGCAATTCACGCGCGCCACTTTCTTTGCGCCGACTACGCGCGCTGCCAACGAGCCCGGCGAACGCTTCCATATCGAAGCCCATATTACACCCTATTTTGGATCAGGTTCGTGAGCGCATTTTTCGTATCGACAAAGGCGCTGATCAGGTCGCCGCTAGCGGCAACGGCCATCTACGCCGGCGTTATCGTACTGCTGATATTCGTGACGGTGTCCTCGATATCGGATCTCCTCGACCAGCGGCGGGAACTGGCCGAGTCGGCTGCGATGCTGGAGCAACTCGAGGGGCACAAGCCTCCGGCCCGGGGCGCATCCGACGTGACGATGCCGTCGGGTTCGCCCTATCTGGAAGGCGCAACCGTCACGGTCGCGGGCGCGATGCTGCTGCAGCGCGTCGCCGGTGCGGTCGTAAAATTCGGCGGCAACGTGTTGTCGACCCAACTCGACGTGCAGGGCGGGCCTACCAAGACCGGGTTCCTGAGCATGATCGCGAGCTGCGAAATCGATCAACCCCAATTGCAACAGGTGCTGTACGATCTGGAGGCGGGCATGCCGTTCCTCTTTGTCGATCAGCTGCTGGTGCAGACGCCGGTCTCGACGCCCGGTTCCGAGACCGGTAAGCTGCGGGTCCTGATCGGCGTTTCCGGCCAATGGAAAGGCAGCAAATGATGCGCCGCATCGCGATCGGTCTTGCGCTTTGTGTGCTCTCGCTGCATGGCGCGGCGGCAGCGACGACGATCGCCATCGCGGGCGACGCGCTCGATGCCGGCCTCGAAGATGAAACGCGGCTGACCGGTCCGCGGACGGGCGAGCCGGTGACGACGGTCCGCGTCGTCCCGCAGCCGCCGGCTCCGCAGCGGACCTTGAGCGCCAATCCGTTGTGGGCCATCCCGCTTTCGAAATTGTCGGGCACGCGCGACCGTCCGATCTTTTCCCCGTCGCGCCGTCCGCCGCCACCCGCGGTCGCGGTCGTGCCGGAGGCCGCTCCGCCGCCGCCACCTTCGCCAAGGCGGGCGCCCGAGCCGCCCCCGGTTGCCTTGGTCGGGACCATCACCGGCGGCGATGAGAGTTTTGGAATTTTTGTCGATCAGTCGACCAAGATACCGCTTCGGCTGAAGGTCGGTGAAGACTATCAGGGCTGGAAGCTGCGGACGATCCAGGGCCGCGAAGCGACCCTGGAGAAGGATCAGCAGGCCGCCGTGCTGACATTGCCGCCACCAGGCGGCGAGTCCGCCGGCGAAGTGCGGTTGATCCCGGTTAGCTCCGTGGCGCGGCCAGTGACGTCGCGCTGACGGGCGGCTGCTAGATCAAGCCGAGCCATTGCTGCGCGGCAACGGCCGACAGCAGGCCCATGGCGAGAAAGGGACCAAACGGCAGCGAGGTTTGCCGGGTCAGGGTGTACCCGGCGAGTCGCAGGCCGCCGGCCGCGACCAGCGCGCCGACCGCGGCGACCAGGATCACCATCGCAATCCCCGGGAAGCCGACCCAGATGCCGGCGGCGGCAAGGAACTTGACGTCGCCGAGGCCAAGTCCCTGGATCTTTCGCCACGCGAAATATAAGCGCCGCAACAGCCAGCAAATGGCGCCGATGACGACTGCGTCGCGCAGCGCCTCGAGGCCGGCCATTGCGCCGGCGGCAACGATTGCCTGCACCAACCCAAGCGCCGCGATCGCAAGGTTCAACCCATCCGGGATGATGCCGCGACGCAGGTCGATCAACGCCAGCGCGCCGCAAAGCACGCAGAGCAGCAGGAAACATCCGGGGAATAGATATGCTTCGATGTTGAGAGGCATATTTCTTGTTGCGGGATGGCGGGAGACACATGTCGATGACGACGACACGTCACTTAGGTGACAACGCATACGGATTTTCGTTGACGAAATTATTTTGAGACGATCGCGTGAAGGATTTTCGCCAATTTTTGTTCTTGAGAAAATTATTTCGGGAGCAATTTCTTTTTATTCGGGAGAAGCGCGCAGCGCGAAATCATCCCGTCACAAAACAGCATCACAAGCTGACGATATTTCGCGCTGTTTGCCGGGATGTTGCGAGCGTTGGCCTGAGCCTATCCGCGGCCTTCAAGGATGTATCGATATGCGAGTTGCGCTTTGTCTGCTTTTGCTTCTGCTTGGCCTGCAACCGGCCGCTGCCGCCAAGCTGGACGACGCCGCGGAGCGGTACCGGCCTTACATGATTGAGGGAATTGGGTCGGCGCTGGCAGGGGCTCGCGATCTGCGCGAGCGGGCTGCGGCGAAGGATCTGGCCGGCGCGAAGAAGGCCTGGATATCGGCGCGCGCGGGCTGGGAGCGATCGGAAGTCTTCACGGCGGGCTTCGTTCCGGAACTCGACGCGCAGATTGACGCCTGGCCCAATGCCGAAAGCGGATTCCACGCCATCGAAGCCAAGCTGTTTGGTGCCGGCAGCACCGACGTCGACGGTTTTGCAAGCGCGCTGGTCGAGCATCTCGACAGCCTGCACAGCAAGCTTCGCGACATGCCATTGACGCCGCAGGGCTTGCTCGATGGCACCGTGCGGCTCGCCTATGAAGTTGGAGAGAGCAAGGCCGATGGCGGCGAATCCAGGATCAGCGGAACCTCGCTCGACGACATGCGCAACAATGTCGCCGGCATCGATTTTGCCTACACGACGATTTTCGCGGAGGCGCTGAAGGCGGTCGACGCCAAGCTCGCCGATTCCGTGACGAATCGGATCGAGCAGCTCAAGGCGATTGTCGCGGCAAAGGACTTGCCTCATGTCGATGTCCTTGCGCTGCGGCGAGCCAGCGAGGAACTGGTGGTCGCCCTGCAGGGCGCCTCGGCGAAGTTGGGACTGCGCCAGCCGACGCTTGAGGCCCAATCGCGATGATGATCCATCGCCTGGGGATAATAGCTGCGCTTGCTTTCGGTCTTCTGATCGCTGCTCCCGAGAGGCGCGTTGCGGCCTTTCCGGTCGACGGCGATCAGACCGCTTTGCCCGCAAAGACCGAGCTGAACGAGGATGCGCTCGACAAGCCGCGCGAAGTGTTCCGCTCCGAAGTCGCCGGCGACAAGTCCTATCTGGTCAATCTCGGCAATCTGGCGTTCAGCTCGCCCTGGATCCTCGGCGTCGTGGCACGACAGGCCGGCGTGAGTTGCGGAACCTGCCATGTCAACGGCGCGGGAAATGCAAAATTCTTCATGCCGAAAATGTCGACGCGTCCCGGCAATTTCGACACCACCGGACCGCTGTTCAACCCCAAGGCCAACAACTTCGTGCTCGATCCGGTGCGCATCCCAAGCCTTCGCGGCGCGCGCTATCTCGCACCCTATGGTGTCGACGGCCGCATGCCTTCGCTGCGCGACTTCGTCCGCAACGTCATCGTCAACGAGTTTGCCGGTCCCGAGCCGTCGCCCGCCATCGTCGACGCCATCGTTGCCTATATCCAGGATATCGATTTCCTGCCCAATCCGAGCCTTGGCTCCGGCGGCCAATTGATCGGGAAGATCAGCGAACCGGAGCGGCGCGGCGAGGTGTTGTTCCGAAAGCCGTTTCCGCACGATCCGGAGATGAGCTGTGCGGGCTGCCATGTTCCCTCGGGCGGCTTTGTCGATCATCAGCAGCATGATGTCGGCTCCGGCGGATTGTTCAGGACGCCGACGTTGCGCAATGCCGATTTCAACGCGCCGTATTTTCACGACGGCCGTTTCGACAATTACGACCAGGTCGTCACGCATTTCGACCGGACCTTCGACCTCGGTCTGTCCGCGCAGGATCGCCACGACCTCGTCGCCTATCTCACGGCGGTCGGCGACGGCATTCAGCCTTATGAGCGCGACGGCGCGGGCGCGACGCTGAAGGAAATCAACGACTTTGCCGCGGTGCTGTCGACCGCCATCCCGGCCGGCGACAAGGACACCGTCTCGCTCGCCGTTGAGACGATCGGTCGGGAACTGCGCGAACTGACGGAACAATATCCGGATCGGAAGAACACCAGCGTCTCTGGTGGCGAGGACGAGCGCCTGGAGGCACGCGCGGTGCTGAAGAACCTTGTTCTTACTTTGCGGCGCATCGATCTCGCCGTCGCAGAGGGCCGAACCGCTGATGCTGGGACGGAATTCAGGAATTATCGCAATCTCACCGCTGCTGCGGTACCGGCGATGCTGGCCCGCGCCCAGCCGTGGTCCTTGTTCGATCCCGCCGTGCATGATTCGCACTACGAGGCGCTGCGTCACGTCATGCAGTCGAGGCGCGTGTCGCAGTAGAGCCGATTCCGGCGGCGGCTCTTGAGTGCGTTGTCGCAAGACGGCTTCATCCTGTCTTGAGAGCTTTTGTCCCTTGTATCGACGGATCGAACGCACGCATTCGGGTGAATCAGTTTCTCAACGAGAAGACGATGTTTGGGTGAGGCTCACGCGAGTGCTGGTTTGATTCTGTGCTCACGTGAATCCGCGTCGATCATCTCATCAGAAAAAATTTTAGAATCGTTCAGAGTTTCGTCAGCCGTTTCACGACGACGATATATCTGCGTCATGTTGACCCACTACGTAAGTCGAGCGTTGGCCAGCGCGGTAATCAACTTACAACTTCTGGGGTTCTGATGACTTTCAATTTGAAAACGAACTGGCGAACCACAACAGCATTGTGCTTCGTCTCGACGATCGCAGTCGCCACGGCGGCGTACGCGGCCAATGGTGGCCGTAGCAACTGGGACAAGCGTGCCCATCACAACCGTTACGCCAACAACGGAAAGAACGACGACGGCAACGGCAACGGCAAGAACAACGACCACGACCACGGCAAGAACAACAACAATAATAACAAGGACAAGGATCCGGCGGACAGGCTGAAGACCGCCTCTCCGATCAAGCACGTCATCATCCTGATCGGTGAAAACCGTGGCCTCGATCACACCTTTGGCGTCTACAAGCCGAAGGGCAAGAACCAGACGATTTCCAACCTGCTTTCCAAGGGCATCGTCAACGAGGACGGCTCGCCCGGCCCGAACTTCGCACAGGCCCAACAGTTCGCAGTTGCGGGTCAGCCATCGTTCTATATCGGCGCTCCGCAGAACGCCAAGTCGCCCTACAATCCGACCAACCTGATGCCGCAACCGAACACCGAAGGCACTCCGGCCGCGCAAAGCGACACTTCGCCTCCGTTCAAGACGATTGCGGAAGCGAGCGTCGAGAAGGACATGGATCCCGCTGATCTCGATATCCTGACCACCGGTGCCACGCTTCTGCCGGCCAACTCCCTTGATACGCGCGTGCCGGGCGCCGGCACTCTGGCTGGCCCGTTCCCGCTGCAGGGTCCGGCGCTCAGTGACGACGACTACACCGGCGACACCACGCACCGGTTCTACCAAGATTGGCAGCAGGAGGATTGCAGCGCTTCGGGTGCGACGAAGGCCAACAATTCGGGCTGCCTGGCCGATCTGTTCCCCTTCGTGATGGCGACCTATTCGGCGACCAACAAGAGCCTGGGCAACTCGATGGGCTTCTACAATGCCGAGCAGGAACAGGCTCCGATCCTGAAGCAGCTGGCTGACCGCTTCACCCTGAGCGACAACTTCCACCAGTCGTTCCACGGTGGCACCGGTGCCAACCACTTCATGCTCGGAACCGGCGACGCGGCCTTCTGGAGCGACGGCAAGGGCAATCCGACCACGCCGCCGGCGACGCTGATCGCGAATCCGAACCCGAAGGCGAGCACGGTCAACACCTATACGGTCGACGGCAACTGGAGCAATTGCTCGGACATCTTCCAGCCCGGTGTCCAGCCGATCGTGAGCTATCTGGAGCACCTGCCTTACGCGGCGGAGCCGAACTGCAAGCCCAGGCACTTCTACATGCTCAACAACGTCAATCCGGGCTTCCTGCCGAACGGCGCGCTCTCGGGTGGTAACAACGTGCCGCCCTCGTCGGTCCGAACGATCGGCGACGCTCTGAACGACAAGCAGATTTCGTGGGCCTATTACGGTGGCGCGTATAACGACGCCGTGGCGCTCTCGAACGCTGCGGTTGCGGCCAACCCGACCAGCCCGAACCTGTCGGCCGCCGCGGCTGCCGATCCGGCTCATGCGCTCGGCGTTGCCTACTGCCAGATCTGCAACCCGTTCCAGTATGCGACCTCGATCATGGGCAGCGCGGCCCAGCGTCAGGCTCACATCAAGGACACGGCTGATCTGATCACGGCGATCCAGAACAACCAGCTGCCGTCGGTTTCGTTCGGCAAGCCGGATGGTCTGCTCGACGGTCATCCGCAGAGCTCGAAGGTCGACTTGTTCGAGGCCTACGTGCTCAACGTTCTCGGCGCGCTCGATGCCAACCCGGATCTGAAGGCGGGAACCGCGGTGTTCATCACCTGGGACGAAGCCGGCGGTTACTGGGACTCGGGCTATATCCAGTCGCTCGACTTCTTCGGCGACGGACCGCGCATCCCGACCCTGATCCTGTCGCCCTATTCGACCGGCGGCAAGGTCAATCACAACTACGCCGATCACGTGTCGCTGCTGAAGTTCGTCGAGCGCAACTGGGGCCTCCAGCCGCTCACCAACCGCAGCCGCGACAACCTGCCGAACCCGACGTTCTCGAAGAACAATCAGTATGTGCCGACCAACAGCCCGGCGCTCGCTGACATGTTCGACGCGTTCGACTTCAGCAAGGCGGTCAACCTGAATTACACCGAGTGATCGTGTGCCTGTCGCGATTTGATCGCGAACAGGCCTCGTTGAGACGGCGGCGCCGATCGAACCCGATGGTTCGGCCGGCGCCGCTTTTTGATGTCTCTGGCTGGATAACGGAAATGATGAAAATCCTTTGGCTTGGCCGATTGATTTGCGTGGGTCTTCTGTTTGGCGGATTTGCGCCCGCGATGGCTCAGCAGTTTTCCGCTGACATCGTGACGACGCGGGACAATGCCGCCGTGCCCGCGGGGCGCCTGTGGGTTCTCGATGGAAACGGGCGGATCGAGACGCCGGAACTCCCGAATGGTTTCTTCCTCGTCGATAGCGCAAAGCCGTCGGCCTATTTCGTGCGTCCGGCAACGCACGTTTACATGGATGCGAGACAATCAAGCCGGCTCACCCAATTATTTGTGCCGGTCGACCCGAACGAGCCGTGCCGGAGCTGGCAGGCGATGGCACAATTGGCCGGCGCCGCCGGGCAGGCGGAGTGGCGCTGCGAGCGCGCAAGCGAAGAGGAGGTCGATGGCCGCAAGGCTGCCGTGTTCCGGATCGCTTCGGCGGAGAAGCAGGAATTTCTCGTCTGGCTCGATCCCGAACGCCGGTTTCCGCTGCGGATCAAGACCGCCGATGGGACCATCATCGCGCTTGAGCATATCCGCGATGAGGCGCAACCTGCGTCCTTGTTCGAGCTGCCGCGCGATTTGCGAAAATTCAGCCCGGAGGCACTGATCGAAAGGATCAAGCAGAGCGATGTCTGGGTCAGCGAGCCAAATGGCGACGGATCCTTGGAGCGCTGAATCAAGCGGGGCAGGGTGCCGATCCCGTCACAAATCGGCAAAGGAAGTCGACAATATTGCGAGCGCGTGACAGGCGCTTCCCGCGACGTTGGAGATTTCCCGAAATGGCAAACAAAGGCGTTTGGATGCTCGGTGCCGCGCTCGGCTTCGGCCTGGTCGCAGGCGACCGGCTCGCGGCGTTCCCGCTCGACGGTAGCCAGACGGTGTTGCCGGCCAAAACCGAGCTCAACGAGGATGCGCTGGTCAAGCCGCGCGAGGCGTTTCACAGCGAGCTCAACCGTGGTCGCAAGCCCTATCTGGTCAATCTCGGCGATATCGCCTTCAATTCTCCGAACATCCTCGGTGGCGTGGCGCGGCAAGCCGGCATGAGCTGCGGGACCTGTCATGTCAACGGCGCCAACAACCCCAAATTCTACATGCCGAAAATGTCGGGGCATCCGGGGACTTTCGACACCACCGGGCCGCTGTTCAATCCGAAGGCCAACAACCTGACGTTCGATCCCGTCCGCATTCCGAGCCTGCGCGGCGCACGGTTTCTCAGCCCCTACGGTCATGACGGCCGCATCGCGTCGCTGCGCGATTTCGTCCACAATGTCATCGTCAACGAATTCGCCGGTCCCGAGCCGTCGCCGGCCATTCTCGATGCCATCGTCGTCTACATCCAGGATATCGATTTCCTGCATAATCCGAATCTCGGACCGGGCGGGCGCCTGACGGCGCTGGCGATGGACAGCGAGAAGCGCGGCGAAGCGCTGTTTTTCAGGCCGTTCCCGCACAATGCCGAGCTCAGCTGTGCCGGCTGCCACATTCCCTCGGCGGCGTTTGTCGATCACCGGCAGCACGACATCGGTTCCGGTGGCCTGTTCAAGACGCCGACGCTGATGAATGCCGACTACAACGCGCCCTATTTCCACGACGGCCGCTTCGACAGCTACGACCAGGTCGTGGCCTATTTCAACCACAGCTTCGATCTCGGATTGTCGGAGGCCGATCAGAAGGATCTCGTGGTCTATCTCCAAGCCGTCGGCGCCGGCATGACGCCAAACGAGTACGAGGGTTTCACCGCCACGATGAAGGAGCTCAACGATTTCGGCAGCGCCCTGGGAACCGCGATCGAAAACCGCGACAAGGAGGCGATCGCACTCGCTGTCGACACCATCGGATACGAGCTGCGTGAGCTCACGGAGCAATATCCCGATCACAAGGATACCAGCGTGTCGGCGGAAGGCCTCAACGAGCGCATGCTGGCGCGCCAGGCGTTGAAGGAGCAGGTGATCACCCTGCGGCGCATTGGCATGGCGGCCGTCGAGGATCGCTTCGAAGATGCCGCCGAGGACTACAATCTCTACCGCGAGCGGATGAAGATCGCGGTTCCGACGGCATTGTACAACTCGGAGCAATGGTCGCTGTTCAATCCGAAAGTCCACGACGCCCATTATTCGGCGCTGAGTCAGGCACTCGCCTCGCGGCAGCAGCCGCCGCAATAAAGTTCCATCCCAAAATAAAATCATTCCTCTCCAAAAAAATCGCGTCCCCGGCTTTGAAAGCCGGGGACGCGCTCGCTTGATGGCCGGCCTTAGTGGCCGAAATTGGCGACCACCGTGCCGTTGTGCGGATTGAGGAACAGCTTGCGCGGATGATCCTCGGTGCGATGGTCGAAATCGAACATGTCGTCGATCGGACCTGCGATGGTGTCGAACGAGCCACCCGGCTGGATGCGTTCGCCGTTCAGCCAGTTGTCCTCGACGAACCGCAGCACCGACGTTTGATCCGTCAGCGTGTGGTCGACGAAGTTGCGCTTGGCGAAGGGCGAGACCACGATCAGCGGCTGGCGGGTGCCATAGCCGCAGCGGCCCCAGACCGGCTGGCCGAAATTGCCATTGAGCATCTGGCTCTTGCGGCCCTGCTGGAAGCCGTTGCTGGTGGTGCACTTGCCCGGTCCGTTGAGCACGTCCAGCGCCGAGTTGGCCGAAGTGTTGACGATCGGCGGCATCTGGTGGTCGTACCAGCCGTCGGAGTCGTCATAGAGGATGATGACAGCAGTCTCTTCCCATTCCCGGCTCTGCTGCAAGGCGTTGATGACGCCGACGACGAAGGTCTGCTCGTCGAGCGGATCAGAATAGCCGGCGTGGCCGTCCTGGAAGGCGGGAGCCTTCAAGAAGCTGACCGCCGGCAGGTTGTGGGCCTTGAGCGCAGCAAAGAAGTCGTTGCTGTCATACTGGTGGTTGGCCGGATCCGGCGTCTTGGTGCCGGGAATGAAGCTGTGACCGATCGCCTGGACCGAACTCGGCCGCAGATGCTTCGGATTCGAGGTCGACGCATAGTACTGGAACCAGGCGTGGTGCGGAATGTAGTCGACCGAGGTGAACGCCGGTGTGCCTGATGCGGTCGGATTGGTTTCCCGCTGGCAGTTGGTGGTGCCATTGGCGTTGACGACGCTGAGGTCGAAGCCGCCCATGAACGAGCCCCAGGTGATGCCCTTGTCGTTGAGCATGTCGCCGATATTGCGGCCGCTCATTGTTACCTGATCGATGGTCGGGTTCGAGCAAACGTCGCCGATCGGATCGCCGTCGCCGATCTCGGTGATGTTGCTTGTGGTATGGGCGGCGTCGCCGAAGGCTTCGTGGGTGGCGTGCAGTAGCACGCCCGAACCATTGACCACATTGATGGAGTTGGCGAGACCATTGGTCTGGCCCGAGATCAGGTTTATCGCACCCGGGGTCGAGGGACCGAACTGCGACGAATAGCTGTTGTCGTTCATCGCGAAGTTCTGGGCATAATTCCACAGCGCGGTGACGGTGTTGCCGTCGAAATAGCCCATCACAAGTCCCTTGGTGCCGATGCCGGCGGGCGGCGGGCCCGCGGTGCCGACGAACGCCGGGAAGCCATCCATGTTGCCGTTGTTGTAGGCGGCCTGTTCGGGCTGTTCATTGTGTCCCTGGTCCGCCGTCAGCGCCTGTCCGGGTGCGAGACGGAAGGGATTCGAGGCGCCGATGCCGTTCTGCACGTTATTGTTGGGGGCGACCGGGTTCGTCGAGACGCTGTTGGGGTTCTTGTTGAGGAGGTCAACGCCCTTCAGCGGCGCAAAACCCTTGTTGACGTCAAGCGGCGTCTTCAGGCTGTTGACGACAGGCGTGAACGGCTTGGCGAAGAAGGGCGTTTCGCCCTGCTTGTTCTCGGCGTGCGGATAGGTACCGAAATAGTGGTCGAAGGAAATATTTTCCTGGAAGATGACGACAACATGCTTGATGGGCGTCTTGGTGCGGACCCCATCATGATCGTGGTCATGGTCGCGGCCGAAATGGAAGTCGTCGGACCGGCCGTGATCGTCATCGGCGACGGCTCCCGCGCCCATCGCCATGAGGGCGAGGACCGAGACGAATCCGAGAGTTTTGGACAAACGCATTGAGGGTTTCTCCCCATTGGAGCTCGAGAAAGACAAAGAGAAAGGATTGCTGCGGCGATCGACCGAGCGCGTGAACCTTTTCAGCGTCCCGCTACAGCACGACGAAAAAAATGTGACACGCCAATAAATGTTTGGAGCGAATGTAAGAAGCGTTTCTGCGATGCGGAAAGCGTATCCGGCTTGCAACTCAGACGATGTGACAGGGATATTTCGTATTCTTGAAACGCACACATGTTTTGATCGGAAATGGGCCGTCATTGCGAGCGACAGCGAAGCGATCCGGAAATCCCTCAGCGGATGATGGGAGACATAACTCCGCGTTCTCGCGACGTGATTGTGTCCGAGTCTTGCCAAAAAATGCCCTCGGAAGCGGAGGGCGCAGGGAATGCCGGTGCTACGATCGCACCCGCAGCCTCGTGTGCAGCAAAAAAGCACACGAGTTAGTCACCACAGGTACGTCGAACCATCCGACATTCCCTGCGCAATGGGTTTAGCGGCTTATACGTACTCTCCCCGGTGTACCGGGCTTTTTAGCCACCGTCGCCTCGCGGACCCCGGCGTGTCGCGCCCGTCAGGGCCGACATCGCCAACCGCGAAACTTGATCCCAGCGTCGGGGGATCGGGACCACACGATTTCGCCGCACGCACTGGCCGCATCGTCACGCAACCACCGCGTCCATCGCATCCCGCTCCCAACGTCCGTGACGATCGCGAAGCGCCCCTCCTGTGGGAGCGGGACGCGCGCAGGATACAACTGATTTTGGTTTCGGAAAAAGCGAAATATTTTCACCAAGGGTCTTGAACAGCCAAATCAGATTGATTTGGCTTGCGAAATTCGTCTTTGAGCAACGGATTTTCGCGGCCTGGGAGGCCGATCTGGCGGCATGCCAGCGCTTGTCCGTGAATTGATTTGCCCGTCGAGCAACGGGCGCCGTGTCCATTGCCGAACTTGAGACCTCTCGTCCGTTGCATTACGGTTTGCGGGGCCTTCGCCTCAAGGACCTCAAACCATGCAAATCCGCTCCGACGACCTGCTGCTGGTCATCGACGTGCAGAACGATTTCTGCACGCACGGCAAACTGGCCGTCGCCGATGGCGATGACGTCGTGCCAGTAGTCAATCGGCTTGCCCAGCGCTTCGACCACATGGTGCTGACCCAGGACTGGCATCCGCCGGGTCACAGTTCCTTTGCGACGTCTCATCCGGGCCGGACGGCGTTCGAGAGTATCGAGATGCCTTATGGGCAGCAGACGCTGTGGCCCGACCATTGCGTGCAGGGTACGCCGGGCGCGACATTCCATCCGCAATTGTCGACCGAGCGTGCGGAACTCGTCATTCGCAAGGGCTTCCGTCCCGACATCGATTCCTACTCCGCCTTCTACGAAAACGACCGGCGCACGCCGACGGGCTTGGCTGGTTATCTGCGCGAGCGCAATTTGCGGAGGATATTCCTCGTCGGCCTCGCAACCGACTATTGCGTCCATTATTCCGCGATAGACGCCCGTCGCCTCGGCTTCGATGTCGTCGTGATCGAATCCGCTTGCCGGGCGATCGATCTGGCGGGCTCGCTCGCCGCGGCCTGGGCGGGAATGACTGAAGCCGGCGTGCAGCGCGCGGGCGATCTCTAGCCGGCGTGCGGCATCGCCGTCATGCGGAGCGGCTGTTCCGGTTCGGCATGCCGCCGACCGCAACGATTGCGAGAGAGGCCGGCCTGGCGGCATGACGGCATTCAGGCGCGAACTGATTTGCCCGGTCCCGTCGGGCAAATCAGTTTCTTTGCAAAGAGCGCCCCACCGAGAGCCTATCCTGCAAAATCGAATGTCACAGGCAGATGACAGCGACGGCCGCAAGCGCCACGGGCAACGCCCAGGCCCATTCACCCATCGTGGAGATCGCCATCGCGGCAACAACGCATCCCAGCAGAAAGCCGAAGAGAAGATACAGTGATCGCTTCAATCGACCACCGTCAGCGCTCATAAGCGGGTGGCCGTGCGACAATGCATCCATGATGGAAAGAACGGTATTCGTGAGATTGCCGGTCATGACGGCCGTGGAGATCGCTTCAGGTATGGCCAGGCGAAACAACGCATACTGGCCCGCCATGGCAGAGACCGCGATGAGCGCGGCGATGCAGGCAGCGATCCCATGGGGATTGCTCGAAGGTTTTGCCGCGATGCAAAATGCCGATACTGCTGCAAGCAACAGAAATTGCACCACCAACAGGAGCCGCACCAGCGAGGGGCCGGTTCGATTGGAAAACCTTGCGATCAGCCAGACCAGCGCCAGTGCGACAATAAAGACGGGGATCGCCAGCAGTTGCGCAGGATTGAGCGGACCCCCACGCACCACGACCGCGCTTGCCGCAACGAGGTTGCCGGTGATGTGTGCCGTGAAAACATTGCCCAGGGTGAAAAAGCCGGTGAGATCGACCATGCCGGCGATGACGCTGAGCAGCGGCGGAAGCCGTTCCTCGATGCGGAGCAACGTGGCTCTTTCGTCCGAGGGAATGACAGGCGTCCGACCCAGGCCGGACTTTCGAGCGAATACAAGCATCTTCAGCTCCCTTTGGCTCGTCCGCGTCGATCGCCAAAATGGTCGATTATCATCTTGGGCACGATAAGGCCGAAACTCATGGCCAATACGACAGCGACGGCGGTTGCACCGTCGGCAAATGTGGCGCCGACAAGCTGTGACGAGGCCTGCGCCGTATCGGCAATCTGCGTCAGACCACTCATCATCCTGAAGACGTAGACGCCGGGGATCATCGACACCACAGAGGCAAAGCCGATGGCGGCGAACGGCAAATGCCAGCGGCGCGAAACCGGTGTGAGCAGCAGGGCGACGACGACACAGGCCACGAGCGCACCCGCCGCCACGCCAAAACCGAGCTCGGTGATGGCAACCCAGCGCAAGGCATGGGCCAGCATGCCGACCGCTACCGGCCATGCAAGCATGTTCATCGGGGTGGAGAAGAAGACGCTATAACAGGCCACGGCGATGCCGGCCGCAATCACGTCGAGCCACAGCGGCACCGTGTGGCCCGACGGATCAATCGGCAGCGACTCGTGCAATAGCAAGAGCCCCAGCAGCAGTCCGGTCGAAATCGCGACGACGACAAGTCCCGCATAAATCAGCCGGGCGCTACCCAGATGAATGCGACCGCTGATCAGGTCGATCGTGCCGTTGAGAATGTGCGGTCCCGGAACCAGCACCATGCAGGGACACACGACGACCAGCCGCAGCGCCGTGCTCAGTTGATAGCGTACCGCCAGTCCGCCGATGAGACCTGCAAGCAGCGCGGCGCAGAACGGCTGAATGAAGATGTTCGTACTCACCCCGGCGATGGCGCGGCGGAGCAGGGCGCCCGCGCCCGCGCTCACGAAGATAAGCAGCGCAGCCGGCTCGTGCTGGATGCCGAAGATGATCGCCAGCGCGACCGCGCCGGCTGCCGCAGCCAGGGCAAACAGCCATGCCGGCGCCGACGGGGCCTTGGCGATGGCGTCGATCCGCGTGTGTGCGTCCTCGAGCGAAAGCCGGCCGGCTTCGATGTCGGCTACCGCCTGCATCGCGGAAGCAACGCGGCCCATATTAACCCCGACCGGATCAGCCGCGATGTAGGGGGTCGGCGCTGCCCCGCCGCTGTCCACGCGCCATTGCAACTCGCCCCAGCGCGGCAACAGCTCGGCACTGATGCCGAGCTTGTTGGCGAGTCGCCGGGTTGCAGCGACGACCTGATCCGTTGCCTGGCCGTTGACGTAGAGGACCTTTGCGAATGCAAGGCTTAGCTCGGAACGCTCTTCACTGGTCATCGCCTATTCCCCCCGGGCAGGAGTACAGGAGCGCGAGGGCCGGCCGGGAATGAGGCCGGTCCTCGCGGATGAACCCGCCCTTCAGCCGGCGGCAGATGCTGTCGCCGCAGGGGCGACATAGGGTCTCACCATCTTGGCGGGATCGACGACGCGGTTGAACTCGTCCTCGCTGACGAAGGCGAGCTTGAGCGCCGCTTCCTTGAGCGTGAGATCGTTGTCCATCGCGTAATGCGCGATCTTCGAAGCCTTGTCGTAGCCGATCACGGGCGACAGCGCCGTCACCAGCATCAACGAACGCTCGACATACTCGTTGATCTTCTTCAGGTTGGGCTTCGTGCCTTCCACCAGGAATTTGCGGAAGTTGGTGCAACCGTCGGTCATGATCGTGATCGAGTGCGTGATGTTGGAGATCATCAGCGGCTTGTAGACATTCATTTCGAGATAGCCGCCGGCGCCGCCAAAGCCGACCGCGACGTCGTTGCCCATGACCTGCACTGCGATCATGGTGAGCGCCTCACACTGGGTGGGATTGACCTTGCCCGGCATGATGGAGGAGCCTGGTTCATTCTCGGGTATCGACAACTCGTCGAAGCCTGCGCGAGGCCCGCATGACATCAGGCGGATGTCGTTGGCGATCTTGTAGAGCGACACCGCAAGCGTGCGCAGCGTGCCGGACAGTTGCACCAGCGCGTCATGGGCGCCTTGCACGGTGAATTTGTTCGGCGCGGTCACGAACGGCAGACTGGTGAGCTTGGCGATTTCAGCTGCGGCCGCTTCGGCAAAACCGGGAGCCGAATTGATGCCGGTGCCCACCGCGGTGCCGCCGAGTGCCAGCCGATAGACACCCTGCAGGGCAACTTCGATCCGCTCCAGGTCGTCCGACAGCATGCCCTCATAGCCGGACCATTCCTGGCCTAGTGTCAGCGGGGTCGCGTCCTGCATATGCGTGCGACCGATCTTGACGATATTGTCCCATTCCTTCGATTTGGCGGCGATGGCATCGCGCAGGGCCGTCACAGCCGGAATGAGGCGCCGCTTGACGTTAACGGCGGCCGCGATGTTCATGGTCGAGGGAAACGAGTCGTTCGACGATTGCGCCATATTGACGTGATCGTTGGGATGAACCGGCTTGTGGCTGCCGAGGGCCGTGCCGGCAAGCTGGCTGCAGCGATTGGAAATGACCTCGTTGACATTCATGTTGAATTGCGTGCCGCTGCCCGTCATCCAGACATGAAGCGGAAACATGTCGTGGTGCTGGCCGGCCAGGATTTCGTCGCAGGTCTGGACGATCAATTTGTAGCGCGTGTCGTCCAGCCGCCCGCTCGCGTGGTTGGCGGTCGCGGCAGCCTTCTTGAGGATCGCATAGCCCGTGATCATTTCGCGGGGGATCAAATCCTTCCCGATACTGAAGTGCTCCAGCGAGCGCTGAGTTTGCGCTCCCCACAACTTGTCCGCAGGTACCTCGACCACGCCGAGGCTGTCAGTTTCTTTCCTGAAGTCGGTCATGCGCTTTCTCCTTTACTGGTGGCCGTCGTTATTGATGTGGGAACGATTGATTATCGAACTCCGCCCCGCGCGCCTGAACCCCTACGGTTCACTCAACCAGTATATCCTCGCACCGAAATCAGCGAATGGCTCGTTATGGATTGTTAGCGATCGTTAGTGGCTTGCGAAAACGCCCTGCGTGGGCCGGTAGAACGGCGCGACAGGATTTCCGACCATGTCTGCAATGCTGACACGTGCGCCTTGAGACCGCTCGGCCTTTGCATTACCGTTTGCTGAGCCACTACTTCGGATCCATTATTTATGCAAAACCATTCCGACGACCTGCTGCTGGTCATCGACATGCAGATCGATTTCTGCACGCACGGCAAACTGGCCGTCGTCTCGGCTTCGATGTGGTCGTGACCGAGTACGGCTGCTATGCGATCGATCTGACGGGCTCGCTCGCCGCGGCCTGGGCAGGAATGACTGAAGCCGGCGTGCAGCGCGCGGGCGATCTCTAGCCGGCGTGCGGCATCGCCGTCATGCGGAGCGGCTGTTCCGGTTCGGCATGCCGCCGACGGCGATAATCTCGGCGCCCAACTGCTCGACGGTCGTGCAGTGCAGTATCGCGTCGCGGTGCAACGGCGACGTTTCGTGTCAGAACGCCCGAAGAAGAAGTCCGAACCTGATCCGGCTCAGGCCTGACTCTTCGGAATATATTTGCCAACGACACACTTGTAGCCTTGCAGCTTCCAGGTCCGATAAGGACCATTCTGAAGCCACTCGGCAATTCCCGCCTGTGCGTGAACCTGACAGTCCATCATCGTAATATTGGACTGATCAGAGGTGGTAACAACTTTTTCCAAACAGAGCTGGCCATTGCAAAGCAGTGCGACAAGGGTAACGAGCATGGAATCTCCATTCAATGGAACGACTCGGCTCATTTTACCATGCAGCGTTTGTGCCAAGGCGTGGGCGACCTCATCAGGGCGCCCCGTGTGAATACGGAAAAAGCCAATAATTCACAGGATTTAGCACCCGAGATCGGTGGTCTTGGGACAGCAAGAGGGCGGCGCACGAGCCCTCCGCCCGCCTGCGCACCATGTAACAAGAGACAATCTCTGGGAGGAATCGCCTCCAAATCTATGTTTCTAGTTGTCTGCCGATAGGCAGGGTCCGGATGCGCTTGCCGGTGGCGAAAGATGGGATCGAGCAACGCCGGCACGAACGGCGGCGTTCGAGGCCGAGCTGCGCTTGATCAACTGCGTCACTCCGGCAGCTGCGTGGCAACGAGGTCGCTGGTCATGCGTCGCAAAAAAACTTTCGCGGCATCCGCGAAGGAAGTGTTGCGGGCGCACGATTCAAAGCGCGGGAACCGAAGAGATTGAGTGAGAACGTGTCGCCGCCCTCATTTTGACGGAGTTGCGTGCTGTCATTGATGCATGCCAGACGTTGTGTCGTCAGTCGGGTCGGACGAAGCAGGGCATGCATCCCAAACGACGATGTGTGCGCACCGGACGCGGCGGTCCTTGCTCGCAACGGCGCTTGGCGCGGGAGCCTGCTTCGCGTCCGGCCGCTCTGCCGGCGCCGAGGAGGGCCAACCCGGCAGCGATGAGCGTCCACAGGCGGGCGATCTCCTTGTCGTCTCCGAAGGACCGCAATCGGGGCAGGTGATCAAGCCATCGGATCTGAAACCTGGCGGGCCGCCTCTGCATGCCTGGCCGAAAGATTCCAAAACCTCGGTGGTCCGTGACGGTTCGCGTTTGAACGAAATCCTCATCATCAAGCTCGATCCCGCCGAGCTCGATGATGACACGCGTGCGCGCGCAGCCGACGGCATCGTGGCCTATTCCGCGATCTGCACGCATGCCGGTTGCCCCGTCACCGCCTGGGTGAAGGGAGAGGGCAGCGACAGGAACGTCCTCAAATGCGTGTGCCACAATTCCGAATATGATCCGCGCGCCAGCGCGCAGGTCGTGTTCGGGCCGGCGCCCCGGCGGCTGGCGGCGCTTCCCCTGGCGATATCGGGCGATTCACTTTCCGTCGCAGCGCCCTTTGCCGGAAAGGTAGGTGCCCAGCAACCAGGATGACGGCGGCGGCGTCATTGGAATCTCTGCACAACCACAACAATACATAACAATACATAAAAGGGAGGTAGCGTCCATGACCATCAAGCAAAGCCTGTTATCAAGTGTCGTCGCGTTCACCTGTGTGCTCGCGACATCGGCGATAGCGGGACCGATCGAGAAGTACAGTCCAGTGACTTCGAGCCGTCTCGAAAATCCCGAGCCCGGCAACTGGATGCTTTATCGCAGGACTTACGACGGGCAGGGCTATAGCCCGCTGGATCAGATCAACACATCGAACGTCAAGAACCTGACGCCGGTCTGGACCTTCTCGACCGGTGTGGTGGAAGGCCACGAGGCGCCGCCGATCGTCAACAATGGCGTCATGTTCGTGGCAACGCCGATGGGCCAGGTCATCGCGCTGAATGCGAAGACCGGCGATGAATATTGGCGCTACAAGCGGCAGCTTCCCGACGATCTGTTCCAGCTGCATCCGACCAGCCGCGGCGTCGGCCTGTGGCAGGACAAGCTCTATCTCGCGACGACGGACGACCATGTCGTGGCGCTGGACGCCAAGACGGGGAAGGTGCTCTGGGACACCAAGGTGCAGGACTACAAGAAGGGTCAGTATCTGACGCTGATGCCGCTGGTGGTCGACGGAAAGGTCATTGTCGGCGGCTCGGGTGGCGAGTTCGGTGTCCGCGGCTATGTCGTGGCGTACGACGCCAATGACGGCAAGGAACTGTGGCGGACCTTCACCATTCCCGGCGAGGGCGAACCGGGCCACGACACCTGGCAGGGCGATGACTGGAAATCCGGCGGCGGCTCGGCCTGGATGACCGGCAACTACGACAAGGACACCAAGACAATCTATTGGGGCATCGGCAATGCAGCTCCTTGGCCCGGTGCGACGCATCCCGGTGACAATCTCTACACCAGCTCCGTGCTCGGCCTCGATCCCGACAACGGCAAGATCAAGACCCATTTCCAATACCATCAGAACGATTCGTGTGACTGGGATGAGGTCGATG
This sequence comes from Bradyrhizobium sp., assembly GCA_035568535.1. Classification (GTDB taxonomy): domain Bacteria; phylum Pseudomonadota; class Alphaproteobacteria; order Rhizobiales; family Xanthobacteraceae; genus Bradyrhizobium. Next base: position 117,465 of record DATMNV010000200.1, read on the forward strand.
CGCCGATGCTGATCGACCTGCAGCGCGACGGCCGCTCGTTCAAGAGCCTGATTCATCCCGGACGCGATGCCATCCTGTGGGTGCTCGAGAGCAAACCCGATCGCATCAACTACGTCGCGGGCTGGCCGTTCGTGAAGACCAACGTGTGGAAGGGCATCGAGGCGGAGACCGGAAGGCCGATCGTCGATCCCGACCACAAGCCGGTGATCGGCAAACGGATCGAGTTCTGTCCGTCGCTGTGGGGCGGCAAGGACTGGCCATCGGCCGCATACAGCCCGGACACCAAGCTGGTCTACGTTCCCGCCAACGAGAATTTCTGCGGCGGCTTCACCGGCGAGAAAGTGCCGCTCAAGCCAGGCGAGCTCTGGCTCGGCACCAAGGCCGAAGACATCGGGCTGACACCGAGCCCCGGCGCCGATCATTTCGGTGAGCTGCAGGCATGGGATCCGGCGACCGGCAAGAAGGTCTGGTCGCACGACTTCAAGACATCGCAGCTGTTCGGCGCGGTGACGGCGACCGCCGGTGACCTCGTCTTCGTCGGGGGCACCAACGACCGCGAGTTCCGTGCCTTCAATGCCAAGACAGGCGAGCTGTTGTGGGAGCAAAAGACCAATTCCGGCATCATGGGCATGCCGGTCGCCTATGAGGTCGACGGAACCGAATACATCGCGATCCAGTCGGGCTGGGGCGTCGACGCCCAGCGCATCCAGGATGCACTGGCCGGCAAGACACCCGGCTTCGAGAACAACGTGCCGCAGGGCGGCGTGGTCTGGGTGTTCGCGGTCAAGAAATAGCTGGTGATCGTTCACTCTTCAAAACGAAAATGCGGCGGACTTGATGTCCGCCGCATTTTTCTTGTGCCGATGATCCGGTGCTGCGGCTTTACGTCTGCAGTTGCTTGCCAATCGGCAAGGCCCGGATGCGCTTTCCGGTGGCGGCAAAGATGGCGTTGGTCAACGCCGGCGCAAACGGGGGAACGCCGGGTTCGCCGACGCCGCTCGGCGGCGTGTCGGGGCCGGGCGGCACGATGTAGACATTGGTGACGAGTGGGGCCTCATCCATCCGCACCACCGGGAAGTCGTCAAAGTTCTTCTGCTGCACCTTGCCATCCTTGAAGGTGATCTCGCCATATTTGGCGAGACTGAGCCCCATGATCGCGGCACCCTCGATCTGCGACTGGATGCGCTCGGGATTGATGTAGGTTCCGCAATCGATGGCGGTATCGACCCGCGGCACCGTGAGCTTGCCCTTGTCGTCGACGGCGACCTCGACGATGGTCGCGATGTAGCTGACGAAGCTGCGATGCACGGCAATACCGAGGCCGTGACCCTTCGGCACCGAGCGTCCCCATTGGCCTTTCTCCGCGACGAGCTCGACCGCGCGCCGCAGACGCGCGGTGTCGATTGGATAGCTGTCATAGGGCTCGCCGTTGTTCCAGTAGTCCTTGACCGAGTCGAGCTTGAGGATCCGCGAGGATCCGATCAGCTCCAGCAGCATGTCCTTCTGGTCGCGATTGGTGGCGTGCGCGAGCTCGCCGACCATCGACTGAACGGCAAAGGCTCGCGGGATGTTCGATACCGAACGGAACCAGCCGATGCGGGTATGGGCGACCGCTTCCGGATTCTCGCATTGGACGTTGGCGATCTCGAACGGCATGTCGACGAACCCCATGCCAAGCTCGAGGCCGAGCTGGTGCACGGCGCCCGCCCCGAAGGTCGAGCCGATGCTTGGCGCGGCGCTGCGGTGGCGCCAGGCGATCACCTTGCCGTTCTTGTCGAGGCCGGCTTCGATCCGCTCCACCGAAACCGTGTGGAGGAAGTCGTGCTGGACGTCGTCCTCGCGCGTCCATTGCACCTTCACCGGCGCTCCGAGCGCCTTTGAGAGCAGTGCGGCTTCCAGCGCATAGTCGCATTTCGA